>CAZWAT010000176.1:0-5775 GCA_964632015.1 uncultured Planctomycetaceae bacterium
GCTTGCTCGCGTCATGTTCACCGCGTTAATCATGCTCGCGAGCGTCGTGCTTTTACCCGATCCCGTGACGCCGGTGACAAGTACCAGTCCGCGGGGCAAATTCACCAGCGATTGCACCGCCTGGGGCAGATTAAGATTTTCCAGCGGGGGGATATCGTCGGTGATCGACCTGAACGCCATTCCAATCGAATCGCGCTGCCAGTGGGCGTTCACACGGAATCGGCCTACCCCTTCCAGCGCGGTTGAGAAATCGAGGTCCCTGTCCTGTTCAAACTTTTCAATGCGGGCCTCGCCTACCATCTCGCGGAGGAAGCTCATAGCCTCTCCCTGCGTCAACTCGCCTCTACCCTCGATCGGCTTGAGCTGGGTATGAATTCTAAGCAGCGGGGGCATGCCGACGATAAGATGCATGTCGCTGGCTTTATTCTTCATCTGTTCTGTCAACAGGTCTTTCAATACAAGCACTTCGTTCACCTCTGGCAATCGCCGTGTTTATCTGGGCCGGTCGGGTGCGATACCCGCGGGGGGTGCGGGGGGTCTCATCGCGTCCCGACCGGCTATGTCTCTGTAGCGCGCATAACCTCGTTGAGCGTGGTCAGACCCGCAATCGCCTTTTGCACGCCGTCGCCTCGAAGTGTTGTCATGCCCTTCGACCTGGCGATCTGGCGCAATTCCGTCACCGTCGGCGACGAGCTGATCGAGTCCCGCAACTCGTCGTCAAGTTCGAGGAATTCGTAAATGCCCAACCTGCCCTTGTAACCGGTGTTCCTGCACACGTCACAGCCGGCGCCTTGATAAAGCTCGGCCCCTTCCATGCCGCATGTCTTGAGGTACGCAAGCTCTGCCTCGGTGGGTTGCGTTACCTTCTGTTTGCACTTTTCGCAGATCTTTCTGACAAGTCGCTGCGCGAGAACCGCGTTGAGCGATGCCGAGATAAGGTACGGCTCGATGCCTATGTTTATCAGCCTCGTGATACTCGACGGGGCGTCGTTGGTATGCAGCGTGGACAAGACAAGGTGACCCGTTAAAGATGCCTGCACCGCTATTCTGGCGGTCTCGTCATCGCGAATTTCACCAATCATGATCACGTCGGGGTCCTGGCGAAGAAGGCTTCGCAGGGCCGCCGAAAACGTCATGCCTATCGACTCGTGCACGCCGACCTGGTTGGCGAATGCGAGTTCGTATTCCACCGGGTCCTCGACGGTCGAGATGTTCATTGTCGAGCCGTCCATCACTTGCAGTGCCGAATAAAGCGTGGTGCTCTTACCGCTTCCCGTCGGTCCTGTGACAAGAATGATTCCGTGAGGCTCGGTGATCTGCTTGTTGAAGGCATTGAGGCATTCGGGCATCATGCCGAGATTTTCGAGACCCACAAGAATCGAGCGATTGTCAAGTATTCTGATGACGCATTTCTCTCCGTGAGTGATCGGAAGCGTACTGACTCGCAGGTCTACGTTTCTGCCCCTCACGGTCGCGCGTATCCTGCCGTCCTGTGGTAGTCGGCGTTCGGAGATATCCATGTTCGCCATGATCTTGAGTCGGGACACCACGGCGGCGTGCATGGACATCGGCGGCGTCTGCTGATCGAACAGTATGCCGTCAATTCTGAATCTAACCCTTAGCTTGGCTTCGCCCGGCTCGATGTGAATATCGCTGGCGCCTTCACGCACTGCGGAGGTTATAAGAAAGTTCACATACCTGATAACCGGGCTCTCGCCGGCGATACGTTCGAGGTCTGTGACTTCCTCGTTTTTTTCGTCCACGACTTCGACGGCGTCTTCGGCAATGTCTTTGATGATCTCGTCGACCTGCTGCTGCGGGGCGGCCGTGAGCTCTTCGATAAGTCGCAGAATGTCGGTGTGGGGAATCACCACCAGGCGAATAGTCTGCCCAAGCCGGCGACGAAGATCATCTATTAGGAAGATGTCCGATGGGTCGGAGATGCCGACGACCAGCGAATCATTCTCCTTGCGCAGGGGCAGGACACACTTGGCTTTGAGATAGTCCACAGGCAGGAGGGAAAACGCATCTTCCTGCACCTCTGAGCTAGATACTCGCACCAAGGGAAGCTTGAAGGATGCTGCGATGGCGTCGAGCGCCTGAAGCTCGCTTATTGCCTTGGCATCTATCAATGCCTCAAGCACCGTCACGCCAGGGTTTTCGTGCCGCTTGACCGTCGCCGCTTCGAGCTGCTGGGTAGTGACATCGCCGCGATCAAGAAGGATTCGCTCCGGGCCTCGGGGCGAATCGTCGTTGGAGGAGGGACTCCACAGGTCATCGAATTCCACCGGCTCGGGCGGGATCGATGCCTTGTCGTCTTTCCTCTCAATGACGTTGTTGCCTTTTGATCGCACCAGTAATAATCCTCCAGAACGGCGTCACCTGGACATCTTCAGGAGCCGTCGCTGATTCCTCCAGGTCAGTACCACTTCTCGTTCATGTATCTCGCTTACGGTCCAGCCGTTGATCTTCTGCCCCTTGGTGAGCAGATTGTTGTTTATCATCGCCATTGCTCCACCGCTGCCGGTCAGTACCGACTGGAGCTTCAGATTCGCCACCGCCTCCATTGCCTCTTCCTGCTGGGGCGATGGTTCGGGCTCCTCGATTACCGGTTCAGGCGGGAGCGGCGGAAGCGACCCCTCCGGAGGCTCAAACACGAATGGATTCCTGAGAAGTTCCTTAAGCGGGATCTGCGACTCAGTCGCCTGGTGGAACATCGAATCAACCAGATCGGAGTTGGCTTTCTCTGCTTTGGCGCCCTGTTTCATGGCGCTGAGAATCGCTTCGACTTTCATCTCTGCAGACGAAGGCGCCGCCGACGCGTTTGTGGGACCTTTTCGCATTCCCATTACATAAAACAGCAGCATTGCACCGGCGACGGCGCATATCAACGGGCCGTTTCCGGCTATTATGCGCTGAAGCCTGAGCAAACCCGCACGTCGGGAATCGCCGACCTGGGGCGATTGAACTTCGTCGGTCTGCTCGCTTGTCGCATCAAAAGAATCTTCCATCACACTCAACCTCGCTGACCTTCAAAATAGACGGTCATGACCATGGTTGCCCGAATAGCGCCTTCATCGCAGCCCTCGTTCTTCTCAATGCTCATCGTCGCGATTTTCATGATGCGGGACTGCTGCTCTATCGCCTGAAGAAACGAATAGAATCCCTCGAAGTCGCCTTCGAGTTGCACGGCTATCGGCTGCTCGGCAAATGGTCCGACGTTTTCGTTCTGTCGCTGCATGGTGCGGATGCTGCGGGTCACCATGCTGCACGATTCGGCACTTTGCCAGACCTCGTGCAGAACCTTGTCGATTTCCTTCTCGCTTGGCATGCGCGATTGAAACACCTCGATTGTCTGGTTAAGGCTTTCAATCTCGCGCTCCAGCTTGGTTATCTTGATGTTGGCGTGATTGAGATCCCGCAATCGTTCCTGGCGTTCCTCGATGGCGGCGCGCACTTCCTGGTCCATTGCATTGGCGGGAACGAAAACAAGCTTCCACGCTCCAAGCGGTATGCCCAGCAGAAGCAGGAAGATGATGATTATCTGTGGCCCCAGCTTCTTCATGCTCGCCCTCCCTTGGGTAGTCCGCCCGATTTGTCTGTCGCCTCTATCTCGGCGTCGGGTTGAAGCTCGAGCCGAACCTGGAATTCGCGCACATTAAGATCGCGATAAACCTTTTGTTCGCTGTAGATCAGATCGACCTGCGACATCAACTCGCTTTTGGCGAGGTTGGCGATGAATCTTGCGACATCGACATCTGTTCCGGCATGACCCGTAATCCATAGCTCGATTGTGCCAGGCCCACCCCCCGCGCGCGATGACGCCAGCGCCTTGAACTTGTTTGACTTGGAGCTTTCGCCGCGACGGGTCTCCATGCGAATGAGGCTGATCGATGTCTGAGGCGGGCAGGAGTTTGAGATCACCCCGAGGATGTAACTGCGTGGTACGCGCTCAAGTAGATCCGAAGTGGACTGAGCCTTTTTCACTAGCTGGGTGTGCTGCAACTGAAGGCTGTGCATCTTGTCTATCAGTTTGACAGCGTTGGCGTAAGATGCCTCCACCTCTACCAGTACTTCTCGTGTATTTGCTGATGATCGCTCGCTGACGACGTACGCGCACATGATTGCCGACATCACTACGCCCAGCATGGTCAGTCCGATGCGGGTGATGCGGCGCTTCATTTGAAGCTCCTGGTAATCGTCGGGCAACAGATTTATAATACTCATGTGCAAATCCTCACGCCGCTTGTGCTCCGATGCTCAGTCCAATCGCCACCGACCAGTCGGGCTGGGGCTCGCGACGATCGAGTCCATGTTCAAGTCCCGCACCGGCTATGCGACGAATGCGTGTCAGCGGGTCGCCCACCTGCGCCGGGAGATTCAGTTTTCGTGCGATCATCTGGCATAGTCGCTTGTCGTAGGCCTCTGGACCTACGAATATCACCCGCTCAGCCTGTCGTGATTTGAAAACGGTTTCGCAATATCTCAGACACTGCGTGATCTCTCCGGCGAGACGATCCGCAGGTCCGTCGAGAAACGATTCAAGCGGGGCGGTTGCGTCGTCGTTGATGCTCTGTGCGGAAGTCTCGACCTGCCTGAGTCTGCGCGCCTCATCTCCGGGCACGTTCAGCCCGGCTCCAATCGCCTCGTCAAGGCTGTTGGTTCCGTAGGGAAGACTTCTTGCAAACGCCAACCTGCTTCCGTGAGACAGCACCACCTGCGTCGAATCGGACTCGATGTCCAGAAACAGGATCGATCGCGTCATGTCTTCGGATCTTCGGAATAGCCTCGAATAGCATTCAAGGATTGCGCACGAGGCGATGTTGACGCCAACCACATCAAGCTTGGCACGATGGGCAATTTCAATGTAGTTCTCGATAGTAGTTCGACTGGCGGATACTGTCACGACCTCCTGGCGGTGTTCGCCGTCGCCGGGGATGTCTCCCGCCACGACGTGCCTCACAACTGCCTGTTCGATGGGGTAGGGCAACTTGTTTGCCAACTCCGCCCGCACCGCGTCTACCAGTGACCGGCCCTGAAGCTTTGGGGTCTTGATGTGATGTATGAATGCTTCCGAGGAAGGAATGCTGATGATCGCCTGTTTGCCCTTGAATGATCCATTGTGCAATACGCACTTCATGGCTTCAGTCAAGGCGTTCATACGGTCGGCGCCCTTGGTGTCGGCGCTAACCGACAGAGGGGCCGATCCTGCCGCTAACAGCTCCAACGACTCCTGGACCGATCTTAACTGGGCCATTCGGAGCACGTTGCAGCCAAGATCGACACCTATCGGAAACGACTTTCCTCGTGTGATCTTTATGCCCATTTGCTACTCCAATGCATCATGCGTCAAAACACACACCAGCCGCGCGCATGGCGCCTTCCTGGCGCCAAGTCGAGGCTGTGAAACAACTTTGCTCCAGATTTTTCGCCTGATTCCGACCAAGTGCCTGTCCGCGAGGCTCATCTGAAGACAACCTCCAATTCCAACGCCTCACAACCCGACGTTCCTGATGCTTCGGCCTCGTGACCTGGCAATGTCGAACCGGATAAGTGAAACATAGGTTTCCCTGACAATAAAACCAAAGCCCATCGCAGTTATCGGAACGCCACCGGGCAACCTTGATTAGGGAATTCGCATAATTGTGGCCTTACAAAAACAAAACATTAGCGAATTCTCCGTCATGTATATGAAGACAGCGTTAAGTCATTGATAAATAGGGTTTTACAGAAATTTGCCTGTTTTTTCTGGTTGTTTGGGCAATCATGTTTGGG
>CAZWAT010000177.1:0-5720 GCA_964632015.1 uncultured Planctomycetaceae bacterium
TGGTTGTCATGGTGAAGTCGCTGCGAGACTCGATCTTCGTGCCCTCTATTTCCAGACCGGCCCCTGTTTCCGGGTTGCTAAGCGGCACAAACGTCACCACAGCCGCAACGGCAACCAGCAGAGCCACAATTGCCAGCGGGACAATCCACACCAGTCGGCGCCACCACGGACGTCTTTTTGGAGATATCGGTACGACCGGTCCCTGCTCATCGCCTGCATGTTCCTGATTCATGACGCTCCCAATCGTATTGACGCAAGAATACATCCAGAGTCATCAACATGCTACTGTAATATCCCGCTGAGGCGCAATATACAAACGCCGCTCTCTGCCCGATCATTTCTCGTCAAGCGGTTGACGGCGGCATTGACACAGCCCGCCGGATGAACTCTCATTCACGCTCTTGCGTCGATTCGTCAGGGGCTTGCGTGGCCTTTTGCCTGTACTTGTCGAGCATCCCTGGCACCTGGTCGGGCCTGACCTTGGGGAATACTTCCTCGCCTATCATGACGACCGGCGCCAGGCCGCAGGTGCCTATGCACCGGCTGGCGACGAGTGAGAACACGCCGTCGGAGGTGCTTTCGCCGAAATCGATGTCCAGTTCCGTCTTGATGCGATCGGCCACCGCCGAGGCCCCTTTCACATAGCACGCGGTACCCATGCACACGTTGATGATGTACCTTCCCTGGGGCCGGAGACGGAAGAAGTGGTAAAACGTCGCCACTCCCGTGACCGTGGCAGCGGGAACCTGCAACAACTGCGCGACCGCGTCGAGATGCTCCCTGCCGAGGTATCCGAAATGCCCCTGCACCGCGTGAAGCACCTCGATAAGGTTTCCCTGCGAGTGCTCCTCGCCCTTGTGCGACTCGATGAGTTTGACCAGCCTGTCAGGAAGAACCGCTTTGCTTCTCGCCTGCACCTCATGCCAGTTGTCGGTAGTATGTTGTGTCATTTTATGCCTCTGGGCTCTCTGGAATGGTACTGGGTATGAAGCAGCTCGTGCGCCTTTGGGCCGTTGATTTCGCCCAGAAACTCCTTGTAAATCGTCTTCAGCGCCGGGTTTTCGTGCGACTTTCTGAGCTTCTTCGCCTGGTCGATTGAATACAGTGCCTTACCTCGCAGCTCGATAAGGCGCGGGTCGAGCAGCTTCATACCCTTCGGCGGATAAGGCTGACCCCCGCCGCCGCTGCATCCGCCGGGACACGCCATTATTTCGATAATGTGGAATTCCTTTTCGCCGCTGAGAACCTTGTCAAGCAGGCTCTTGGCGTTCACCAGCCCGTTTGCGACACCGACGCTTAGCACGCGGTCGCCAATCTTGACGAGCGCTTCCTTCGCGCCCTGCACGCCGCGAACTTCAAGGTAATCGAGATTGTCGCAAGCCTTGCCAGTGAGCTTTTCGGACGCGGTGCGAAGGGTCGCTTCCATCACTCCACCGGTGATACCGAAGATGTCGCCAGCCCCGGTCGATATGCCAAGGGGCAGGTCGAACTCACCATCCTCAAGATGGTTGAAATCTATGCCGTACGACTTGATCATCCATATCAGCTCGCGCGTGGTGATAACCGCGTCCGTCAGCCTGACGCCATTATCAAGGCGGTGCTCGGGGCGATGTTGCTCGTACTTCTTGGCGGTGCAGGGCATCGCAGCAACCATGAAAATATCCTTCGGGTCGATGCCCATCTTCTGCGCGTAGTAGGTCTTGCCCAGCGCCGAAAGCATCGTCATGGGCGATCGGCAGGTGGAGGCATGCGGTATCAACGCGGGATAAAACTTCTCAAGAAAGCTTATCCATCCCGGCGAGCAGGAGGTGAACATGGGCAACGGGCCTTTGCCCTCAAGTCGACGAAGCAGCTCCGCCGATTCCTCGACGATGGTCAAATCGGCGCCGAGATCGGTATCGAATATCGCGTCGAACCCGAGCCTTCGAAGCGCGGTTATCATCTTGCCCTGTGCCGGCGTGCCCGGCGCCATGCCGAACCCCTCGCCAATCGCCGCCCTGATCGACGGCGCGGTCTGAACCACAACGTGCTTTGTGGTATCGGCCAGGGCTTCAAACACCTTTTCGGTTTCGTCTTTTTCAAGAAACGCAGCCACGGGGCAGACGTTCACACACTGTCCGCACTGAATGCAGACCGAATCGTCCATGTCCACGGCGTGTGCGGGCGTGACGATGGTTGTAAACCCTCTGCCCTGCTGGTGAAGGTTGTGCACGCCCTGCACCTCTGCGCACACGCGGTAGCACCTTCCGCACAGAATGCACTTGTTGCTGTCCCGAACCACGCTGACGCCATGGTCCTCGATGGGAAAGCTCTTGCGCTTGCCCTCGAACAGCCGTTCCCGCACGCCCAGGGAATAGGCAAGATTCTGCAATTCGCAATTTCCGTCACGTTCGCAGGTCTGGCAGTCTTTGGGGTGGTTGTCCAGCAGAAGCTCGACAATGTCCCTGCGTGCCTGGCGTATTTCGGGGCTGTTGGTTTGAACCTCCATACCCTCCCACACGTTGACGCTGCACGAGGCCATGTAGAAGCCCATCTCTTTGACATCCACAATGCACACCCTGCACGAGCCCATCAAACTCAGGTCGGGGTGATAGCAAAGGTGTGGAATGTGAATACCCAGCGTTCGGGCAGCCTCCATTATGGTCGTACCCTCGGGCACGCTGACATTCTCACCGTCGATTATCAGATTCACCATTTTGTTTGCGCTCATAATGCACCTCCGGGGGTCGCTTGTGCCCGGGCGGGTACTGGCATCGGCGCGGGCTTCATTGGACAACGCCCCACGGGGCATCGCTTCTCGTTGATGTGGGCTTCGTACTCGCTACGGAAGTGTTTTATCGTGCTCAGCACCGGGTTAGGCGCCGCCCTGCCCAGGCCGCACAGCGAAGCCTTTTTTATCAGCTTGCCGAGTCGCTCAAGCTTTTCGATATCTCCGCTTCGTCCCTGGCCTTCGCATATGCGGGTGAGAATTTCAAGCATTCGCATGCTACCTTCCCGGCAGGGGGTGCATTTTCCGCAGGATTCCTCCTGCGAAAACGTCATGTAGAACCGGGCGATATCGACCATGCAGTCGGATTCGTCCATGACGATCATTCCGCCGCTGCCCATGATCGAGCCCGCCGCGGTGAGCGTATCGAAATCTACTATGGTGTCGATCTGTGCCGCGGGGATAACCCCCCCCGCGGGTCCACCGGTCTGCACTGCCTTCAGGGCCTTACCATCCGGTGGGCCTCCACCGATGTTGAAGACGATCTCCCGCAGCGGCGTGCCCATTGGAACCTCGACAAGCCCTGTGTGACGCACCTTGCCCGCCAGAGCGAAGACTTTTGTCCCGCCGCTGCGATCGGTGCCAATCCGCGAGAACCATTCCGGGCCGTAGTCCAGCACTACCGGGACGTTGGCGAGGGTTTCGACATTGTTGATGATCGAGGGTTTGCCCCACAGTCCACTGACAGCAGGATACGGGGGTCTGATGCGAGGCTGACCACGCTGGCCTTCGATCGAGTGAATCAGGGCGGTCTCTTCGCCGCAGACAAACGCGCCCGCACCAAGCCGAATGTCGATATCGAATGAAAACTTACTGCCTAAAATGCCCTCGCCCAGCAGCCCCCACTTGCGTGCGAACGCGATAGCCGAACGCACACGCTTGATGGCGGTGGGATATTCCGCACGTATGTAGAAATACCCGTTGACTTTCGACGCTCCGCCGTTGGATATCGCGTAGGCGGCTATCGCCATGCCTTCAATCACCGAAAACGGGTCGCCTTCAAGCATCGAGCGATCCATGAACGCGCCCGGGTCGCCCTCGTCGGCGTTGCATATGATGTATTTCTGGTCGGCGGATTGATCGGCAGCAGTCTTCCATTTCGTTCCGGTTGGATACCCCGCCCCGCCCCTGCCTCGCAGGTTCGAGCGAGAAACCTGCTCGATCACCCACGCCGGGTCGCCCTTTGCAAGAACTTTCGCCAGGGCGGCGAACCCCTTGTAGTTGATGTATTCCTCGATGCTCTGGGGATCGATAATACCGCTGTTCCGCAGCGCAAGCCGGGTTTGACGATGAAAGAACGCCACGTCGCCGTAGAGGTCGAAAAACCTTTGACTGATGGGTTCATCTTCGCACAGCAGTTCATCGACCTTGCGACCGCCCTTCAGGTGGTCAGTGACAATCTTCTCGATCTGGTCGGGCTCGGTGATTCTGTAGACGACATTTGTGGGCCTGATGAATGCATATACCGCGTCCTGGGTCGACATCCTGCTGCACAGGCCGAAACATGATGATTCAGTAACCGCGACCTTCCCGGCCAGGCCCGCCTTGGTAATCGCCTGATCGAAAAGTTTGGCCGCGTCCCACTGTGGCACGTGCGGACACTGCGGGCCGCCGCACAGAAATACCTCGTATTCGCTTGCTTGATAACCCTCGGCGTCGAGCACGTCCTGCTCAAGGGCCTTGCCGCCCTGCACGTGCGAGATGAAGATTTCATGAGCCAGGTCGCGTGTGACCTGCTCATACTTTATGGGCATTTTGCCCGGTACGATGACACTGACGATTGGCTCGCGGCTGCACCTTCCGGTACACCCGACCCGTCGCATGACGATGTCGTCCCTACCCGCAGCCTTGATGTGCTTGCGGAACTCATCGGCGATATTGTCGGCTCCGGCGGCGGTTTCACACGTCGCCGTACCCACCTGTATGCGAATCTTGTCCTTCTGTGCGCGTTTTTCGATGGTTTCGCGAGCCTTGGAAACCACGCTCCTGTAGTTGTCCATAACATCTGGGGGCATATCATCTCCTGCCTTTCACGGGACATACCTATGAGAAAGTGTATCCTACGAATCGGCAAATAGACCATTTGGAAATGAGCAAACTACACGTTTTTTGCAGGCCCGTTAGAATTGTCGCTTATTCGTCACTTTGAAGCTTCGATCACAAGATGCACCGGGCGCCATATTCCGCCGGCTCCCGCGCGGTCCTCAACGCGAACACTGAGCAGGTTTTCGCCTTCATTGACAAAATTCGTCACGTCAACCTTGAACGGTTCTCGCCAACTGTCGGGGTTCTTTGCGCGGTCATACCGGCGCGAGTGGACTTTCTCACCATTGACGAACACATCGCACGATTCATCCACCGCCCCGAACAGCAGGACGATTCGCTTCTGTTCTTGTGAATTGTGGGGCGCTTCGAACGTTGTACGATACCACCCGATACCGTCATAGTCTGACCCGTGCTCTGCCCGCCAGTCCATTCCGGGCTTCTGGCGCTCCCATGGCGCGTCCACGCGGATGTCCGTCCAGGCGGAATCATCAAGATTTTCGAGATGCCAATCGCTGTCCAGGCCGATTTGTTCGGGGTCGAATCGAAACTTCCATATCTCCGCAAGAGGTGTAGCGTTCTTGTGTTCGGACATGGCCTTCGCCTCCGGCGGCCAGCTCCACAGGCCCTCGCGATTATGAAGCACATCCATGTTCGACACCGGGTTTGAGTCGATGGATCTTCTCAGTTCGCGCAACTTCCTCAGCTCTGCGTGAAGAATGTCCCTGTCCCTGGTGGAACCGATCTTGTTGAACCGTTTGGCGGCGATAGTGACCACAAGGGTCTGCTCGGCGTGCCTGAGGCCATCGTCAAGAAAGGCGACTCTCGCAGCCTCTTGTTCGCTCAGACCCGGCGTCGCCTTGACCTTTTCCAGAAGTCCGCCGCCGAGCCAGATATCCTTGACCGCTGC
>CAZWAT010000178.1:0-5668 GCA_964632015.1 uncultured Planctomycetaceae bacterium
AACATTGAGTTCTGTCAGACCCTGGCGGCTCCGCATATCGACGCAGTCATCGGCAATCCACAGATCACTGTCACCGACGCGGGAGACCAAGCCGAGGTTTTTGATGAGTCGATCAGACGATATCTGCCGGGTGTGACAACACTGTCCATTCCCCTTCTACCAACCGAGGGTGAGTTGATCGGACTGGTGCTTCTATACCGCAAGGGAGAGCAGCCTTTTCTTAACGAAGATTTCATTTTGGCCGAATTGCTCGGCCCTCCCACCGCACTGGCTGTGAGACGGAACGAATAATCGAACACCATCAGGCGAATTACAGATCCTTGATGTTGATGAGAGTCAGTTCGTCCTGATCGGTATCCAGCATTACCACTCCTTCCGGACCCCGGCGACTGTGGCTCATGGCGCCAGGATTTATTACCCTTATCTGGCCGATTCTTTCATCTCGCCGCACATGTGTATGTCCGTGGCAGACATATGCGTGCGCCTGGCTGGAAATAAGCTCATCGAGTATCTGGGGCCTGTTTCCATGAGTGGCTGCGAGTGTCTTGCCTTTACCAATAGGCAAAATTGTCACAGGTTCGCAAAAGTGGATACCAAGCATATGCGCCTGTTGGGCCATCATGAAAATGCCCTTGTCATCATTACCCATTGTCATATAGACGTTACGGGCCTCCGAAAGTATCTCCAGACACTCGGCACGGGTCACGTCGCCGCAGTGGATTATTGCCTCCACGGCGATGCTCTCGAAATGTGCCAGCACCTTTGAAAGCGCCTCGACGCGTCCGTGAGTATCCGACATGATTCCAACGATCATCGATGTAACTCCTGTTGGGCGAACATGCTAATTGTCAGAATAGCCATCTTGTCAGCAGAAAATACCCTGCAGTCGCCGCTGACATCACAATAAGAGACGGCAGAAAATTCCTGTATACGGCGATGAAACCGGTTTTGAAGTACTGGTTAGAAACTATGTAGCACAGGTGAATGGGACTGACCATCTGCCCCATATGGCCGAATCCATACGCCAAAGCCACATACGGCAGGATAGAATCGTCCCCTGCAAGTTTGCTGATGAGAGGCAAAACAATTGGAAAAGATGTTCCGACAAATCCCACCGCCAATCCGGTAACCAGTCCCGCAATGACCGGAAGCATGATCACCACGAGTATCAGTGGGGCTTTTATGGCTTCCAATTCATTCGCAATTTGGGCTGGCGCGCCAGATACCTCAAGCACATGCTGAAAGACCATCACGCTAGCCACCAGAAGCGTGAGCGTGTAAAGATTCTTGTTTTGCAGCAGCCCCCAGAATGTGGCGGCGTTCATGCGATTTAGGAATGTTGTCCATACCACGGATACAACCAGACCTATGAATACGGGACCCAGACGCCTTATTGCGGGCATCCAGGATGGAACGGCCCCGGTACTATCCAGGTAACAGACCAGCCAACTGGCAGGAATAGTTGCGAGTACGATTACCCATATCGATGATGTCAACCACAGCAGGCGAAGCTTGGTGTCGAGTCCCGCTGGGGGAAGCACCTTGTGAAGACTGGGATGCAGGCGCCGCAGAATCAACAGGCCCGAAAGAGTCATGAAGATCCCCAAGGGGATTTGGAAGATCATGAACTTTTCGATCGGCACGCCGGTAAGCGCAATAGCGGTCAGCACTCCCGGATACAATGGCCACCAGTGTTCCCAGATATGACGGAACCAGTAGTTCACAGCGGAGAGTCTGGCAGGCTCGACATGATGCTTTCCGCTGGCTGCCGCCACCATCGGCGCCGAGAACAATGCCCCGCCGGGCATCGGAAGCAGGCCTATCAAAGCCGGCAGAGCGGACATCACAATAGCGGGTCGGCGCAGAACCTGTCCTGTCAGACCCACTACCTGCTCGGTTTGCCCGCCGCGCTGCATTACTGATGAAAGCAGTACCTGCAGTATGTTCACTATGGCCAGTGCGATCGTTGTCGGAAGGATAAACCCCTCGCCTGCCATGGCTGCGGTTTCAACACCGCTGTGGGTAAACGCCAGTCCCATGACAACAGATGCGCCAAGAATTGCCGCAAACAACGGTACTTTCAGCCTGGTTGCAATCAGGATGCCCACAAATACAGTCAGAGTGATGAGCAGCGCCTGCACCTGAGAGATCATCTGCAGAAGGCCGGACAAACAGGCCAGTGTTGAGCATAATAATACGTACATCCGCTCGCTTGTAACGATGGAATGAAGGCAAGTCAATGCACTGCACCGGCAGAAAACATGATCCGGCGGGTTGGCAGCCACGTTATGTGTCGCACAACAATTTGTTGCGCTTGAACTAATGGCATGCCAAAGCGTCTAATAATGATATGCCTGCCAAGATAGCTGAAAAGCTGAGGGTTATCTCGCGCAAGTTCAAAATTGCGCGGGCGATTGAAGACGCCGCCGCCGTTGCCGCAGGCGTGTGTTTTCTGTCGGCGATTGGTCTTGGCTCCTTGCTGCTTGGTCAGTACTGGGGGATGGCGGGCATAAGTATCTTGCCCGTGGCGGCGGCAATCGCTGTCGGGGCAGCAGCATACAAACGCATGGGGTTTGGTGCTATGGGGTGGTTGGTGTTGTCGCTGGGAATAATGATCATTTTGTTGGCGATGTGCGCCCATCTTGGGGTACTGGATAATGAACCCACAAGACTGTTGATGGTGTGGACACCGCTAGTCGCGGCGTTTGTCGCATGTACGATGCGGCTCTTGAGGCCGATGAGTCCATCGAAAGTTGCGGGTCTGCTGGATGCAAGGCTCGGTCTTAGTGAACAACTTGTCACCGCCGAGGAGCTTGCTTGCAAGGATGTTCCGGGAGCTTTTGCGCAGGCAGTGTCTGCAAGGGCCCTCCATGCCTTGGAGAATGTGCCGGCCGGTGGGCTACGTCCATGGCGAAGAACGGCGGCAACACCGGCTGCACTGGTGCTTGGCGCCATGCTGTGCACAATTCTCTGGCTGGGTTTTGACAACATAGATGTTCAGGCCGGATGGGGACTATCTCTCACCAAAATGTCTTCACAAGAGCGCGATACAGTGGCGCAATCCTTGAGACAGGCGGCCAGTCAGCATGTCGACCAACAGGTGGCGATGGAACTCACTAAAGCTGCTACCGTGATCGAGGCCAACAATGCCCATGAATTTGAACGGATAGCCAAGAGACTCCGCGAGCTGGGTTTCAGTCCTCTGGATTTCGAATATCGGCTTGAGCGGGGTTCGACCCAAGGCGAGCATGCGAAAATAACCGACCGGCATGATGTCGCTCGCAGGGGTCAAGATAGATTGGCATCAGGAAACGTGAGGGTTGCTGACGCCGGGTATACGGATGTTGAAACGCTTGATGAGCCGATGCCTCGTCCGTGGGATGGTGATGTGGATGATGCGTGGTCGGCTGCCCTGGAAAGGGCGGCACAGAATCCGGTTACCGTGCCGGGCAAATATCACAGCCTGATTCGCGACTTTTTCATGTTTCAGGATGATTGACTAACGTTTTTTGGGTAGTTTGCCGCGGACGAAACGTATATGCGCCATGATGTTGTTCTGCAAATCAACGTAGCTGCGGGTATCCCAGTCTTCCGAACTTCTGGGGAGCGTATTTCTGAGCATCTCCCATCTCAAAACAGCTTCGTCCCATTTCCTTGCCTGCTGACTCATCCATGCCTGGGTGTACAACTCCTGCACCCTGGTGACGAGCTCATCGCGAGCCTGAATGTACAGGCTTTGCATATCCGGATCGGCGAAGTCGGTGGCGTTTTGATATGCCAGGTGCAGCTTGAACGCGAGCACGCATTTCTGCAGATCTCCCGTCCGGAAATTTCGCCTGGAGAACAACGCTCTTGCCAATTGAAGCTGCTCCGCGGCCAGATTGACATTCTGGTGGCGAATAACAGGTTCGTGAACTGCCATTGATATATCATAATTACTGAATTGCCGTGGCTGTCCTGCGTGCGGGTCACGTGATTTCTTCAGGCTGCCCAGAAGCACTATCAGCGCTATAATCATCACCGCATACACGCCGCCGAAGATCATGTATTTGCGATACCTTGAGGCGTTTGCGGGTTTTTCGCCTTCATGTCGAGGTTCATCAGCTTCCTGCTTGAAATCATGGACTTGAGCGTCAGGCTTTTGTGGAGCCTGGTCTTCGGGCTGGAAACTTGCATAGGCATTAATTGCAGCCTGTGCATCATCGCCCGGGGCGACAAAGAGGACTTCCGTTTCGGTACCCACGCCAAGCACGTCACCGGTATCCAGCAATATCTGCTTGTTCTTTTTGAATCTCTTGCCGTTCACCAGAGTGCCGTTATCAGAGATGTTCTGCAAGACCCATCCATCGGCGAGAAGTTCGAGTTGAAAATGCCTGCGAGATGCGTATTGCTCTTCAAGCACAAGCTCGCAAGTATGGAGTCTGCCTGCGACGATCTGTTGCTTTCCCAGCGTGATCCTTTTGCCGCGCTGCGGTCCCCGCATGAAAATCAACTCAGCACAGGGAGCCATTAAAACAAACCTCCGCGAATTGTCTTGAGGATCATTGGCCCGAATACGGTCAGCACTACAGCCATGACAAGCAGCAGACACGGAATGAGAATGCGAACGCTTGCAACGGCGGCGGCGTTCTCTGCGCGGACATACCGCGCCTGTCTCAACAGTGTTGCCTGGTCATGCAGCACGTCCCCCAGCGGTGTGCCCAACTCCTCGGCCTGAACAATGCTGGATATGATACCTTGCAGCGAATCAATCGGAATGCGGTCGGCAAGATTCGCCAGCGCCTTTGACCTTGTGGAACCCAGGTCCATTTCGGCAAGCATAGTCCTTAGCTCAACGTTGAACGGGTCATCGCCCTGCTCGCGGACAACCGTCTGGACCGCCTCTGTGAACGTGGCCCCGGCGCCCATCGCCAGCGATATCAGATCCATCGCATATGGCACGCGTCGGGTAATAGCTTGCAGTCTCTTCTGAGCGCGGTCATGCAATTGATATATCGCCAAGCCGGTACCAAGGAGGGCGCTCCAGATAAAAGCCCATGCGCTGAATTGTCCGTAGATCAGAAGATTTCCGGCTTCCACCACAATTCCCAGAACAAGGCCGCAGAACATCGACAAAGCCAGATATTCTTCGGCGGTATAGTAGTTGGGGCTACCGGCGGCGACAAGCGTTCGCCTTAACCACTTCTTGAGGCTGGGCATAGCAAGGCGATGACTGAGAATCAGCCCAAGCCATAGAATGGCACGCCATAGCGGGTTCTCGAAAATAGTTTGCCTGTCATCATGGCCGGTGGCGATGGCGGCTTCCCGTTGAGAAGACATCTGTATTGTGCCTGGTTGGCTGAATACGGCCACGATGAGCAGGCTCACGGACAAGCAGCCCAAGCTGCTGATGAAAATCTGAGCGGGCATCGCGCTGGCCACGGCAAGCACCACCGCTATTGCCGCGGCGGCGGCAACCAGTATCGACAGGATGATTAACGTCTGTCTGTTCATGTGATCGTCAGATATCCACAGACATAATCTTGCGGATCCACAAGAAACCAAAAACATTCAACAACACTACCGCGGCTATCAACAGCTTGCCCAGTGTGTCCGCAAACATTGCTTCAAGTCCAACCGGGTCTATCAGGAAGTAGTAGATACCCAGGACAACAAGCGGCATAGCGCC
>CAZWAT010000179.1:0-5648 GCA_964632015.1 uncultured Planctomycetaceae bacterium
GGGAACTGACAGGTCATCTGACAACGCACATTGCGAAACAGGCGGCAGAATACGGTGTCGCCAATGTGCCCGAGTCGCTGTACCCGCCGTTTCGCCCGCTTCCAGAGGGCTTGCCCGTGATCAATATTGAAAATGCTCAACAGGTAATCCATGGCCGGGGTTTGATGGTACACAACATGACCGTGTGGCGTGCGCAAAGTGATAGCCTCGATGCGCTGGAAGATCTGCAACAGCGTCTTGCAGCAGCGGCGTGGAAGATTGAAACATGTAAAAACTCGTCAAGGGAAGGACTGTTCAAGGCCGACCTTAATGAGGATTCGATAGAAGGATTCATCACACGCGATGATCACCCCGACGCACTTCCGCACATCGTGGTCAAGTACGTTGACTACATGAATAAGGAAGATCTTGGCTCGACTATCGACAAGTTGCTTGATGATGACAGTGTCGCCCTGGACGTGCTGGCGTGTGTAGAACACAACATGAGCAACAAGCAGCGTGACCGACTGGCCCGGCGAGTGGGGCTATCCACATCGACTAACCCGAATATGCAACTGCTCGTCGCACGCTATCTTCGCAAGAACAATGACGACGATGCTGCCTTGGAAAGGCTGAACCTGGCATTTGTGCTGGCTCAGGCCTGCGGCCTCTCAACCTGGGATAGTCAGATTACGGAACTCGGCAAGAAGATCACCGGGCAAGACGATTGGAAGGCGACTGTTCCGAGCGAATCCATGATGTCTCAGTGCGGAATTATCTTCCTGACGCCAGATGGCGAGGGAGTGAAGGCACAGTTGGCCCTGAACGAGCGGCTCGTTGTATATCTGCCTCCTGTAATGGACGCCGCTGCCAAAGATGATTCAAACAGGCCTCATGTCGCAATGCTGCGGATACATCATGCGGCGCAACCAGAGGCTGTCTACGGCATGACACTTCGACTGAAGACGCTTGGTAGCAGTCCTGGTGGGTCTGTTGAAAGCGTTAGATCCCCACTCAATCCGCCATCTCCGTTTCATGGAAACGTTGGTGCTGGTTACAACCAGTGCAACGTCTATGCCGATGTGCAGGAGGTTGACGAGAAGCAGTTCATGGTTACGCTGCGAAGGCGGGATGATTCCACAGGTCGGCTGGATTATAAAAGCTCCACTGTCCCGCGCAATGAGGATGGCGCTGCTGTTCGTGCGGGAGACTCCGAATGATTGGTTGCCCGATCTGAACCCCCCGCCGATTCAAGGCCAGTGTGAAGGGTCAACTTGCGAGCCTTGACCACGATCTTATGGTTCTATTTGCTTCCGCGTTTGACTCTCGCACACGTCGACTATCCTAAAGGCGCTTGTCACGGTGTGTGTCGATTCATAGAATGCCGCTGCCGGCGTCTTAAGCGGGGCGAATCCGGCAGGAATACGAAATGAAGAATCCATTTGTTTTTGACTCGAAAGTGGCGGTGGTCACTGGCGCCAGCGGTGTGCTGTGCGGGGCGATTTCACAGGGGCTGGCGGACTGCGGGGCGGCGGTCGCGGTAGTCGGTGGGCGAAACCTCCAAAAGGCCCGAACCCTCGCGGAGACTATACGCAAGAACGGTGGCAGGGCAGTCGCGTTCACCTGCGATGTAACCGACAGGCAAAGCGTGGAGCGGCTTCGCGATGAGGTGATCAACGAGTTCGGCAGGGTGGACATTCTCGTAAACGGCGCGGGCGGGGCGCACAAGGACGCAACCACATCGCCCGATCTGCCCTTTTCTGAACTGCCGCCCGATGCGGTGCGGTATGTGCTCGATCTGAATTTTCTCGGCACGTTTTACGCCTGCCAGGTATTCAGCGGCGAGATGGCAAAGTCACGCGGTGGGCGAATTCTGAACATCTCGTCAATGGGAGCGGTGCATCCGCTGACCCGTAGCGTTGCGTACAGCGCAGCCAAGGCGGCAGTGAGTAATTTCACCCAGTGGCTGGCGGTGCACGTGTCGCAGGAATACCCCCAGGCGGACATTCGTGTGAACGAGATAACACCAGGTTTCTTCCTGACCGAGCAGAACAAATTCCTGCTTCATGACCCGGCGACGGGCGACTATACCGAGCGAGGCAGACGCGTTATTGCACACACGCCGCTGAACCGGTTTGGCAAACCCGAAGACATCATCGGGCCGGCCCTTTGGTTGCTCGGTGACGCAGCACAGTTCGTCCACGGAGCGTCAGTCATCGTTGACGGTGGAATGAACGCCTACGGCGGAATCTAGCCCACCTGAACGCTAATTGCTTCGCGAATATCCACGAAAACACTTGACGAGCTTGGTTTGGCAACTAGTATATACAGGCAGGAGCGGTATAGACTGGCATGCAATATAGACTTGATCCGTCATTGATATGTGCTCGGCTTGTCCGGGCGTATTTTGGTAGCGAGCTTGATCTTTCTCTGCGCGAGGACATCTGGAATTATGAGGTCGTAGGTCGGGTTCCGTGCGGTGAGTATCGTCTGGTGGCGATGGTCGATTCGGCTGGGGCGGATGTCAAATACTCCGCTGACGGCGTGGAGTTTTCGCCCTGTGAACTGACGAACGGCAGGCTTGAGATTGATGTCTCTGTCGATCACGAACGGCTGGGGTTTTATGTTCAGGCATCCGCGGGTGAAGCGGGGCCACTGCGGGATCTTGTGCTTATTTCGCCTGATGGTATTGACGAGGAGGCGCTGATCGAGTGTCCCCGGCGTGACACGTTGCTGTCTGATTGCAACCTCTGGGGCGAGCGTTGGCCCGAGGCCCGAAGGGTGATAGAGTCTGAAGGATTCAACCTGAACGAGCTGCCCGTCATGCGGGATGAGCTTATTGATTGGTCGGCGTCTCGGCAGGTGCTCGACTCGTCGGATCCTCATTTCGGCGCCATTTACAGCGAAGAGGACAAGTATTGTTTCGTTGACGCCGCATTTGCCGCGCTAGCGTTTGAGCGGCGGCATGTTAAAACGGGCGACGCCCAATGGCGACATCGAGCGACGATTGCCCGCGACTATGCCTTTCGGGGGCAGTATCGTCACACTGGCGACTCGGCCAAGGACGGCGCGTGGGCGTCGATGGGGATTATTGACGATCCCGACGGTTCATCCTTCCGGCGCATCACCGACAAGTGGCGTCAGGCAAGCGGCGTTGACATGAACATAATCTGCACGGTGGCGTCGCAACTGACGATGCTCGGGTTGTGTTGCACGCCGAAGCAGTTGACGCAGCTCGAAGAGGCGTGTCTTTGGCAGAAGCGAAATGCACTTGGTCCGGGCTGGTTCAGCCATCACGAGGGCATGAATCGCAACTGCCTTAACGTCTGTGCCCTGGGTGCTTCGCAGGTTTTCGCCGCGCACCACATGCTGAAGTCGGCCGGTGGGGCGGGGATCGATCAGGGACTTATCGACGACGCATTGAAGGCGTACGGGCATGTCATATCCTGTCAAGAGAGCATCGGCGTGCTGCCGTACCGGATGGGCGAGAACCGGCGGGGGGGCAAGTACTGGATGCACAACCTGCCGGATAACGGAATGACCTGGTATCACCTGCTGAGGTTTCTTCGCAATCCTCTGGTTCCGGTCAGTCTTGAGGACGATTGCCGGTCTGTCCGGCGGGTGGCGTTGTGGTATCTCATGTGCTGTGGGCTGGAGGATGGATACCTGAAACTGGCGTATGACGACAGCCGGGAATGTTACGAACACTCGATCGGGTTTGGCAATTTCACCTGGTGCCGCGTCACGATGCTGGATGTGATTTCGCAGCTCTGGGACGTGATCGGCGACACGGAGTTCTGGAAGCAGTTCGCGCGCTGCCACCTGCGCACCTTGCGAGAAACCGCCTGGAACACATCGGATAATAACACCGCCCCGCTTAAGGCTTCGGTGGTTCCGGTTCGGTTGGTGTCGTGGGTGCAGCGCGCCGAATGGGCGGCGGTTGTATTTGATAATCTCGCCGCCAGGTGTGGTGTCGAACCAATGACCGCGGATATGTAATGGAGCGTCACATGTGGAACATCGCTGATGAGCAACTGGGTTCGGGTGAAAAACGCTTCACTTCGCTTATCGTTCGTGCAAGGCACGATCGCGTGGAGGTGCCGTTGTTTCTCGCGGCGGGGGCCAAGACGGGACCTACATTGTTCCTGATCGGTGGTGAGCACGGAACTGAACTCACAGCCTCTGAAACCATTCGTCGCTTTTTTGAAACGCTTGACTGCAATGCATTGAGTGGAAATGTCGTGGCTGTTCCGGTGGCGAATCCCCTGGCGGTGCGATCCAAGCAGCATTCGTATCCATATGATCGCGCCGTGTGGTTCTCGCCGCTGGACAATATGAACCGTTCCTGGCCGGGGAGCGTTGACGGTACGGTCACACAGGCTATTACGCACACGCTGTTCGAGTTGGTCATGAAGCACTCCGACGGGGTAGTCTCGATGCATTCGACGAATTATCGACCCTATCTTGGATATACTCCTGGCGACGAAACCTCCAAACGCCTGTGCCTGGACTATGGTCGGATATCGCTCATCTATTCTGTCGAGCATGAAGGATCCAGCGTCAACGTAGCCGCCCGGCAACTCAAGATCCCGTCCTTGCTTGTTGAGTGGCCGGCGCTGAGGCTTGTCAATCATTCGGCGATTCGTGAGGGGATTGTGGGCATAAACAACATTCTCGTCAGCATGGGGATGCAGGAAGGAACGATTCGCAGGATATCCGACCAGTATCTGGTGGACTACTCCCAAAAGAAAAGCGAGGTTCACGCGCAGGAGGATGGCATACTGGTTCGCCATGTATCATGGGGGGCGCCCGTGAAGCGGGGACAAGTGGTGGCAAAGTTGTATGACCTGTACAGGTATCGCGAGGCACAGCAGGTCGTCGCGCCGTTCGACGCCATTGTTAACAATACTGGCCCCACGCCGCCAAATCTATCCACCTTCTATCATCACACCGACGCCGTAAGACGCGGTGAGATGATCGCACAATTCCTGCGTTATGACGAGCATGTCAGCAACGCCGGTGGGGATCCATGGCTGAACATGCTGCTTGGCGGGCCGGGTACTGAGGAGCGGGTATTCCAATGAAAGGCATTGATGATTACACAACGCAAGCTTGCAGGGTTGACGCGGCTGACCTTGAACGCTTCTGCGGACAGGTATTTGTAGAGATGGGGCTTGGCGAAACCGCCGCAGCCCAATCGGCAGCGGTACTGGTAGCGGCCGATTTGCGGGGCATTCACTCGCATGGGGTCGCAAGGTTGCAACGGTATGTCAACGGACTGCGGGATGGGCAGATGTTGCCCGACGCGTCGCCCGCCTTGGTTCACAAAAAGGGCGCTGCGTTCGTCATAGACGCAGGGGGCGGCATGGGGGCGCCAGCGGGAATCATGGCGATGCGATGCGTGATTGAGCGGGCGAAAAAAATGGGGTCGGCGTTCGCTTGTGTGAAGAACTCAAACCACTTCGGCATTGCGGGTTACTATGCGATGATGGCCTTGCCAGAGAACATGCTCGGGTTGGCGATGACCAACACGGCTGCGCTGGGTGTTCCGACTTTCGGCAGGCAGGTGATGTTCGGTACGAATCCGTTGGCTTTCGCCGCGCCGGCCGACAAGGAAGGCGCGTTCGTGCTGGACATGTCTACAACCGTTGTTTCCCGCGGAAAGCTGG
>CAZWAT010000180.1:0-5574 GCA_964632015.1 uncultured Planctomycetaceae bacterium
GTCGATTTTGCGTTTTCGCGTTGACTTGGCCTAAACACAAGTCGCCTGTTTTTCGATTATCCGGCCCAAAATGGAGATGAAATCGCGGCTCTTGCCCAGCGGTTTATGATGCAACCGCAGGGGCTTTGCTTCCAATCGTTTTGCTTTCTGAGGGGCGAAGCCCGTGTTGCGGTTGGTCGTCAGTCGTTGTTGGGTGACTGGGCGGTGACTGTGAGCGGGAAGCACTGCATACTGGGGTATTTTTCTTCGATGAGGCTGATGGCTGATTTGCGGTCGCTTGGGCTGCGGGCTACGAACTGGGCGGTTCCGTCGCCCTGGCTTCCGACACCTTTGGCGCCCCAGATGTGCCCGGCGAGTTCCGTCATCGAGAGCACCTCGTGCAGCAGCGGGCTGGTAAGCTGGTGGCTGTGGGGGGCGATTTGCTCATCAAACATCGCCTGGGCCTCGCACATCAGGGCGCCAAGCTCTTGTGCATCACCCTGCCACAGCGCGTGATATGCCCGGCGTACAAGCAACTCATTCGCGCCGCCAAGAGCGTTCTGAAGCGTTTTGGATTTTGGATACGCATTCCGCAGATCATCGAGTATGCGGACGGTATCTTTTCTACCCGCCAGGTCGACAAAGAACATGTCGATTCGGTCTGCGGGGAATACCGGCTCGATGCGAACATCACTGGCCTTGGCGAAAGTCAGAAGCACCGGCGTCTTTCCATAGATGCATGCCTGGTCCATACGCCCGCACTGCGAGCCCGTGAGCCTCTCGCCGCGATATGCGACATCCATCAATTCGTGCGGGAACATCCCCAGGCGATAGACCAGGTCGAACGCCTTGGCCACCAGTATGCACACCGCAGCCGAGCTGGACACGCCCTTGCGCAGCGGCAGATCCATCGATCGAATACGAATGTCTATCCCCCCGCTGACCCCTGGGCGAGACAACATCTCGTGGGCGGTTCCCGCACAGTAACGAAAAAACTCATCGTCATCATTCGCTGCCTCACGAAGCATCCGCGAATTCCATTCACAGCTCATGCGACGCGTCCGACCGGATGGCCTGCCTCGAACATCGGGCACGAGCGTTTCGACAATGAAATCATCGCTGGGTTCAACCTCGGCAACCAGTCCCTGGTCGGTACCGATGACCAGGCAAAAGCCATCGTGCAATCCGAATTCCGCAGCCCAGTCGCTGTGTTCGCCGAAAAGGCAAAGCCTGCCAGGAACGAACAGCTTCACTCCGGCCTTGGTTGGGGCCGATCGGGGTTTTGAACCGTCACTTGTCATCGGTTGCGCTCTTTGATCGGCATGAAAGGTTGCGCCGGTTCTTTCTGAAACGACGACACTCCGAACCAAGGTTGTATTTGAACATGCACCACAGCGCCCACAGGCCATCCTTCCAACCGATCTTTTTGCCCTCTTCGTACGTCCTGCCGCTGTAGGAAATACCGATCTCGAATATCCTGCATCCCATGGCGGCCACCTTGGCGGTGATCTCGGGCTCGAAGCCGAAGCCGTCTTCTTTGGTCACCAGCGACTCAAGTACCTCGCGGCGGAATACCTTGTAGCAGGTTTCCATGTCTGTAAGGTTGATATTGGTCAGGCAATTTGAGACGAACGTCAGGAACCTGTTGCCCATGTAATGCCAGAAGTACAACACCCTTTTGGGGTCTTGACCTATGAATCGCGATCCGTAAACCACGTCGGCCTTTCCGTCAATAATGGGCTTGACGAGCCTTGAATACTCGTTGGGATCATATTCCAGGTCAGCATCCTGAATGACGATCACGTCGCCGGTCGCCAAGGCAAAGCCTGTGCGAAGGGCAGCCCCTTTACCCATGTTCACGGGGTTGGACGCGGTTTTTATGTTGTCCCACTTGCCCGCGAGCCGCTCAAGAACCTGCGCGCTTCCGTCGGTGGAGCAATCATCTATCAAGATCAACTCTTTCTCCATCGAAACCGGGGCCGCCTGCACGGCCTGTACGATTGTTTCGATGGTGGCTTGCTCGTTGTATACCGGAATTACGACCGACAACTTCATATTGCACCTGACCTTGTATTTGCGACCAGGTTTCCCATTCTACAGTCGGGGAGGGTTATTTCCACACTCAAACGCGGGGGGAAAGGTCCCTGCCTCGAAAACAGCTTCGTTTGGATTCTCTATGGGTGAGCCAAAGGCTCATGACGAACTACCCCGTTTTTCTATTCCCACTCGCAGTTTGTCTCGTGCTCGAAATCGCGCAAGGGGCATTGGTCGCATTTGCATTTTGGTCTGCAGAAGTTTTTTCCGACCGCGACAAGCTGGGCGTGGTAATCGTTCCAAAGCTCGACATCCTCGGGCAGGTTCGACTCAAAGAGATACTTTGCCGATTCGTAATCATCCTCCGGGCCAAGCAGGTGGTGACGACACATGATGCGGAACGTATAGGCGTCGATCACGAATGTGGGCTTTCGGGCGGCGTATAGAATCATGCTGTCGGCAGTTTCTCGCCCGACACCGTTGATCGACAGCAGATCTTCTCGAAGCACATCAACAGGACGATCCAGAAACGCCTGGATGTCATCGCCCGAATGATCATGGACATGGGCAATGAAGTTCATCAGGCGGCGTGCCTTGATGTTGTAGTATCCCGCCGGGCGAATCATCTGGGCCAGTTGTTCGCGGTCTATCGCGTGAAGTGCGCTGACGCTCAGGCAATCTACACGTGCAAGATTCGCCAGCGCCTTCTCGACGTTCGTCCAGTTGGTGTTCTGCGTCAGAATCGCCCCGATGCATATTTCCAGCGGCGTATCGCCCGGCCACCATGCCTGGTGTCCGAAATGCAGGTGCATGGCGCGGTACAAATCCATAAGTTTTTGGCCTGTAGACGACATGCCCCCAGTATGACGAATCTTCACGGCATGGGCAAGACGAGCGGGGCGCGGCATTTCACGATATTCCGACAATGGTCGTTGTTCATTGCCCCCGCCGTTCGTATTATGCATATGCAGATAGACAGGACAGGCATGAAGGTATTTTTGGCGGGTATTATTCAAGGATCCATCGCCGAGGCCCGGATCCATTCACAGGACTGGCGCAAGCCCATTCGGGAGATTCTCTCGCGGCATCTTCCCCGCGCGGACGTGTATTGCCATTATTCGCAGCATCCCAACAGTATCACGTACGACCTGAAAAGGATTCGCGAAACGATGGACGAGGGCAACGGCATCGCCGCGCGGTGCGATCTACTTATCGCGTACGTCCCCAGCGCTTCGATGGGTACTGCGCTCGAGATGTATCTCGCAGCCAAGAACGGGGCAGCCGTCGTGTCCATATCCCCGCTGACAACGAACTGGGTCATCCGCGCTTACAGTGACAATCTGTTGGAATCGATAGAGGAATTCGAATCTTTCGCGGCGTCGGGGGGGCTCGTCGACCTTCTGCGAAGAAAGGGCTGCTGTTCGCCCGAGCCACAGGAGCCCTTGATATGACGACGATCAACATGCTTGAACATGACGTACCCGCCCTGCGCGATATGCTTTCGGAGGCAGGGCATCAGGCGTATCGGGCAAAGCAGCTTGCGGGCTGGGTTTACAACAAGGGCGTCGTCGAGTTCGACATGATGTCCAACATCCCCGCTTCATTGGGCGAAATCGTGCAGGTCATGAACAGCAAGGTCATCGAGCGTCTTGACAGCAAAGACGGCACAATGAAACTGCTGATCGAGCTTTGCGATGGTCAGGCGGTCGAAACGGTGCTGATACCTAGCAAGACCTCGTCAACAGCGTGCGTGTCCACACAGGTGGGTTGTGCCATGGGTTGCACGTTCTGCGCATCGGCGATAGGTGGTTTTCAGCGCAACTGCAAGGCTCACGAGATACTGCAACAACTACTGCACCTGTGGAGGGAATCGACCACCCGCCCCACCAATGTGGTGTTCATGGGGACCGGCGAGCCGATGTTGAATCTATCTGCCTGCGCCGAAGCAATACGTGCGATAACTGACCCCGAGCGGTTCAACATCTCGGCGCGGCATGTGACGGTGTCGACGGTGGGAATACCTCAGGGCATCCGCCGGCTGGCGAGGTTGGGTATTCCGGTGACACTTGCGATATCGCTGCACGCTCCCAACGACGCGATCCGTCGCCAGATCATGCCTGTCGCTTCAAAATACAGTCTCGATGAGATTATGGATTGCGCCCGGGCATTCTACGCGAGCAGACACCGCGAGATTACGCTCGAATACCTGCTTCTTGGCGGATTGAACGATACGAACGTCTGTGCCGAAGGGTTGGCGAAAATCGCCCACACATTAAGGAGCAACGTCAACCTGATCGTTTACAACCCCGTGCAAGAGCTTGACTTCCACGCCCCCACGCCCGCTGATGTCAAACGGTTTCTCAACCGGCTCAGGTCGCGCGGAGTGAACGTTCATGTTCGCGCCAGCAGAGGCCAGGACACGCAGGCGGCCTGCGGACAGCTTCGGCTCAGGCACGCCTGATCCCGGTCGGTATTTTACACTTGTTTGCGAAAAGGCTTTTCCCCCACGACCTGGCATTGTAGAAGTATCCTACTAAGGAGCTTCGCATCACCAGGGCACGCAAACAATTTGACGCTCGCCCGGCCGATATACCCTGGGCGGATGATATCAACGTTCAACTGATGCTAAAGGTGAAGAACGGTGACATGCGCGCGTTCGAAGAGCTTGTGCATCGCAATACATCCAGGGTTCATTCGCTGGTATTTCGGTTTCTGGGAGAGCCCACGATGGCGGATGATCTCACCCAAGAGGTGTTCATGCGGATATACCGCAACGCCCACCGATACGAGCCCGCCGCGAAATTCAGCACGTGGCTGTACAGAATAGTCGCCAACCTTTCGTTCAACGTGCTGCGTGACCGCCGGAAATCACGCAGCATCTCGCTTGAATCAATCAGCAACGACGAATCCTGGTTCCGGGACATCCCTGACGCCAGCGCCAATGAGCCTCACCGCAGGTTCGACACGGAAGAGCTTGGCGAAAAACTGGCCCGGGCTATCGCGTCGCTGCCGGACAATCAGAGAATCGGCTTCGTGCTGAGCAGGTACGAGCACAAACGCTACAAGGAGATAGCCGAAATTCTGGATTGTTCCACCAAGGCCGTCAAAAGCCTGCTCAGTCGGGCCAGGATGAACCTGCGTCAGGCGTTATCGAAATACCTGGACTGACGAACCTTATTCCACTCCCGCGAAGCCCAGCGATTCATCGAGCCACTCATCTGTTCGAAGCACGCCTTTTCGCTGGCGAAGAGCCAGAGACTGCGCCCGCGACTGAGCAATTCTGAAAAGTTTTCGGCAGCTACCTGAGACTATTTCGTCGGTTCTGTTGGCGAACCTGCGGGAAAGAATGCTGGTGAGATGTGGTGCGTATCTTCCGGGCAGTTCATCTTCGAGCGAGACTATTGCCTGGGCCGAGCCCGGTTCACCCTGCCGGCCACACCGGCCGAACAACTGCCGGTCGATTCTCTGCGACTCGTGCCTCTCGGAGGCGATCACGTGCATACCGCCATTATCCGCGACACCCCTGGCAAGTTTTATGTCTGTGCCTCGACCGGCCATGTT
>CAZWAT010000181.1:0-1976 GCA_964632015.1 uncultured Planctomycetaceae bacterium
CCTGCTCGATGTTCAATCGGTTGATGGCTTCACCGATGAGCGGGGCGATAGACTCCAGAAACGCCGCTGCCTCGGGCGTTGCAAGCCCCGGGCGCTCGTCCGTAAGATGCATGACACCAAGGATCTGTTCCCGGTACCGCACGGGAACTATCATTATCGACCTGTAACCGAACTTGACGCACTCGCCCCGATACAAACACTTTGAATGCTCATCGAGCGTGTCCATGAGCTTACGAATATCGCTACAGAAGAATGACCCGCCGGCACTTATATGCTTGCGTTCGCATGGGATGGTCTGACCTAGCACGACGCGGGTGCACGCGCACTGATCCACGCCAAGCCGAAGCGTCTTTTCCTTTTCCCAGAATTGCTGGTTGAAGCCGACATACGATTCATAATAGATTTCGTCTTCATCCCGAACCCGAATACCAACACATCGACAGCCGCTCCAGTCCCGAACAGCGTCTGTAACTGATTTGAGATAATCCTGTCGAGAATACTTGCGGGTGAACAATTCCAGAATTCGCGACTGTTCCCGCAGTGTGTCCTGGGCCTTTATGCGGTCCTGCACCTCTGCCTGAAGTCGCATGACCGTATTTCGCAATTGGCTGGTTCGCTCTTGCACTCTCACTTCAAGGGCACTACGGACTTTGCGCATTGCCTCGATCAAACGTTCCTGGCGTCGCCTGGTCTCTTCAAGCGAAGACTCGCGCTGCTTGAGCTCCCTGAACAGCAGGTCCATAGGTCGACGAAACGCAGTCTGAATGAACGCCTTGTAAAGCAGGGCAAACGCGACAATCTTGAAGACGTGCCCAACCATGTTGGGGGTGGCAAAAGGATCGTTGTAGAGAGTAAACACCAACTCCGAGATGATGGTCATCGCTATCGAAGCCACAAGCAGATGCATGATCTGCCGATCGAACGCCGTGCGCCTCAATATGAGAAAACCCGCCGAAATCAGAAGGATGCCGGAAATAACGTATTCTGAAATGATTTTAAACGGCGTCAGACCATCTTCAAAACACGCCGGGAAGTTCCCCCAGACCAGAACCGACATGGCCAATATCAGCGTAACCGCCAAGAAGCCCAACGCAGTCACCCAGACGTTGATCCTCCGTCGGATGAACAATGGCGCCGCCAGCAGGGCAAGCGCCTGCGTCCCGCGTGCGGCTATCCATAGCTCGGTGGCAGTACCTGTGTCAGAAAGCTCAAGCGCAATGCCCTTGTAGCTCATGGTGTGCAGCAGGTCGAGTATACCTACGAAACCATAGGCTATGCCCAGCCACAGCAGGTAATGGTTGCCCTCGTGGCGACGGGTGTTCCACGCTAGCATGAACAACCCGCCGGCAATTACCATGCTGAAGACTTCCGCGGCGGTGTGAGCGGCGGGGTAATGCCGCTCTCTCATCTCGTATGGCACAAGCTCATACAGATACGCAAGCAGCAATACGCCTGCCACCACTACCAATAACACCGTCGACAGCTTCGAATACGATGGTTTGGAGGGCTGCACAATCATGCATTCTCTCCTTAAGCCTGCGGCGAAGCCCTCAGGCATACTGATCCATCATGTCGTAAGCCTATTTCGCTTCAGCGGACATCTCCTGCTCGGCAGGCTTGCTGTTGATCGGAAGCATCATGCGGCGAACGCCCATGAGAAGGGGACCGGCAATCGCTATGGACGAATAGGTACCGATCACCATGCCTATCAACAAGGCATAGTTGAACGCATGTATTCCCTGTCCGCCCATAATGTACATGATCGACACCACTGTCAGTGTGGTGATGCTGGTCAACAACGTTCTGCTGAGCATCTGGTTGATGGAAAGGTTTATCACTTCCGGACTGACGGTCTGAAGCTTTCCTCGGTTTTCGCGAATCCGGTCGAAGACAACAATAGTGTCGTTGACCGAGTAGCCTACCACCGTCAGGAACGCCGCAACCATGGGCAGGTCGATCTTGAACGGCTGGATCAG
>CAZWAT010000181.1:1986-5562 GCA_964632015.1 uncultured Planctomycetaceae bacterium
TCGCGGGAAGGATCGACGGCACGCACGATGCAAGCAGCGTCTTTCCGCCTCCCCTTTCCGATAGAAGTATCGGCAAGCCAATTCGACGCCGCGACCATACCCACCACGATCAGGATATCGTGGATCAGGCAGGTCACTGCCGCAAGACCCCACCGGGCCGAACCAAACCGCAACCACAAATAACCGATTATCATCAGCCAGCTCAGTACCAGCGCCACGATGGCGCTCTGGGAGGCCTGACCGGCAATAGCCGGGTCGAAGTTGGTGGCGTCCATCGCTTCCTGACGAAGCATCGCCTCGTTAAGAAGACGAAGCTCAGCCTGTGCGAACTCTTCCCACGCCTTGTCGGTATCGCTGATTGTCGGATCGGCAGGGCTCGTCAGTATCGCTACCTGCTTGAAGGTATCCTTGCCGATGGGCTCCAGGCCGATGATGTCGCTGTCATTAAGCTCCACCGCTTTGAAATCGCTCTGGAATCGCATATCGCGAATCCTCTGCGCCACATCCGAAAGCTTCGCGCCTTCATCGCCAAACTGAACAACCTGAAGGACTCCACCCTCGCGATTGACGAACTCCTTGCGGTGCTCGTCGGACACCGCGCGGGCCATATCGGGGGTGATTCGAGTGCCGCCCGATGGATCCAGCGACAGACCAAGACGCCAGTCATCCGTTCCCTTAAGCACATTGAAGACCAGAGGCTGGCGTTTCTCAAGTGCCTGACCGAACGCCTTGGCAGCGACGTCCTGAATCAACTGCACCTTCGTCTCGGTAGTCGCCACCTGGTAAGACTTCGCGGGAAGCTTCCCGTAAAGAGCATCAGAGGTCAAAGGCCCGTCCACCCCGGCGCTCTGTTGCAGGAGCGTGAAGTACTGGGCATCGAGACCCTGATCCTGCCACTCTTCCAGGGTGATCTGACCATCGCCGTTGCGATCGTGATCGCGCATGAAATTGGTGAGTCTGCCCGTCTCTATTTTCTCAACACGGGCAGTCGCGGCCAGACGTTGGTGTACCGACGCCGCCTGGCTGAACCGGGATCGCACCAGCGCGTCATTGGGCAGTTGCCCATCAACAAGCGCATCGTCACGGAATGTCATGATCGCCTGGGTTCCGCTGGAGAACTCTATGCCCAACAGGTCCGAGCCCTGCCATATAATCGACCCAATGCCCGTGGCCATCAACACTGCCGACACTACCCAGAAGTAGTACCGCTTGGACATCCAGTTAATCTTGGGCACACCGATGATCTTGAGCATGTGAACGGGCTTCTTCAGCACCTTGGTTTCCAGCATTGCCTGGAAGACCCACCGTGTCACATACACTGCGGTAAAGATGTTGAAGATAACGCCCAATCCCAAGGTAATTGCAAAGCCCCTGACTTCTTCAGTCGTCACCCATCCAAGAACCACGCAGGTGATCAATGTAGTCAAGTTCGAGTCGAAGATGGCGCTGAAGGCCCGCTCGTATGCGTTCTTCAAGGCCATTCTGATCGACAGGCCCTTTTGCTGCTCTTCCCGCAATCGCTCATAGATGAGGACGTTGGCGTCGACGGCCATGCCTATTGTCAGGATGATGCCCGCGATGCCCGGCAGAGTGAACACCGCATTGAGCATGCTCATGGCGCCCAGCACCAGCAGGATGTTTAGCGTCAGGGCAACGTTGGCGACTGCTCCGGAAAGCATGTAGTAGATCAGCATGAACGCAACAACCGCTATCGCGCCATAGACGCCGGCCCGGAGTGCCTGTTGCAGGTTTTCTTCACCCAGGCTCGCGCCGAAGGTATTCATGGATACCGGATCGGGGTTCAACTTCGCCGGAAGGGAACCGGCTTCAAGGGTTCTGGCAAGATGCCTGGCCTCGTCGATTGTGAACCTTCCGGTGATGATGCCCCTTGAGGTAATCGTCGCCTGAATCGTCGGTGCCGAGTAGACGTCGTCGTCCAGCAGGACGGCCATGTTGTAGCCAAGATGCTGGCTCGTCATGTCGCCGAACAGCCTGGCGCCCGCGTCGTTAAAGGTGAAGTCCACCGCCCATCGACCATTTTCATCGGTGGTGACACCGGCGCGATCGAGCGCCCACTGCCTTTCGGTACGATCCTGCAGCATCGTGTGGGCGGGACGGTTGTGAAGCAGCAGGTACGTCCTTCCGCCCATCTCGGCGGTAACAAGCCCATCATACCTCTCGGTGTCGCTCTTGAGGGGCATCCAGACATACTCTTCATTTCGACGTCGCAGGGCCTCGGGACCTTCTTCAGGATTCTGGAGTATTTCAATGTACTGCTGCGCTCGCTGGGGCGATATGAACTGGCTGCCGATCTGATCAGGCGCAGCCGCCAGCCTCGGGGCAATTCGAAATTCGAGCACACCGGCGTTGCGAACCATGCGGATGAGATCTGACGGATCATCGAGCTGGCGTCGCGTCTCCGCCCAGTCCTTGTACTTGGAGACAAGCTCTTCCAATTGAGCCTGGCGGGCGGGATATCGTTCCATTAGGCGACTCAGCCCGTCCTCAAAGCGCTGTTGTCGGGCCTGCACCTCATTGGCTGACTTGATACCTTCGGCTTCGCGTCGCGTCAGGTAGTTGCTGAACACCGAGTCAATTGTCGCACGCGTGAGATTCGTCGCCAGAAGCTCGCGACGAAGAGTACTCATGCGCTCCTCGGCTGCGTCGAGCTTCGCCTGGGTCTGATCCATTTCCTCGGCAAGTGCGATCTGCTCTGCTGAAGGCGCGCCGGAAGAAGAAGGCATCTGGGCAATCTGATCTCGAATGGAATTGAGGCGATCCGCGACCACCCGGCGATCATCTGCCGACCTCGCGTATTCCTCAAGCAGCTCAACGCGCATGGCATCGCCCGCGCTTATTTCATTCATCAGAGCCTGGCGAACCTCGGGATCGGTTGCGGAGGCGACTTCCTCGAGCCTGTACGGTTCGATATTGCCTTGGTCTACCTGCTCAAGGGACCGCTCATATGCAAGCTTGGCTTGCTGAGATTCCTTCCTTCCCGCGGGCATACGTATTTCGATGCGGTTGGGATGCACCGGGCGCATGTCCAGGGAACTCAGACCCTGCGGGTCGATTCTCGCCTTGAGCAAGGATATCATGCGCGTCTGGAGGTCGCCCAGATCCCCGCGTTCGTGTTCCAGATCCCTGATGTTTGCGGTGATATTGTCTATCTGCGTCTGGATCTGGTCTTTCTGTTCGTCGGTGGTGGCTGCCTGGAGTTGCGACTCTTTCTGGGCAAGCTCGCCACGCAGGCGCGCGAGATCGGCCTCACCGGTGCGAATTTCGAAGATCAGGGAGTGACCACCCCGAAGATCGATACCCAACTTGACCTTTTTCTCTATCAGCGACCAAACGCTGACCAAGATCAGAATTGCCAGAAAGCCGAACTTGATATGAAGGTTTTTCGCGTTCATTTGTTTCCTTGTTCGCAGGTGCGCAGCTACACGATGGTACACATGATATCACCCAATCCGCAGCTACGTCATAGAACTGCCCATTGTGACTATACAGGCAAAATCGGTCAAGTAAAACAATCACGCCGCAACACTCTCAGCACCGATCTTGCGTGCAATCACC
>CAZWAT010000182.1:0-5541 GCA_964632015.1 uncultured Planctomycetaceae bacterium
CTGGCTAAGTCAGGGGTGGTTTTGTATGTTATTGTGTCCCGGTGGTGGTTTCGTCTTGCATCACTGGGGTTCAAGACACTTTTTGCTCAAGACGTTGATTGTTAAATACAGGAGTTGACATGGAACTCAAAGGTAGCAAGACGGAAGAATGCCTGAAGGAAGCCTTCGCCGGAGAATCGCAGGCTCGCAACAAATACACCTTCTTTGCGTCAGTGGCGAAGAAGCAGGGATACGAGCAGATCGCAGCGTTCTTTCTTGAAACCGCCGAAAACGAGAAGGAGCATGCAAAACTGCATCTCAAGGCGTTGCAGGGCATTGGCGACACGGCTGCGAATCTCGCGGACGCCGCCGGTGGCGAGAACTACGAGTGGACGAGCATGTATCCCGGAATGGCAAAGACGGCCCGCGAAGAAGGGTTTGTCGAGATCGCCGAGATGTTCGAGGGTCTGGCGAAAATCGAGAAAGACCACGAACGACGTTTCCGCAAACTTCTCGAAAACCTGCAGAAGGGCGAAGTCTTCGCCAAGCCTCAGTCGGTCACGTGGCGTTGCCGAAACTGCGGCCACATTCACGTTGGCGAAAAGGCCCTGGACATGTGCCCGGTCTGCAAGCACCCGCAGGCACATTTTGAAGTCCTCATTGAGAACTACTAGTCAATAAGGTTAGCAAGGTCAGGCCCGGGATTACCCGGGTCTGACCGGCCGGGCTTGGGGGCCACACGTCTATTGGGGCTTGCGAAGCTGACAGAGTTGATGTCGGCACCAGCCCTCTGGCTCAAAATCGTATTGCATGCTAGAATGGCTTCGCGAGGAGAGATCATGGCTTTATCAATGCGCTGGTTCTGTGTGTCGGCGGGGGTTGTGGTATCGTTGATTTTGACGCAAGGGGCCTCGGGTGGTGATCTTGAGTTGGTCTACCGGGGCAAGGCGTCGATCGAAATGTCGGCAACTGACCAGAATGGCCAGGCTTTCGATGTATCAGGACTCAGCGGCATCACGTGGGCTGGCGGAAACACCTACTGGGCTGTGATGGACAATTCCGACAAGCTCGTCAAACTGTCCGTGGACGTCAATGCGGACGGTTCGATCGCTTCAGCGGTGGTCGCCGGGGGTCTGACCGTTTCGGCCAGCAGAGACTACGAGGGCATCGCTTTCACGAACGCCCAGCGTAACAGCGTCTGGCTGAGCGATGAGGCGTCTTCAGAAATGGGCGTTCGCGAGTTCAGTCTTGATGATGGTTCGCTGATGTCGGCAGCGCCTATGCCGACCGTTTATGCTGACGTCCGCGGCAACTTCGGGCTGGAGTCTGTGACCATGACGCCCGACAGGCAGACCATGTGGACGGCGAACGAGGAGGCATTGTCCGTTGATGGTTCGTTGTCCAGCACCACTGCCGGCAGCGTGGTTCGGCTTCAACGGTTCGATATGGTGAACAATGTTCCCGCGGCGGGGACTCAATATGCATATGTAACCGATCCGGTGCACACAGCTACCAACGATGACCCCACCCAACCCGGATCAGTGAGCAGGAGTGGCCTGAGCGACCTGGTAGCATTGCCCGACGGCAGATTGCTGGCGCTTGAGAGATCATTCGCGCGGGCAGGCAACTACGATTTGGGGTCACAGTATCGAAACAGCATCTTTCTTCTGGACCTGGAGGCTGCTAGCGATGTCTCATCGATGTCGGCCCTGGAGTCTGGAGAATTCACACCCGTGGGCAAGACTGACCTGTGGAGCATCACGCAGGGGATTTTGGACGGCGCACAGATAATAGGTAACCTTGAAGGTTTGGCGCTTGGGCCAAGGCTTGAGAACAACAACTACCTGTTGCTGGGAATAGTGGATTCCGGAGGGAGCAGCGACCCGTTAAGCGACAATCGCCTTGTGGCGTTCGAGCTTGTCGGCGTGCCCGAACCCGCGACGGCCGTTCTGCTGCTCGCGGGCATGATGACGCTGATGCGTAGGCGACCATGAACGGATAGTTCAATCAGCGAAGCATGCGATCAAATACACCGCGTTGCCGGCGGAGCAGCGGGGGAGGTGATCATTTCTTACCGCTCGAAAGCTGGATGCTCGCCAGGGCGGTGGCTATGTCGTCATGAAACTCGAAAATCTTGTCAAGCCCGGTCACCAGAAAGACGCTCCAGACCTGCGAATTGGCTTCGCACAGCACCAGTTGGTGCTTGAGATTCATCATCTTCTTTCTGAGTCTCAGAAGGCGGGCGACGTTTGAGCTGTTGATGAAGCCGACGGAGGCGAAATTGAGCACGACATCCGCAGGCTCTTTGTCAAGGCTGTCCATCACGGCCGCCAGGTCATCTGTGAACTGTGGATCGTCACCCAGTTCAACAACCTGAATATTATCCGACCATTTCTGGATCGACATGGCAAACTCCTTGAAATATGCTCGGGATCTTAACGGCAGATGCCCCACCGGTCAATACTGGACGCAATAACCACAATTGAAGTAATATATACCCCATACCGGAGTTAATACAGAAAAATACATCCAATCAAGGAGCCAATCATGGGTTGGGGACGCATGCTGTTGCTGGGTAACTGGGGTCAGCAGATGGACATCCAGGACCAGAAGAAGGAAATCGAGGCCCTGCGAACAGAGGTGTCCCGGCAGAAACGCTCAACGGGCGCCGATCGCATCGCCGAGTTGGAGCGCGAAAATGCTGAGATGCGACTCTACCTTGCTGCCTTGATACGCTACCTCATATCAAACGGAACCATCGACTTGAATGACTTTCGCGTGCTGATCGACGAAATCGACCGTGCCGACGGTCGTCACGATGGCGGCTACGAGGGGAAGGTCTTGTAGTAACCCATGGGAGAGAAGACAGTGAAATCGTTTGCATGCATATTATTTTCATTTGCATATATGTTTATTACTGGCTGCAATAATTGTCAATTTGTGGTGGATGACTTCCAGCCCGCTGTCGAGCAGGTGCTCGCTTCCCGTGCGCATAGGCCGGTGGTAATTGATGGCGTGCTTGACGACGAGGTATGGAGTAGGGCGAAGGTCTACAATTTTGCGGTTTCCGCTGATCGCGTGGAAAGCAGGCCCCTGGTTGAAGGTGCCTGTTTCCAGGTGGCATGGGATGATGATTACCTTTATCTGGGCGCGAAATTATTGGATTCCGATATCATTGCCCAAGCCGACCAAGATCAGATGCATCATTATCGCTTCGGCGACGTTTGCGAGTTGTTCATCAAGCCCGACAACGCCACCCATTATTGGGAATTGTATGTCACGCCAAAGGGCAACAAGTCGGTGTTTTTCCTCCCGAGCAGGGGTTGGAGGAACCTGCCCGGGGCAATGAATGACGAAGGTTTCGACCTGACGATCGGTGCTCATATTGCAGGCACACTCAATGACTATAGCGATCGCGATGATTATTGGTCTGCCGAGATGGCTATCCCCATCAAGGCCCTGAATGACAAAGGCGTTGAGTTGACTCCCGATCAGACATGGCGGATTCTTGTCGCCAGATACAACTTCTCCGCCTATCTCACTTGCATGGGTCCGGAGCACTCGGGTTTTCCGCAACTTAGCGCCACCAATTTTCACCTGCTTGAGGAATACGCCGAACTGAAGCTGGTGGAATAGCTTTGTTTACCGCGGCGATTTTCTGCAAAGGTATTGCATTAAACCCTTACCAGTGGATTCGCAGGCGATTGCACTCAGCTCAGCCCGCTCAAGCAGTCCCCGCATTATCCAATCCAGCGTGCTGTATTCGCAGGCGACATGGCGGGCAGCCTCTTTGCGCATGTCTTCACCGCAGGAATTGACGAACTCATCGAAGCATGACCGGTGATCTCGCTGATCCCACTCAAACACCACGTCGCGCAAAAAGAACAGCCCGCCGGGCTTGAGAACGCGGTGAACGTTGTCGAGAGCAATAGCCTTCCAGGCATCGGGCAGATGATGCAACGCCATGACAGACACCGCAGCCTCAAAGGTTTCGGGTTCGAACGGCATGGTCAGAAAGCCTGCATGGTGAAACTCTATCTTCAACCCTTGCGATTCCGCACGCCTCCGGGCATATTCGAGCATGACTGGGGAAACATCTATCGCCGAGACACGGTATCCCGCCTTGGCTGAGTGTCTGGCGAAGTGCCCCGTGCCTGTGCCGATTTCGAGGATGCTCGAATCTTCGACCAACCCCAAACGATTAAGAATGGCCGAGTCTTCCACCGAGCTATCGCGAAGCTGGTTCATCCGCTCATCGTATCGCTCGACCTCGCTCACGTCGGCATAGTCCGTACCGACCTGCTGAATCTCGTTCCATTGCCAATCGTGTTGAATATCCACATCCGCCTCCATGATTCCTCCCCGACGCTTCCCTCGGAGTATATGACGCCAAGCAGCCGCCATCAACGGTTGCTGCGTTGGTGGCGTTAGCTTCTACCATGGATACCCACTTTGGTTGTCGAGGCTTTACTAAGAATCCGGCCCAAAACATCTTGACAGAATCCCCATAGTGCTTTATCATATGGTTATGACATTGAGTAAGGCACACAATAAAGCCACGACGCTCAAGCAGGTTGCTGCCGAGGCGGGGGTGTCTGTTCAGGCGGCGAGCCATATCTGTAATGGCAAAGGTCAGCGTTACAGCCCCGATACGCGCCAGCGTGTTCTGGCAGCGGCGAAGCAGCTTCAGTACCAAGCCAATCCGCTTAGCAGGGCATTGTTGAGTGGACGAAGCATGAGCATCGGGCTGGTCACCGGCGGACTGACCAATCTGCTGGCAGTTCGGTATGTTCAGTCGATGATCAATAGCGCCGACAGCGCAGGTTATCTCACCTACCTCAACGCTGGATACCACACGGGTGACGATACCGAAGAACTGTTTCGCACTGTTCGCGACATGATCGGCAGGCGCGTGGATGGGCTGATCATGTACCGTGGAAGGTCTGTGCCGGAATCCATCTGCAAGTGGTTGCGGGAGCAGTCGGTGCCGACAGTGTTTCTCGGCTGGGCGCCATCCGGCTGGAACGCGAGGATTCGCATTGATCGCCAGCCCGCCTTGGACGCTATGGTTGACCATCTTGCCGAACTGGGGCACACCCGCGCCGCGTTCATACCAAGCCGAAACGCCTGGGACTTTCCCGACATGATGATTCGCCCCTATGCCAGAACCTGCAAAAAGGCGGGCATAAGCCTGCAGGTCAGCAAGCGATGGTGTCTTGATCCCGACTCCGAATATGGGGAATCTGCTCGCGACGTAGTTAAGCAGTTCCTTCGCGCCAACCCTGCAACCACCGCGCTGCTGATGAATAACGACGACGGTGCCATTGGCGCCATGGCGGCAGCGCGGGAACTCGGTCTGTCGGTTCCCGATGATCTCAGCATCGTTGGTCATGACGATCTCGCCTGCTCCCGGCTCTGTCTGCCGGCGTTGACCACCTTCCGCATCGATGGCCACCGCGTTGGAGTTGAAGCCTTCGCCATGTTGCACACCCTGATGAAGCAGCCCAAGACAGAAGTGAAAACAATTACGCTGAACGTGGAACCCGTCTTCCGACAGTCCAC
>CAZWAT010000183.1:0-5526 GCA_964632015.1 uncultured Planctomycetaceae bacterium
CCCGAAAAACCGGACACCTGAAACAAAGTCTGCCTATGGGTGCGCCTGGTTCCGCTGGCGTCACTTGAAGCGATCTTTTCCAAGTACCTATTCAACGGGACAGGCCGCCAGTGACGGAGGCATCAGAACTGCCACGGTCCTGAGGCCAGCCATTGCTTAGGCATCGGTTGGTCAGCGGCAAGGTGCGACAAGATCGGGCCGAGGAATGTTGCGATGTCGGCCACAACCTCCCCGAAGCCTTCAGGAATCCCCTGCGGCGCGGTCCGCCGCAGGAACGCCTTCCACTGGGCCTGTTTCGTCTCAAGCTGGGCGAAGCCAGCGGCGAAGGCGGTCGGCTGCGCGGAAATGGTCGTCTGCCGACGTTGGAACGTGCTGGCAATGGCCTTGGTGAGCACTGGCCCCTCGAAGTCGAAGTTTCGCGAGAGATGCCAGAGGTCGGCGAAGTCCTTCATCCGGCTGTTGCCTTCGCCCAGACTGACCATTGCCTCAAGCTTCTCAGCGACCACGCTCTCTCGGCTGTAGGCCTTCAGTCGGGGTGGCGGGTAGTCGAGGATAGTCGGGTAATCCGCCTCCACCGGCACGGGCACGACGACATCCGAGAACCCGATATCGACCTGGATGCGAATGCGGCTTGTGCCCAGGCGGCCTTCCATGTTCACGCGCACGCCCTGGTAGTCGGCATCCTCGGCAATCGCAAGGGTGGCGACACTGGCCGGATCAAAGACAAGCCCATCGTCCGGAACATCCTGATTGCATACGGCGCGAAACACATTCCCGACGGCTTCCTGGGAGTTGTCCAATCGGCCAAGCAGGTCGATATCGCGGGTTGGCCGAAACCGACTGCCTTGCCAGAGCGTGAACAGCAGAGCGCCTTTCAGCACGAACCTGTCGCCGTGCTCGGACTGGGCCAGACGATAGAGAAACCGCTCCATCGCGTAGTACTGCTCGATCTCGTTATACAGCCGGCCCGTACGCTTGGCCTCGTTGATCAGACGCTGCCGAACGGAGTGGGCGACGTTCTTCATGGGCTTGTCGGTCATGACATCGCCTCCAGATACGGACGCATGATGTTGGCGACGCGGCAGACCTTGGCCATCTGAAACAGATCATCGACCGTTGCCAGTCGGCTGCGGCGCACCTCTCGCAGGGCTTCGAGAGCTACGTCCAGACCGATCCGATTCCTGAACTTGAAACAGTCAGCCACCGTCTTGGCGGGGCTGTAGATTCTCACTGGAACGCCGTCAAGCTCGTGTGTCTGAACGCCGGCCGTGAGGGCGTCACCAGTGAACCAGAAGATGCGGATTGGCGGGTAGTCGACACGGGGGCGTTTGGTGTCCTTATGGACGGCGACATCCACAACTCGGGGAATCTGTGTGCCGATTCCGTGATAGGACAGGGCGGAAATCAGGCAGATGACCCCCTTGGGCACAGCCAGCGCAGCCGCTACCAGGTCCGGGTTGCCCAGTTCGGGCAGGTCGGCCAGTCGGAAGTAGCCTCGACGCACCTGCTGCAGCTCTCCAGCGTCGCGCATGGCATAAAGCGTCCGTGGGTGAATGCCCAGCCGAATGGCGTCGCGAGTGCGCAGCATGCCCCCATGCCCGTGGAAGATTGCCCGTGCCTGCTGTGTTTTCTCTTTGCTTACCATAGCTCTATCGGATAGAAGTTACCGTACTTATCGTCAAGTACGGATCATTCTATCCACTCAATTCTTACTGAGCAAGCCTCGTTTTGGCAGTCAGCCGTGACGATTCCTCGGTACTCGTCAATAAGTACCGCAGATCCTATTCAATCGCCGCACCAGCGATCAGCCTGGCGATTGCCACCCGGTCTTCGGCGGGCAGGCTGGCGATAACATCGCGGCGCTGGGGGCCGGTCAGGTCGGCCAGGAGATCGGCGAGAACGGCCAGTTTCGCGTTGCTGGTGCAAGCGCTGGTGCGAGCGCCGTTTGGAGGGGTCGTAAGTTGCGTGCCTGCGTGGGTTACGACGGGCGTCTCGCTGCTCGACACGCAGGAGGTCATTGGTTCAAGTCCAATACGGCCCACTTAATGTAAATTTTCGCATTTCGCAAGAAGTCGCACGGGGTCGTATCTCTTTGCACGGGGCGGCAATACGACAGCCCCCCCAAAATCGCCTCTCCCCATTTGCGATTCCCTGCGAGCCTATTCTGCATCCTGCTGCAGCGCATATGCCGCGTGCACCCGGTGACTCGCGACGTTTTCGGACCAATCATTTGCCTGTGAAACAGAAAATAAACCGGATTGACAATCACATACCTGCCGCTATTATGATCTAACATATACCAAACTTTTTACGAGCAAGGAGGCTTCCGTCCATCACCGGAAAGGGGCCTCCTTGACCTGCCTCATCACCAAAACCGCCGGCGTCTATCGCCCGCGCCAGCCGCTCGAATCCAACCTTCACCATCTCGTCCGCCAACACTGGGACGAGTTTCGCGCCGTCTACGCTGATCGCTATGCCCGCAAGTGTGGCCACTGGCGGCCGATCTACGACAAAACCGTCCGGCATTTCCTCAAGTGCGGCGACCTCCACCACGGTTTCGCCCGTGTCCGCTGCCCCGATTGCCGTCACGAATTCTTCGTCGCCTTTTCCTGTAAGCAACGCTGTATCTGCCCCAGTTGCTCACAGAAACGTACTCTCTTGTTCGGCATGCACATCGCCGACGATGTCTGCCTCACCGTGCCGCACCGGCAGTTCGTCTGGACCATCCCCAAACGCCTCCGCATATTCTTTCGATACCACCGCGACCTGCTCCGCGAGCTGCCCCGGCTCGCCTGGCAGAGCATTCAAACCGTCTACCACGCCCTGCTGGGCGACGAAGCCGCACCCGGCGGAATTCTGGCCGTACAAACCTTCGGGCAACTGCTTCATTTCCACCCGCACATCCACGGCCTTGTGACGAACGGGGCCTTCACGTCGGACGGAAGATTTCTGCATCTGCCTCTCAACCTCGGGCACGAACCGTTCCTCAAGGTATGGAAGAACAGCGTATTTTCCCTGCTCCTCGATGCTGGCCGAATCGATTCCTCCGTCGTGAAACAGATTCGCTCCTGGCGGCACAGCGGTTTCAGTGTGGACCGCAGCGTGCGTCTGGGTTCAGGTGACCGGAACGGTATTCAACGCCTTGCCGAGTACATGGCCCGCAGCCCCTTCAGCCTGGCCAGACTCGTCAAGATTTCGCCCAATGGACAAGTGCTCTACCGCGCCGAAAACCATACTCCGCGGCGCTTCCCCGACTCCGCCAGTGAGACTCTGGCCCCCGGCCCGTCCCGAAATTTCCACATCTTTCAGCCGCTCGATTTCCTGGCCGAGCTCGTTCAGCATATCCCCAATAAGGGCGAACATCTCATCCGATACTACGGCCATTACTCCAACAAGGCTCGCGGCATGCGAGTCAGGCAAAATATGGAATCCACGGATAGACAGCCTCCGTCGCCGAATCCCCAGAAGACGGAAACCTCTCGCCTCGACCGTCGTCGCTGGGCTATGCTCATCAAGCAGATTTACCATGCCGACCCGCTCCTGTGCCCCAAATGCGGCGGTGCTATGAAGATTATCTCTTTCATCGAAGCCCGGCAGGGCAACGTAATCCGCAAAATTCTCCAGCATTGCGGCCTGTGGGACTTTGGGGAAAAACCCGCACCACGCCCGCCTCCCGTGCCGATCCAGAGGCGGTTCGACAATATGCGAAAAAGCACGGGGAAAAACTTCCCGCTGTTCCAGGCAGCCGGGCTTAAAACGCCGGCGGAAATCCTCACGGAAGTCGATCCGGATTTTCTGGAACACCTTCGCTACGAAGATCTGCCCGAACCCGAACCGCCCTGGGACGACTGAATGGGCACAAACTATGACGATTCCGGCACTTGAACATTCCGGAAACAGTGGTATAATGCGCCCACGGAATCCGGGGATGGTCTCCGAAACGAAATTTGGGTCTCGCAAGGGCGATAATGGTGGCCGAAGGGATGGAACAGGCCGTGAGGGATTGCAAAATAACCACCCCCTCCCCCCTAACAGCCTGTTGAAAAAGTCCTCTTGACACACATGGTAATATAAGGTTTTGAGTCAAGGAAGACAACGATGGCTATGGGTAAGCGTAAGACTGAGCGGCAGCAGGAACTGTGGGTGGCGACGGCGGACATGCCGAAGCCGGCGGCGGAACCCTTCTACCGCAAACTCAACCAGATATTGGCCCAAGGATCCTTCGACGCCTTCGTCGAGGGCCTGTGCCAGAGATTCTATCATGAGGAATTGGGTCGGCCCAGCATTCCGCCAGGGGTGTACTTCCGCATGCTCCTGCTGGGCTATTTCGAGGGCATCGACTCCGAGCGCGGCATCGCGTGGCGGTGTGCCGACAGCCTGAGCTTTCGCGCGTTCTTGGGCATTGCCTTGAACGAAGCTACTCCCGACCATTCCAGTCTCTCGAAGATTCGCGGCAGGATCGACCTGGAAACTCACCAGGAAGTCTTCACCTGGGTGCTGAAAGTGCTTGCAAAGAAGCGTTTGGTGAAGGGCAAGACGCTCGGCGTGGACGCGACGACGCTTGAGGCCAACGCCGCGATGCGAAGCATCACCCGCCGTGACACGGGCGATAGCTACAACGAGTTTCTTGTGAAGCTCGCGCAGGCAAGCGGCATAGCAACGCCCACGCGGGATGACCTCAGCAAGATCGACAAGGGCCGCAAGAACAAGACTTCCAATAACGATTGGCAAAGCCCCAGCGACCCGGACGCAAGAATCACCAAGATGAAGGATGGCCGCACGCACCTGGCGCACAAGGCTGAGCACGCGGTGGATCTGGACACTGGCGCGATAGTGGCGGTGACGCTGCAAGAGGCTGATAAGGGCGACACGACCACGCTGTTGAACACGATGCAAAAATCGGTCGAGAACCTGCGCGAGGTGACGGACGATCCCCACACTGCCGAGTGCATCGAGGGTAGGATTATTCAGGAAGTGGTTGCCGACAAGGGCTATCACAGCAACAACACCTGCCGTGACTTTGTTGAAGCTGAGATTCGCAGTTACTTCAGCGAACCTGATCGTGGGCGGCGGAACTGGAAAGGCAAGCACAACGAGCGGATGGCGGTGTACGCAAACCGTCGGCGAATTCGGGGGCAGCGCGGCAAGCGATTGCTGCGGAAGCGAGGGGAACTCCTGGAGCGCCCGTTCGCGCACTGCTATGAGACTGGCGGGATGCGTCGAACACATCTTCGAGGGCATCGCAATATTCTCAAGCGATTACTGGTGCATGTGGCCGGGTTCAACCTTGGGCTCGTGATGCGCTCGATGTTCGGGATCGGCAAGCCGCGTCGGCTGCAGGATGGTCTTGCGGCTGCCATTTCGGGCATTTTTGACTCGATTCTCGACTTGGTGAAGGCGCTACGAGCGCTCTGGTCGCGTTCCATGAGCCCAGAGCCACTCGTCAGCCTCCATGCGCAACGATTCGTGCATCGCGCCGGAATTTGAGCGCATGCTGTAAAAGCGGATTTCTTCAACAGGCTGCTA
>CAZWAT010000184.1:0-1755 GCA_964632015.1 uncultured Planctomycetaceae bacterium
GTGAACGCCAATGATCTTAAAGACAAACCGCCTGTTTTTCATCTCAGCACCAAAGGTGCGCGATATGCCAGCCCAGGGCAACGCCCTGGGAATCCTGCCCGACGCACCAGTCAAGCCGCTGATCTATTCCGCACGCTGCGCCTCTTGCGTGATGGGACGGGGGCATGTATGGTGTGGCAGGAGAATCAGAGAATGTCTAAATCAACAGATATCAAGGTGCGAGAGGCAAGCGTAGAGTTCATCCCGGTCGAGACGCGGGTTCCGCTGAAGTTCGGAGCAGAGACGCTGGTTCATGTGACGTGTGCAAGGGCGAAGGTCACAGTTGAAGGTGAGGACGGCAAGGCTGCGGTGGGCGTAGGCGAGACGCCGTTGAGCGTTCCGTGGGTCTGGCCAAGCTCCCTTGGATATCAGCCTCGCGAGCAGGCGTTGTGCGATTTCACCACGCGCCTGGCGGAGGCGTGGGGCAAGTTCGACGAGTCCGGTCATCCGATGGAAATCGGAAACGCGTTCGCCGAACAGCGGCTTGACGACTTGCACAACCAGTTCAACTCGAACCTGGGCACCGAGCCCATGCCCCACCTGGCAGCCTTGGTTTCGTGTTCTCCGTTCGATATCGCGGTGCACGACGCATACGGAATGCTGCATGATGTGCCCACATACAGCACATACAGCGCAGAGTTCATGAATGCGGATCTGTCGACCTGGCTTGACGACGCAGCCGGCGACGCACAGCGGTTCAAGGGCAAATATCCGGGCGATTATTTCGTGTCGCCCGTGCCCAGCAAGATGCCGGCGTGGCACCTGGTGGGCGGGAAGGATCCCATCAAACCAGAGGAGCTTACCGGCGATGAGCCCGACGACGGGTACCCGGTTCTTCTTCGCGACTGGATCAAACGCGACGGCCTGAACTGTCTGAAGATCAAGCTGCGGGGCAACGACTGGCAATGGGACTACCAGAGGCTCGTGGACGTGGGCCTGATCGCAATAGAAGAAGGCGTGGACTGGCTGACCACAGACTTCAACTGCATGGTCACAGATCCCCGGTACGTCAACGACATTCTTGACAAGCTCGTCACCGATCAGCCGAGGGTTTATGGCATGATTCTGTACGTGGAGCAGCCATTCCCTTATGATCTCGAAGCGAACCAGATCGACGTGCACAGCGTCTCTGCCCGCAAGCCACTGTTCATGGACGAAAGCTGCCATAATTGGAAGCTCATCCGTCTTGGTCGATCCCTCGGATGGACAGGCGTCGCCCTCAAGACCTGCAAGACGCAGACCGGCGCGCTTCTGAGCCTGTGCTGGGCGAAAGAACACGGAATGACCCTGATGGTGCAGGATCTCACCAACCCGATGCTGGCACAGATTCCGCATTGCCTTCTGGCTGCGAATGCGGGAACCATCATGGGCGTCGAGACCAACGCCATGCAGTTCTACCCCGACGCGTCATTGAAGCAGGAAAAGGTGCATCCGGGAATTTACAGGCGGCGTGACGGAATGGTAGACATCAGCTCGATACGCGGTGCAGGTTTCGGATACCGACTTGACGAGATCGACCGGGCGAATAAAGGCTGACCAACGCGGCTGCTATGCGTCCTTGTCGGAGGAGGGCTTCTCGCCCTGACCGGTCGAGCCGTTCGCCTCATCCTTGTCAGATACCTGTGGTTTTGCGCCACTGGTATCAGATTCAGCATCCTCACCCTTGTCAGTCACCTGTGGTTTTGCGCCACTGGTATCAGATTCAGCATCCTCAAC
>CAZWAT010000184.1:1855-5507 GCA_964632015.1 uncultured Planctomycetaceae bacterium
ACCTGTGGTTTTGCGCCACTGGTATCAGATTCAGCATCCTCAACCTTGTCAGTCACCTGTGGTTTTGCGCCACTGGTATCAGATTCAGCATCCTCAACCTTGTCAGTCACCTGTGGTTTTGCGCCACTGGTATCAGATTCAGCATCCTCAACCTTGTCAGTCACCTGTGGTTTTGCGCCACTGGTATCAGATTCAGCATCCTCAACCTTGTCAGATACCTGTGGTTTTGCGCCACTGGTATCAGATTCAGCATCCTCAACCTTGTCAGTCACCTGTGGTTTTGCGCCACTGGTATCAGATTCGGATGCCTCGCTCTTGTGGGTCGTTTGGTCCTGTGGTTTGGTTTTTTCGTCTTTGCTTTCGGTGGTTGTTTCGTGTCTGGTTTCGATGCTGGCGCGAAGCTCGGCAGCGGATGCTTTTTCGCCTGCCGGAGTTGGGTAAGGCACGCGGGCGTGGTACATTGCGGCGAGTGTTTTGACCAGTGAATCCTCGATCTGGTGCACTTGTTTGAGCGTCAATTCGCATTCATCCAACTGGCCATCCATCAGCCTGCGCGTGACCATGGCATGCACCTGGTTTTCGATTCTACCGGGGGTCGGTTCCTGGAGCGTTCGCACTGAAGACTCCGCGGCGTCCGCGAGCATGAGTATGGCAGCCTCGGGTGAACGAGGTTTTGGGCCTGGGTATCGAAACTCCACTTCATCGGGTGCTCTCTCGGCCTCGGCTTTTCTAAGCTCGGTGGCTGCGTGGTAGAAATACTGAACCAGCGTCGTGCCGTGATGGCTGATAATGAACTCGTGCAGCACGCGTGGGAGATTGTATTCCCTTGCGAGTTCAAGCCCGTCCTTTACGTGCCCGGTGATAATGAGCAGGCTCATTGCGGGCGAGAGCTTTGCGTGTTTTGAAGGCGACGCGCCCTGGTTCTCGATGAAGTAATCGGGCTTGTTGATCTTTCCGATGTCATGGTAATAGGCCCCCACACGGGCGAGCAGTCCCCTTGCGCCGATGGCGTCGGCAGCGGCTTCGCACATCGCGCCCAGTTGAAGGGAGTGATTGTAGGTGCCCGGCGCTTCGACCGCCAAACGTCGCAGCAGAGGTTTGTTGGCATCCGCCCATTCAAGCAGGGTCATGCTCGTGGCGACGCGGAAAGCCCGTTCGATAAGTGGCAATATTCCCTGCACGAAGAACCCCGCCAGCAGCGCGAACAGCACTGCCCACCCGCTTGAAACCAGAACGAAAGGCCACCACGGAATTCCCATAGACAGCCCCACCGCCCACACGGTAAGCATAGACGCACCCGCAGCCGCCGCTGACACCAGCACCAGCTTGCTTCGTGTGCGTATTTCACCCAGCATCGCCACAGCAGCGGCGATTCCGGCGGCGTGCACCAGAAGCATGTCCATTCCCTGTCGCATCTGAAGAACCGCAAGCAGCGCAAGCGCCCCCGACATCGCCAGTGCGAACCGCTGGTCGTAGGCTATCGCCAGCACGAACGCGCCGGTAAGCACCGGAAGAGTGGTGCTGTACATGCTCAACTGGAAGACCTGTATCATGATCTTGTTGAGCGCCAGCATTATCAGAAGCGTCAACGCGACCGAAATCGCCCTGAGCGGAAACTGCACCATGTCCTGCCGGTACTTATAGACGTACGCGCACATCAGCACCACGACAAGCAGGATGATTCCCGCGCGTCCGAGGTGTCTTCCCCAGCTTCGCCATCCGTTGGAATTCTCGGCGGCGAGATACTGCTCATGCTCGGCAGCGAGTATGCGGATATCGTCCTCGGTAAGTCTGTTCTTGTCGGACGATCGCGAGACGATGACCCGGTCTTTTTGGTAGATATCTCGGGGAGGATTCGCCATCACCGCCGCGATTGCCTGTTCGATATCGTTTTGGCTGGTGGTGGAGTCATATTTATACAGCGGCTGAGACTGCGTGCGGAACACATTCACCAAATATTCCCGCACATAAGGTCGAATGGGCGCGTCGAGAACGTTCACCAGTCGGGAGATGCGATACTCAAGCTGCGCAGAGTCTCTTATGCTCACCAGCGATGACTTGGGCGCAAGGCCGTGGGCAAGTCGAACCTTGGTGGCATTGCGAGAGAACTGCGCGTCCTGTTCCTCTGCATGGACAAACGCGACGCTGAGCATGTCCGTCGCGAGCTTGTCGATCTGCTCGTGATATTTCGCCTGTTGTGGTTGCTGGGCGTATTTGCGCCACACGTCGAGGTCATCTGCGGAGCTTATGTTCATCCGCTTGAGCAGAGTTTCGTCTGCATCGGCGGGTTGGGTAGCCGACGCAAGCATCCCGGGAACCGACTTGAGCGTTGTGACAATCTTCTCATGCAGCAACTTGTCAAGCTGGAACGTCGCTGGCGTCTCGCTGACCTTTCTCGCGCGCTCGTCCTCGGTTCTCTTGTGCGAGGGGATGCTGAAATCCACCCGCGAGAGGATATCCATCGAGATGTACTGACCGGTGCGATACGGAAACGGATCGGCAGGCCAGAGGTCGAGCATCAGCACGCCAACGTAGAACATCAGCGCGATGAGCACGGCAATCGGGCCACCGGCGTCTCTGAACCTGCGCCACAGCGATGGTCTGGCGGGTATGGCAACCCGTCGAAGGTCGGTGCGACGTGTTTTCTTTTTATTGTTGAACGGCCTCATTGCTGTCACTTGAGTGCTGCTGGTCTTGTTTCTCGGGACGTTCCTTCTCGTATGCCATGACAATGCTCTGCACCAATCGGTGGCGCACTATGTCTGACCTCTCCAGTCGGATGAAGGAAATTCCTTTCATTCCCTTCAACCTTTGCTCTGCGTCAATCAATCCGCTCAGCGCATCGGCGGGTAGATCAACCTGGCTGTCGTCACCGGTAACGATCATTTTCGACCCATGACCCATCCGGGTCAAGAACATCAACATTTGTGAAGCGGTGGTGTTCTGCGCCTCGTCGAGTATTATCACCGAATCGTTCAGGGTTCTGCCACGCATAAACGCCAGCGGGATGACCTCTATAAGATCATTTACCATGAACCTGCGAATCTGGTCGTAGTCCATCATGTCGTGCAGCGCGTCAAACAGCGGCCGGAGGTACGGGTTGACCTTCGCCTGCATGTCACCAGGAAGAAACCCCAGCTTTTCGCCCGCCTCAACTGCGGGACGAACCAGCACCAACCTTCTCGCCTGCTGATGCTTGAGCATGTGGACGGCCACCGCAACGGCAAGGTAGGTCTTTCCGGTGCCTGCGGGTCCGGTGCAGAAGACAAGGTCGTTTTTCTGGACGGCTTCTATATATTTCTTCTGTCCGGGCGTTTTGGCTTTTACAAGCTGACCGGCTACATATACATCAAGAACATCGGATATTCCGGGGCTGGTCTTGACGCCTGTTTCGGCAATGGCCTGAGAAACCATCTCGGGCGTGACGCCCCTCTCGTGCCTGATCGCGCGCTGGAGCTTCTCGACTATCGCCGCCGCCCTCGAAACCGCCGACGCCGAACCGGCAAGACGTATCTGACCCTGCGTGTGGCTGACGTGACGCTGGTCGGCGGGAAGTCCGAAGGTTCCGCAGGCTCAGGCGGCAGCCGAGGCGGTGCGCCTCAGCGTGAGCGGCCGGCCAGGGCGACGGATTCGGCGCGGGCCGACGCATACC
>CAZWAT010000185.1:0-5483 GCA_964632015.1 uncultured Planctomycetaceae bacterium
GTATGACCGCATCATCATTGTTCCCCCCTCAAGTAGCGAATCCAAACTTCACCAGTAATATTTTTCGAAAAATTGAGGCTGGGTCGTGATGGGTACGTGCGGGGGTATTGTTCAATAGGTGTGTCAGTCACATGATGGTGGGGCGGGAGTCGAGGTCGAGGTTGGCGAGTTGTCCGGCCTTGAAGTAGTGGTATGCGAGGCCCGCGACCATGGCGGCATTGTCGCCGCAGTATTTGAGTTCGGGCATTCGCAGGGTGCATGAGAGTTTCGCCGCCTGGGCGTGCAAGGTCGATCTCAGTGCGGAGTTGGCAGACACGCCGCCGCCGACGATGATTGTTCTGGCGCTGGTGAGATTGACGGCCCGACGAATCTTGATTTTGAGAATGTCCACCACTGCTGCCTGAAAACTGGCGGCGATATCGGCGATTTCTGTGGTCGAATAATCCTCTATGGATCTCGGTTGGACATCCTGTTGGGTACGGCCGCCGGAGGTGCCTCGCACATGGTACAGAACGGCTGTCTTGAGCCCGCTGAACGAGAAGTCAAGGGATTGACCTCGCAGCAGGGTTCGCGGAAATCGCACTGCCGAGGCATTTCCCTCGCGGGCAGATTTGTCAACCGCAGGGCCTCCGGGGAAGCCCAACTTCAGGATGCTGGCGACTTTGTCGAACGCCTCGCCCGCGGCGTCGTCGATGGTCTTTCCCAGCAGCGTGATGTTCATTGGTCCGTCGCAGCGGTACAGGGCGGTGTGTCCACCGGATGCGACCAGGGCGGCTGCGGGATATTGCACCGGCTCGGCATCGAGGGTGGGGGAGTATGCATGTGCGTACACGTGGTTTACGCCGATGATTGGTTTTTGCCACATCCACGCGAGTGTCTTGGCTGCCATCAGGCCCACCAGCAGCGAACCTATCAGGCCTGGCTCGTTGGCGACGGCGATAGCGGTGATTTTGTCGACTGTGGTTTGGGATTGTTTCAGGGCCTCGGCGATTACCGGGTTAACCGCCTCGACATGCGCGCGTGAGGCGATCTCGGGCACAACCCCGCCGTATCGAGCGTGAAGTTCCAACTGGGTGGCGACCACGTTCGACAAGACCTCGTGTCCGTTGCGCACCACGGCGCAGGCGGTCTCGTCGCAACTGGATTCTATAGCGAGAATTCTGACGTCTTCATTCATTCCGTGAGTTTATACGAATTACCCTGCCCAAAGGCAAACCGAAGCCTCGGGTCATTGATTATTAGTGTTGTCGTCGCCCATAGTGGTTGGTTTCGGGGGATGGAGGATCTTGTTGATCTCCTGTTGGCTGGCTGCAAGCTGCATGGCGCGTTTTAGCTGGGGGTCGAGTTGGATCAGCGTTTGGTGGGGCGAATCATCGTTTGCTGACCTTGTGTCGGTCGAGGGGTTGACGCGTCCCAAAGGCAGCGATTCCACACGCAGGCGATACTGTCGCAGGTTTTCGCTGGAGTATGGGTCTGGTGCTACCTCCACGTGGGGTTGAATGGGGGGCTGATGTGCGATGTCATCAACGCCTTGGGAGATCTGTCGCAGCACAAACCTGGATGTCGTCAGGTTGATCTGCCCAAGCCCGCCGGGAAGCGGAATCATGCTCTGGATGCAGCTTTTGCCCCTGGTTGTTTTGCCTACCAGCGCCGCCCTTTGAGCCTCCTTGAGCGACCCGGCGATAAACTCGGCTGCGGAGGCGGTATCATGGTTCACCAGCACGACAACGGGCACGTCGGTAGGGTAGGTTTCGGGCTCACGGGCGTGCATCACCTCTGTCCTTCCGCCCTTGCTGATGATAGTTGCGATGACGCCCTCGGTAATGAACAGATCGCTAATCTCGGCGGCCTGGGGTAGTCCTCCACCGGGATTGTCGCGAAGATCGAGCACGAGTGCTCTTGGCCCGTCGAGCCTTCTGAGCACTGCCCGCAGTTGTGAGGGAGTTTCGGGAAGGATTTCGGTAATTCGAACGTACCCCACGCCGTTGGTCTGGTCGACAAGATGCACCCATTGTCGGGTCTCATCGCGGTAGAGCCCCTGAACGCTGTTGACGCGGTACCTTGCCCGCCGGGCTTGTATTACTTCCCATTTTCCGTCCGCATGCATGACAGTCAGTTGGGTTTCGTCAGTGGTGGGTGAATCGAGCAGGGCCTCGATATTGGAAAGATCCAGGCTGCTGACCTCCTTACCATCGACTTCCAGCAGGCGATCGCCGGACTTTAGAGGAAGGTCAATCGCGGGGGAACCTTCGTCAACGCCGACGATCTCCACGCGTCCGTTGGTTGAAAGCACCCTCAGCCCCAGTCCCCATGTAGTGCCCTCCATGCGTTCGCTGAATGGTCGGGCCTTGTCGGGGGGAAGATAGATGGAGTATTTATCAAGCTGCTGAACCATGCTCTGGATGGCTTGTTGGCGGAGCATGTCTTCATCGATATCGAACAGGTAGTTCGAGCGGATTCTGGCGTAGGCGTCGGCGACAGGGTCGGTATGTGGGTTCATCTCCCACCTTGAGGAGGATGGAATCAGCAATACCAGCAGGGCGGCGGATGCCATTATCACAACCGCCCAGATCAGATTTCGCATGGGCATATCCGACCGATCCTTTTGCCTTGTTATCTACCGGCAAATGCTAGCACAACCATAGCGGAGGGGCAATGATTGAGTGTGGCGCCAGTGTCCAATCAGGTGGGCAAGCCGGCGATTGGCGCGGGTTCGAGCACCCCTTCAGCGCAAAGAAAATCCCACCCGCGGGTGGGAAAATCACGCAATTTCACCGGAAAATGGGTAGGGGCGGAATTGAACCGCCGACACCGTGATTTTCAGTCACGTGCTCTACCAACTGAGCTACCTACCCAAGAACGAACCAGTTTACACAGCCTCGGCTCGATGTCAATACCCTGAGTGCTGTAAATCAATCAAGCTTTGGTTGCCAGTCCAGACGCTGCTGAACCATGTTGGCGCCGAACCATTGCAGCGACGCCATGAGCGACTGCTGTGAGAGTTCGCGATAGACCATGTCGCGATAGCGGCCTTCGAAGTCCGATTTGGTCATCGGCTTGAAGTCGATTCGCTGCATGATTATCACCTGCCTGTTCGAAGGCAGCTCAAACGGGACGATTGTCGAGGGTTCGTCGGCATCGTCGGGTGACGCTGGTACAAGTTCCCATGCGACATCCAGGAATTCTTCCCGCACTTGGGGCACGGGCGGAAGGTTGAGTTCAAGCTCGATAGGGCCTCCGCTGCTCATCACGTTGCTGCGTGTGAAAAACTGGGTCTCGATGTGCCTGGCGTCCGGGGATTCAATCGCGGAGTCAAAATTCTCGATCGTCTCGATTTTGTATGATTCGACCTTGGCGATGTCGTATGCCTCTATGAGTTTGAGGTCCTTAACGATCTGGTCGTAGACATCATCCAATTGGGGCTTGTGTGCCGGTCGGGCGTCCACGAGCCTCCAGAGAATCCTGCCATTGCTGGGGCCGTTGACGAGCATGACCTGCCCGTCGCTGCCCACCATCATCGGTGGCAACTGGTCATAGCGATTGGCGAGCCCCTCTGCGGAGAATGCAGCCATTGCAAGATCGCTTCTGCGATCGGGCGCATAGGCGTTGGCGAGGATATTGTGCTCGTACACCTGGTTGATGTTCATCAGGTCGGTTTGTGCGACGATGATGGGGTTGAAGTTGCCCGCGCCTTCGCCTCCAACGGGGAACAGAACGCCGTCTACGCCATCGATCATACCCCACTCGATCTGGGGCCATTGCACATAGTTGCGCACCTGATCGAGTGCATCGCGCAGCGTGATGTTTGTTCCCTGAACTGTCACCAGCACATCTGGGTCAAGGCGGTTGGGCGAATCGTCATACGGGAAGGCGATTCCCTGTATCCTGGCGGCCCGGCGAAGAATGTCCACGGTTTCGTGCAACGGCTGATCGACGATGTTCACCACCGCCAGACGCTTGTTGAGAGTGTCATCCGCGCTGCGAATCATCCGCGACCTGACCCACTCATGCACGTTCATCTCGCTTTGTGGGTCATATCCTGCCGCCAGATCGTTCATCCTGCTGGTGAGCAGGTCGGTGGCTCCCATTACCGCATCCTGGGCGAGGGTTTCGGCGATCTGCTCTCTCACCTCGGCGAAAGGTTTGACGGAGGATTCTTCTTCATCCTCGCCGGTGGTGGTAAATTCCTGGGGATTTTCGTCATAGTACTTTTTGATATCGTCAAGGGCGGGTCTGAATCCCCGAACGTATGCCTGCTGGGGCATGAACATGTAGCTTACCTGCACGGCATCGGGCACAAGGTACCCCAGGCCGAAGGGGTTGTCGTCGGAGAACTGCCCCTTTGGCGTCGAGGCGTACTTGTCGTAAGTCTCCTGCACCTGCTGTGTGGTTATGGGTCTGTCAACCTGTTCGAGGTAATCCTCGGCGTCGAATTTCAGTATCCTCAGCTTCATCTGTTCGAGGTAATCTCGTGCGACGACCATTATGATCTGCTCGCTGGGGGGCAGGTTGATCACATTGTTGGCGTAGAGTCGTTGCACCGCCAGCCAGCGTTTGACGATGTTTCGGAACTGGTCCTCGGTAATCCGTTGGGCCTGGAGCATCGCCTTGAGCCAGTCGGCCGAGTCGCGCAGAGTCGAAGCAATATCCATACTGGCAAGGAAGCTGTTCACATCATCGTCATTTATGATGAGCTTGGCGGACTGTGCTTCCTGCACAAGCATGGCGTATGTTCTGGCGGGGTCGTTGTTCCTGCTGGTGATCATCTGGAACTCGATGCTTCCGGGAACATACGAATAGCTCTGTCCCATCGGTCTGGCCAGACCGATGTTCGCCAGAATATTCAGGTCATGCTCGGCGCTGTAAATATCGGCGTATCTGATGGATCCATGTCGGGTCTCACCGATGGACTGCTTCTCGATCTTGCGGTCGAATATGATCTCAAAACCTCTGAATCCGATCAGGAAGGCCACCATCAGCACAACCATAATGATAATGACCATCTTCTGCCGACGGCGGAAGAAAGCAAAAGCCATGTCTGCTCCTAACGTGGGGGTAACTATGTCCGCACAATACCAGATATACGAGTATCCCCGCCCTGCGGTTTTTTTGCAAGACGACATTCGAAGGAGGATATTTCAAAATCCACCCCCCGGGGCCCTGGGGTTTTGTTAAAGTCAACCCTTGACTACGCCTATAGGCTTGAGTCGGGCGACTTTACTTGACAATCCCGCATGCGTGACGCAATCGATTACGGCGTCGATGTTTTTGTAGGCCTCGGGTTGTTCTTCGGCCAGTCCGGTTCTCCCGCGTGCGCGTGCGATAATTCCTTGTGAGGCGAGTTCCTGGTCTATTCTGCGTCCAGCTGCCTTTCGAATGGCGGCTTCTCTGCTCAAGACCCTTCCGGCCCCGTGGCAGGTGCTGCCGAATGAGTCTTTCATCGCGGTTTCGGTACCCAGCATGACCTATCGGGCGGTTCCCAT
>CAZWAT010000186.1:0-5469 GCA_964632015.1 uncultured Planctomycetaceae bacterium
GACGTAAGCCTCATCCACCACCACCAGCCCGTCCGTTCCGGCGGCGACCTGCTCGATGAGGTCGAGTCCGCAGGCGGTACCCGATGGGCTGTTGGGTCGTGCGATGAAGACCACCGCAGCGTCGGCTTCGATCAGTCCAGAAACGGGCAGATTGTACTCGTCGTCGAATGGCACTTCGACGATGCGGCAATCCTGCATCTGTGCAAGCGTTCTGTACAGAACGTATGTGGGGGCGGGGTACGCGACCTTTCTTTCAGGCGCCAGGCACGCAAGCACGATCATCGCCAGCAGGTCGTCGCTGCCGTTGCCAGCAAGAATGCAGTTTTCGGGAACGCCAAGCACCGTCGCCGCCGCTTTGCAAAAGGCCTTGCTGAACGGGTCGCTGTATCGCCGCAGGTCGTCGGTGTTGAATCTTCTTATCGCCTCCCCCACCGCCGGCGAGGGTGGATAAGGATTCTCGTTTGTGTTGAGCTTGATGATTTTAGTGCCGGCGGGCGGCTGCTCTCCGGGAACGTAAGGAGGCATTCTAAGAATGTTTTCGCGAAAAATGTGTTGTGCGTTAATCACTTCCGCCTCTTATCCGCACCGCGTTGGCGTGTGCTGTGAGCCCTTCTTGCGTGGCGAAGCTGGCGACGTCATCGGCATCGGCGTCGAGCGAGGTTGCGTCGTACTCGATAACGCTCGAAGCCTTGCGGAAGTCGTTGCAACTCAGCGCCGAGAAGAACCTCGCCGTGGAACCTGTTGGCAGCACGTGCGAAGGCCCGGCGTAGTAATCGCCCAGCGGAACCGGTGTGTACTGACCCATAAAGATCGCCCCAGCGTGACGGATCAGCTTCATCACGCCGTCATCGTCTTTGGTGATAATCTGAAGGTGCTCGGTGGCGAAGCGATTTGCAACCTCCGCCGCCGCCGGCAGACTTGACACGATGGCGATGCAGCAATTCGCCTCAAGCGAGGCCGCTATCGCATCGCAACGGGACAAGCTGTCCAACTGGCGTTCGAGTTCATCGTTCACCTGCGTAGCAAGGTCACGCGAGGTCGTCACCAGAACCGCCGCACCGGGATCATGCTCCGCCTGTGCCATAAGATCGGCGGCGACGTAATCGGCCCGGGCCGTGTCGTCGGCGATTATCAGCACCTCGGAAGGTCCAGCGATGCTGTCTATACCCACCTGTCCGAACAACTGCCTTTTCGCCTCGGCCACGAACGCGTTACCAGGACCAACAATCTTATCGACCGCCGGTATGGTCTGGGTTCCGACCGCCAGTGCGCAGATCGCCTGCGCCCCGCCGACACGGTACACCTCTTCGATTCCAAGTTCGCTCGCCAGCGCCAGAACCATCGGGTGCACATCGCCGTTGCTGGTGGGCGGGGAGGCAATGGCAATTTGCTTCACCCCCGCGACCAGTGCGGGTACGACCGTCATCAGGACAGTTGACGGGTAAAACGCCCTGCCTCCAGGCACGTATACGCCAACCCGATCGACCGGGGTGTATCGCACGCCGAGCTTTCGACCTGCCCTTACAAGCGCGGGCGGGTCGGGGGTGAGAATGGACTGCTGGTACTCGCGGATATTCTTTATCGCTCGCCGGAGCAGGGCCAGAAAATCCGCATCAACTGTCTTGGCTGCGGCGGCGATTGTGTCGGGCTCGACAGCAATAGAACCTACCTTCACGCCGTCGAATCGTTCAGTGAGCTCGACCAGCGCCTCGTCCTGCCGATCTTGAACGTCGGCAATAATCCGTCGAACGGTGTCAGGAACATCGGTTGCGTCGGTTACTGACGAAACCAGTTGACCATCTCTCAGCCGCCGCCGAAGCTTTTCCAGATCGGCGGCGTCCTGGGGAAGATCGAGGTTGTAAGTGTTAATGATCATAAGCCTGTCATTTTAAGCATCGCCATGCAAATTGCAACGCAACCATCTAGGCATGCGGCTACTTGAGAGAGAGCCTTCGGTATTTCGCTCGCCGTCCGATCGCCTGGGCGTTCTGCGCGGCGAGTGTTTCTTCGTACGCCTGGAAGTTGCCCTGGAACCAGCGGGTTCGTCCCGCACCTTCGAAGATCAGAAGATGCGTGCAGATCCTGTCGAGGAAGAACCTGTCGTGGCTGATAACCATGGCGCAGCCGGGAAACTCCAGCAGCGCCTGTTCGAGCACACGCATGGTGTCGACGTCCAGATCATTGGTGGGCTCGTCGAGCAAAATCAGGTTTCCGCCTCGCCTGAGAAGCTTGGCGAGATGTATTCGGTTTCTCTCGCCACCGGAGCACTCGCCAACTGGCTTTTGCTGGGATGGGCCTCGAAAGTTGAACCTTGCCACATACGCTCGTGCGGGCACGGTGGAAGATCCAAGCTCAATGTGATCCCTGCCGCCCGTGATTTCTTCGAAAATCGTCCGTGAATCGTCCAGGGCGTCGCGATGCTGATCGACGTGACTGACAACCACCGACGGGCCGATGTCAATCGTGCCGGAATCCGGTTGTTCCTGCCCGGATATCATGCGAAAGAGCGTGGTTTTTCCGATTCCGTTTGGCCCGATCACGCCGACTATCGCCCCACGGGGCAGATCGAAACTGCAATCAGTCACAAGGGGCTGGTCATCGTAGCTCTTGCAGACGTTCTGGACGTTGAGCACCTTCTCCCCCAGCCGGGGCCCGGGAGCAATCTGAATCACCGTCTCGCCGCTGGCGTCTGGTCCGCTTGAACTGGCAAGCTGTTCATAGCGTGTGATGCGGGCCTGGTTCTTCTGGTTTCTACCCTTGGCGGATGTGCTTATCCATTCAAGCTCGCGTGTGAGAATTCGCTGGCGCTGCGTCTCTTTCTTCTCGATGAGCCTGAGAAGTTGGGCCTTCTGTTCAAGCCAGCTCGAATAATTGCCTTCGAAAGGAAGGCCGCGGGCGTTGTCAATTTCCAGAATCCACTTTGTGATGTTGTCGAGAAAGTATCTGTCGTGCGTGACGATGATGACGGTTCCGTGGTACTCGCGCAGGGCCTGTTCAAGCCATTGCACAGTCTCGGCGTCGAGGTGGTTCGTGGGTTCGTCAAGAAGCAGCAGGTCGGGTTTTTCCAGAAGCGCCATGCACAGTGCGACGCGTCGGCGTTCACCACCAGAGAGCAACTTTACGGGCATTTCGTCGGGAGGAAGCACCAGCGCGTCGGCGGCGATATCGATGAGCCTGTCAATTTCCCACCCGTCGCAGGCGTCAATCTTTTCCTGGAGCGTGCCCATCTCGTTCATCAGGCGTTCCATTTCGTCGCCTTCTGCGCTGCCCATCTGGTCGGCGACGGTATTGAACCGCTCCACAAGGTCGTGCACGGGCTTCATTGCCAGGTTGAGGTTTTCCCGCACAGTCTTGTCGAGATGCAGGTGTGGTTCCTGCGCGACATAACCCACTCGCATACCCTTGACGAGGTTGGTTTCTCCGTGAAAATCTTTGTCGATGCCCGCCATGATGCGCAGCAGAGTGCTCTTGCCAGCCCCGTTCGAGCCGACAATACCTATCTTCGCGCCGTAAAAGAACGACAGGCTGATGCGGTCAAGAACCAGCTTGTCGTCGTAGCGTTTTGAAACGTCCTTCATCTCAAAAACAAATTGTGGTGGCATGGTTATATTCTCCTCCCGAGAGGCCAGTCGCCTTGGTCGTGGTTATTCAACAGGTTTTACCCCGAAAATCAATCAAATAGAAGAATGTCCCACTTGATCGCCGGGGAACGTACAATACGCGTATGATATTACCTCAGATAGAACGACGAGTCACCAGGGTCGTCAAGGCCGGGACTCTGACGATAGGGTCTGATGCCCCGGTATCGATTCAGAGCATGACCAACACTCCTACCAGCGATACGTCCGCAACCATCGCACAGATCGAGCGTCTGGCCTCGGCCGGGGCGGAACTTGTTCGCGTCGCGGTACCCGGAAAAAGCGACACCGCTTCCCTTGGTGAAATTGTCCGCAATTCGCCGGTACCCGTTGCTGCGGACGTGCATTTTCATTTTGATCGCGCGCTTGAGGCGATAGATGCCGGCGTGGCGAAGATCCGCCTCAATCCGGGCAATATCAAGGATCGCCACCAGGTGCGCCAGGTCATATCGGCGGCACGTGATGCAAAGGTCGCTATCAGGGTAGGCGTGAATGAGGGCTCGATCGTCGAGCGAACGGACGAGTCGCTTCGTCGTGCCGATTTGAATCGCCCCCTGGATGAACTCATGGAAATCAAGCTCGCGGAGTACCTGGAGGTTTTCGAAGAGGAGGGTTTCTGTGATCTGGTGCTGTCGGCCAAGAGTCACGACGCCTTCACATGCCTTGCGACATATCGCCGTCTGGCGAACAGGTGGGATTATCCACTTCACCTTGGCGTTACTCATGCAGGAACCGCCCAGACGGGCGCCATTCGCACCGCAGCCGCCCTCGGTGGGCTGCTTGGTGAGGGAATTGGAGACACCATCAGGATTTCCTACGCGGGCGATCCGGTAAACGAGGTGCTTGCGGGTGCAGAGTTGCTTGCGAGTCTTCGGCTCAGGCCCAGGCGGGGCATAGAGTTAATCGCCTGCCCGACATGTGGGCGACTTCAGACAGACATAACCGACGTGGTCGAACAGGTGCGGGTCGAGCTTGGGGACATCCGTCAGCCATTGAAGGTGGCGATAATGGGTTGCGTGGTCAACGGCCCGGGCGAGGCGGAGTCGGCGGACGTCGCGTTGTGTGCAGGCAAGGGCAAGGCGATGATCTACCGTCGGGGCCGGAAGGTTCGCACCGTCACCGCAGACGAGATGATCTCGGCAGTGGTGGATGAGGTTCGCTCGCTCTGTTCAGAGCAGGCGTGATTACCTGCCGGACAGGTCATAGACCTGCTGGGCGAGTCTGCGGGCATCCTCTCGAGGCCATCGGCTGTAGATGGTGAATGACTCCGGGTGCCTTACAATTCGCCCAAGCGAGGTGAGCACCAGCCTTTGAATCTGAAGACCTGTATCCTCTCGCCACAGAAGTGCCGTCAGGAGACGCACCGCCCGGGCACTTGCCATATCGCCCAGTATCTGAATGACCGCGGGTCTCAACGCGTAATGGTCAAGATTCGCCACCAGCGCGTCGAATGCGTCGTCACCAATGCGTGCGAGTTCTTCCATCTGTGGGGTTGTCGCAAGGGCTGTCCAGGCGGGGTAGTTGCCAATAAAGGTTCTCGGGGGGGTCTGGGCCATTTCGACAAGAAGCTGCTCAACCCGCGCGGGCGTGCCAGAAGGAATATTCACAGGCTGACGGATTGCCCGAAGATAAATCTCCCGCGTTGAAACCACCGCCTCGGCAGTGGACGTGTCGGCATCGTGAAAATCATAATTCACAATCCATGTTCCGGTTCCGGGCAGGTGGAGTCTCCCCGTGGGATCTCCAATTCTCGCATAAAGCGTCTGTCCTGGAGACAGGCCTTCTGGTAGCGAACTTGTAACAACGGGCAGGGATATCCACTCGACCTTAT
>CAZWAT010000187.1:0-5456 GCA_964632015.1 uncultured Planctomycetaceae bacterium
ATTCCCTCCCCCGCAGAGATTACCTATGAACATCTGACCAATCTTTTGTTGAAGGTACATTTATTCAATGATCTTGTTGATATTCACACTCATCTTGTAGCTTTCAATTCTGTGATGGATTGCACATCTATTTGCGAAAGGGACTCAACACTCATATCGGCATCACTACATTCTTTTGCCGACCCCACTGCCAGTGACATCATTCCAGCGGCGATGGCGGCATCTATCCCCGCGGGCGCATCTTCTATTACAAGGCATTCCCTTGGATTGATATTCAGTTTACGGGAGGTCTTTAGAAAGACTTCAGGATCTGGCTTGGATCGCTCAATGTCGTTGCCATCAGTAATCGCGTCGAACCGCTCAGCCAGACCAATCTTTTTTAGAATCAAACGGGCATTTTTGCTCGACGAAGCCAGACCCAGACGCACCCCTTTTTCCTTCAAACCTTCAATGAGCTCCTGCACTCCTTCGAGTATACAACATGGATCGAGCTCACTGAGAGACTCACGATAGATGGCGTTCTTTCGCTCGGCCAGTGCTTCCTTGTCCTTCTGGGTGCAATCCTTGTGGGCATTCTGAATGATGATTTCCAGACTCCTGAGCCTGCTTACCCCGCGAAGTCTGTTATTGATGGTGCGGTCAAACGGAAGGTTTTCGCTTTCGGCAATCGTCTTCCATGCCCGATAGTGAAGTTCATCAGTCGAGACAACGACGCCGTCCAATTACTGCTTGCATTACTACATCTTCTTGAACTGCTGTTTTGTCCGAGCAGACCTCTGCCTTGCATATCTAGGTCGGACTGCCCAATCATTATCACACAGGCTGCCCCGCATCAAGCGCGATTTGCGGGTGCGGAACATACGCCGGCTTCAACAGTTCATTTATTCAGCGATTGCCGGGAATGTAGAGGCACGGAGCAGTGCGGGGATTTTGCAAGGCTGAGGTGAAATTTTGAAAATTTGGTCTTGATAAACATCGAATTTGCTATATCTTGTATCCAACATAGGATCATATGAGGCTTTGTCAATGTCAAGGACGACAAGAATGGTTCGCAAAAATGGATTTACCATGGTAGAAGCCGTCATTGTGCTAGCTTTACTATCGTTTTTAGCGACGACGCTTTATCCCGCCTGCATGAGTTTGTGTGAGCTGCGCCGCCGAACCATGTGCCTGCTCAACCTTGGCACATTATCCAAGGCCGGTAGCGTATACGCTGGGGACTTCACCACTTACCCCAATTTTGCACGAAACCTGAGCATGATGAAGATTCACAAATCTTCGGCCAAGGGTCTAGGCCTGCTGGTTTGCAACGATTATGTACCCGCCAGTCCTGAGGGAATCGGCCTGCTGTTCTGTCCTTCTGCCAAGCCCCACTCGTCAATATATGACCCCCAGCGCGCTTTAAAGGCATTGACCTGCCACTTCGATCGGATGGATTATGTCCGCAGTACCTACAGCGCCCACTTCTGCTCGCTATCGGGTAGGGAGTTGAGCCCGTACCGTAGACCAGACCCTTACGATACTTGCGAAATGCTGATCGCCGATCTGGTCTTCGATGAGGATGACCCCCAGGCCGATAGTCAGCAGTCGCACACCGGAACGGAGTATTGCGTCTCGTACATTGACGCAAGCGCCTCGATCGCATCCTTCGGTAACATTCAACAAATGAATCACACCTCGGCGAAATTCAACAATTCCACGCATGACGGCAACTTCTGGTACTGTGATGTCAAGCGGTTACGCAGGTAGTCTAAGCTGCATCTCTGATCCTGCTGGCCTTGTTCTCATTCGGTTGCAAGATCTGTCAATGCTTCCAGGCTGAGAATGAGCGCCCGCGGCAGGTGGAAAGGATCTTTTACAGGCAGAGCAACCACGGTGGTAATCGGCTTGCCTTTGCGGTCGAGTTTCTGTACCCATTCGCCCTTGGGATGCGGGAAATGTCCAAAGGCGTATTCGCATATCCTCCGATACCATTCCACACACCATTGCTCACGGCAGTGAGCATATGCGCGAATAAGAGCGTACATCGCCTCGGTATGAGGCCACCAGAGCTTGGTGTCGTGATGTTCCCATCCAACCTGTTCGCGACCGTCGGCATCTACACCCAGAAGCAGCCCCCCATAGGTGTCGTCCCAACCTAGTTCGAGATGTCTGCGAATGACATGGCAGGCCTGGTCAATTCGGTCTATATCTTTGCGGTCAGTGGCAATGTGGATCTGAAACCACATGTCCTCAATTACGTGACCTGGCACGACGGCGGTGCCCTGCGGAGAAGGATATTCCCCACCATCGGCTGCTATGCGTTCAAGAATCACGTCGCGATCAGGCCGGTAGAACTTGTCAAAAACCTCAGTCGATAACTTCAGGGCATAGTCTTTATATCGTTGGTCACCGAGCACCTGTCCGAGCTCCCAGAAGACCAGCGAGAAGATCATGGGCAAACCATGCACTCGCGTACCCTGTTCAATGGGATATGGAAAATGCGGAATCCGCTCGTGAGGCAATGCAAGCTTGATCATGACCGCGTCGGCAGTCTGTTTCGCAAGATCCATGGCTTGCGCGTCGTTGGTGGCCTTGAAAAACTCGGTCAGCCCATATATGGCAAACCCGTCGCAATAGATGCTCTTGTACCCATCAAGCACAGATCCGTCGCGAGCGATTCTGAGATTCCAGCCTTTCGCATCCGTATTCCAGCCATGTTTCTGTGCAAACCCATAGACATGCTTTGCAATCTCAAGCCACTTGCTGTCGTTGGTATTGTTGTAAAGCTTGCTGAAAACCCATACCGCGCGCCATTGGCTCCACAACCACTTGTCGTGACTGACCACCTCTCCGTCGTCGGTAAGACAGTTGCTGATGCCGCCTTGCGGGTCTATGCCGTGGCGAAGCCAAAACGGCAGCACATTATCGTAGAGAAGTTCCGACAATATCTTTGTCTGCGAGGCCGCATTAAGCAGGTTGAAATCGGATTGGGACATTGATTGTGTAAGCATAGCAAGCTCCTGAGTGGCACGGGCGCCTTTTCGCTGAAGCATAGTAAGTACTCATTCCGGCTCGTGCACTGGCCCGGCAATACCTTAAGTTAACAAACTGTGTCGTAAAACAACAGTCTGAGCCCGCGCCTGCGCAGAGACTCCATGTTGCGGGCAATTGGCGGCGGCGTGAGACTTGGCCAGTTAAGGGTTTCTGAAGCGTGCTCGTGTTGATATTATCGCCATTATGGAGACCTTGGAAGAGAAGATCAAGCGAGTCACCGCCGAGCATGTTCAGGTCGTGGCGTATGACCTTGGGTGGCGAACGCTGTTTGAGCAGGAGCGAGAGCATCTGCTTGGATGCATGCCGCATGACATGATTATCCGCATTGAGCATTTCGGAAGCACATCTGTTGTCGGGCTCGCCGGCAAACCCATCGTTGACATGGTAATCGAGGTCAACGATGTTGACCGGGCGAAGATCCTCGTGCCACAGATACTTGAACCACAGGGATACGACTGTTTCTGGCGGCCGACATCAGGCAACGACGTGCCGCCATGGTACACATGGTGCATCAGACGCGATAAAGACGGGCGTCGGACACATCATCTTCACTTCGGCGAGATTGGCTTCAAGGACAAAGAACTGCGATTCCGGGACATTCTTAGAACCCATGCACACATTGCAGGGGAGTACGCGGAACTTAAGCACCGTCTTGTGGCTGAACACAAGGCAGATCGCGTTGCGTACACCCACGCGAAAGGCGATTTCATCAGACAAGTCATGCGCAGGGACAAAGGGTCGCGGTAAAGCGGTAGATCCTGCACCAGGCCGATATTCGCCTGCATCATTCGACTATCACCGGCAGGGCAAGCGCCGGCTGTGCTGCCCCGCAATCACACGCGTCATTCCTTGTTTTCGGCGCCTTTTGTGAGAATCGCCTGATGAATTTCCTGTGCAAGATCAGGGTTCTCGGCCAGGAATTTCTTTGATTGTTCTCTGCCCTGCCCAAGCCTGACCGACTGATGGCTGTACCATGCGCCCTGCTTGTCCACAATGCCCTTTTCGACGGCCAGGTCAAGCAGATCGCCCTGGTAACTTATGCCATTGTTAAACATGATATCAAACTCTGTCGACCTGAACGGCGGCGCGACCTTGTTCTTCACAACGCGGGCACGAACGCGGTTGCCGACAGCCTGATCACCTTCCTTGATGGTGCTTATCCTTCGCACGTCGATGCGAACCGAGCTATAAAATTTCAGGGCGTTCCCCCCCGGAGTAGTTTCGGGGTTTCCGAACATGACACCAATCTTCATACGGATCTGGTTAATGAAGATGACGCATGTTTTGCTTTTGGAGATCGCTCCAACAAGCTTGCGCATCGCCTGGCTCATCAGCCTGGCCTGAAGCCCAACGTGCTGATCGCCCATCTCTCCTTCAATTTCCGCCCTTGGAATAAGCGCGGCTACCGAGTCCACAACTATCACATCCACGGCGTTTGAACGCACCAGCAGTTCGCAGGTCTCAAGACCCTGCTCGCCGCTGTCCGGTTGCGAAACCAAAAGGTCATCAAGCTGAACACCCAGCTTTCTGCCCCATGTAGGATCAAACGCATGCTCCGCATCAATAAGCGCAGCCACACCGCCGGCCTTTTGGGCGCTGGCGATAACGTGAAGCGCCAGGGTGGTCTTGCCAGAACCCTCGGGTCCATACAGCTCGCATATTCGCCCACGGGGCATACCCTGACCGCCCAGCGCGATGTCAAGACTCAATGCCCCAGTCGAGATTCCAGGCACGGAATGCACCTGATCCGAACTGAGCGTCATGATGCTACCGGCCCCGAAGTTCTTCTCGATCTGTTTCAGCGCAGCGTCGAGAGCAGCCTCTCTGCGTTTGTCATTGTCCGCCGTTGACTTCGAAGCTTCCTGCTTTGCCTTTGCCGATTTGGCCATTCTTTTCTCCTTGATGTGAGTCCTGCTCACGCTCGAAAAGAATGTATGGCTTTTGTTTGGTCAATGCAAACAAAAAGTCGAAAAAAGTTGCTTATCCGGCGGAGTCCTCCAGAGCAACTCGCCGAGCAGCCATCATAACAGACTTGCTCAACAAGCAGTTACGGATATGTCGGGTATCTGGCGGGACGGGGTCCGTCGACACCATCCGGACCAATTTCCAACCACAACGGCGATTCCGTCTGGCTGCTCACCGTGTACTCGAAGCTGTAGGGACCTGCCTGGAAGTTCAGCACAGCGGGAAGCTCTTTCCTTGGAATCACCAGGTCATAGGTAACCCTGCCACCACCTGCGGTGACGCATCCGAAATCGGATGACCCGCGGAATGGGCCTTGGATATCCATGTCCGCCCGGGAGGAAAGATTATTTGTCACTGTCAAGGTAACGACCTTGCTGCAACCAGCAAGGAGCCCCCCAGACAGCACGCCTGCCAATAAACACGCTCTCATATTCACTACCCCTCGAAAGGGTGAC
>CAZWAT010000188.1:0-5441 GCA_964632015.1 uncultured Planctomycetaceae bacterium
GGGCCCAGCGGGATGGTTTCGATCCGGGGTTGAGGCGCCATGTTATCTATCTGCCTTCCAGGTACGTGCGGATGTTCCTTGCGAAATCGCAGTCGGTCTCCTTGTCGTGCAGGCCTACGATGTTTCGCTCGCGATCGGCGCTTTCGATGCTGTCGGAAGCATGTGCCCCGTTTCGCATGAGGTCTCTGCCGAAGTCGCTTCGAACGGTTCCGGGCTCGGCCTTGGTGGGGTCGGTCGATCCCAGCACGTTCCTGATCTTGTTGATGGCGTTGGAACCCTCATAGAGCAACGCAAGGCACTTTGTTCTGCTGGCGGTTTTCGCCTGTTCCTCGTCCACCTCGTCTGGATTTACGCCTGTCATGTATTCGACAATGCGGTTGAATTCGGTGATGGCGTTTCTCTCGGCGAGCATATCGGCGACGACCGAGGCGTCGACCATCGTGAACGGAAAGCTGAAGGCATTGTGCATCCGCTGGTAGACTTCCTGTGCTATATTACCCTTGAGTTTGCGAACGAATATATCCTTTAACGGGCCGTAGAAATCCTGTCCCATCGCCACTGTCATGTTGAAAAGGCGGCATCCGACGATTCTCAGTCCGGTCAGGCTAAAGGCGTCCACGATATTTCCAGGTCGTCGGCTTCGGCGTTCGAAATTGTCTGGCTTGAGCATGACAAGCGAGACTTCGACGTTGTCTTCGTCATACTTGATCCGCCCGTCAAGCAGGCCTCCGTCGTTGCATGAGTAGTCCGCAAGAAGCTTGAGATGCTGGTCGTTCAGCTCGGCATCGGGGCAGGTGATGACGGCCGGCTCGAAGTAGCGAATGCTGTTGTCATCGTGAATGAAGTCACCGTAGGTTCCGCGGATGGTATCGCCAACGGGTTGATCGGTGAATCCGCCGATGACATCTTCTTTAAGGTGTCTCACCGCGTTGGGGCCCCTGAACAACAGCACCATGCACCGGGGGAGGTATCCCCACGGGTTGTTGGTTCTCAGGGATTCATCGATGTACTTGTGCCACGCCTCGGCAAGCGGGCTTTCCATGTCCGGAGGGCAGATGACCTTCTGGTATTTGTTGACGAATTCATCTGAGAACACGAACATTCTCGCGCCCACAAACTCGAGCCTGGCGTGCGCCAGGAGCCTTCCGATGATGCCGCCCGTCCGGCTTTTGTAGAGGCTGTAGGGGGTGATCATCGCGTATGCAAGTTGGTCGTTCACTCTATTATCTCCTCGTTAGATTTCAAGTTGGGTCAATCTATCAGACCCTGATGAGGGTATCAAGATCATACGTACGATATGTGCTTATTGCTCACGTCCAAAGGGCGTGCGGCCGAAGAAGACGTGGAATGAAAAAAGTTACGCATGTCTTGACACATGCTGCTTGCAGGAATACGATACCTACATGAGTCAGGCCGAAAAACTCGTACACCTATCGAACCTGATGGTTTCGCCCATCGAGGGCGGATCCTTTCTATCCGTCGTTGTACTTCAGGCTGCCTAGCTCCTCCGGCGAAGCAGCCCTGATCCCTACCCCCCTCGGTCGCATAATTCCAATTGGGATTTATCTGCCACCGAATCGCTGATCGTAGTAATATCCGACAAACCAAGGAAATGACAATGACACAACAACAGAATGGACAATCCGGACAAGCATCGCTCCTAGGCAAGACAGGCGCGGAAATGTTCGACCAGCTCCTTCAGGATGAGGGCGTTGATATACTCTTTGGGTACCCAGGGGGTATGGTTCTTCCGATATTCGACGTGCTGTACAAATCGCCCATCAAGTTCGTGCTTACCCGGCATGAGCAGGGGGCGGCGCATATGGCCGATGGGTACGCCCGTTCGACCGGGAAGACCGGCGTGGTTATAGCCACCAGCGGGCCTGGTGCGACCAACCTCGTCACGGGACTGGCGAACGCCCACATGGATTCGATTCCAATGGTCGCGTTTACCGGGCAGGTCAAAAGCGCCCTGATTGGCAACGATGCCTTTCAGGAAGCCGATATGACCGGAATAACCCGCCCGATCACCAAGCACAACTGTCTCGTCAAGCGTGTTGAAGATCTCGGGCGTGCGATGAAGGAAGCTTTCCACATTGCCCGTACCGGCAGGCCCGGGCCGGTGCTTGTGGATATTGCTATCGACGCGACCGTGGGCAAACTCGACGAGGAGCCCGATCTCGAAATGAGGCTGCCCGGTTACAAGCCCCGCACAACAGGCCATATCAGGCAGATCAAGCTTGCCGCCGAGGCGATAAACGCCTCCAAGAGGCCCGTGCTGTATGTCGGTGGTGGAGTGATTATCTCCGAAGCGTCGCAGGTGGTGCGGGATCTCGTCCACAAGGGAAAGCTCCCCGTCACCACAACCCTGATGGGCATGGGCGCGATTGACGAAACCGACCCGCTTGCTCTTCAGATGCTGGGCATGCACGGCTCGGCAGCGGCGAATTACGCGGTTCAGGACAGCGACTGCATTATCGCCATAGGTGCGCGGTTCGATGACCGAGTGACGGGCAATGTCGCCACTTTTGCTCCGAAGGCAAAGATAATACACGTGGACATCGACCCCGCGTCGATCTCGAAGAACATCAAGGTTGATATTCCCGTCGTCGGCGACGCCAGGGACAGCGTTAAGCGCATGATCGAGTTCATCAAGGAGGTCGATCGCACGCCGTGGCTTGAGCAGATCGCAAAATGGAAAGAGCGTTACCCGTTCCGTTACGAGGCCAAGGGCAACATCAAGCCCCAGGAGGTCATCGATACGGTTTCGCGCCTGACAGACCGCAACGCGATAGTCGCCACCGGAGTGGGACAGCACCAGATGTGGACCGCCCAGTTCTACAAGTGGCGCCGCCCCAGGCAGGTTATCACCTCCGGGGGGTTGGGCACGATGGGTTTCGGCGTGCCTGCTGCCATCGGCGCACAGTTTGGCAATCCTGGCTCGACCGTCATCGACATAGACGGCGACGGCAGCTTCTCGATGACAATGGTCGAGATCATCACCGCGGTTCGGTACGACCAACCCGTCAAGTGGATCGTCCTGGATAACGACTACCTGGGAATGGTTCGGCAGTGGCAGGAGATGTTCTACGGTAGGCGATATTCGGCGACACCCCACCCGTGTCCGGAATTCAAGTTGATTGCCGAGGGGTTCGGCGCGAAGGGCATAACGCTTAGCGAGCGTGCCGAACTTGCTGACGGCCTGAACGAGGCGCTCAAGCACCCCGGTCCGGTCGTGGTCGATGTGAAGGTCGAACCCGAAGAGAACGTCTTTCCGATGGTCCCCGCGGGCAAGAGCCTGCATGAAATGGAACTTGGCAAACTTGCCTGAATCGAGGTTGAAGGTGGATAACATGAGACATGTCATAACGGCCCTGGTGCAGAATCAGCCCGGCGTGCTCGCTCACGTCGCGGGAATGTTCGCGGCCAGGGGATTCAACATAGACTCGCTCGTCGTCGGGCGAACTGAAGAACCTGAATTGTCGAGGATGACTATCGTTGTCGTCGGGGATGATCGCGTCCTTGAGCAGGTGCGAAAGCAACTCGAGAAACTCATTCCCGTGGTCAAGGTTCGTGACTTCGTCAACGTCAGCTATATCGAGCGCGACCTGATGGTTCTGCGGGTTCACGCCCCATCCGAGAAACGAACCGAGGTGGTGGAGCTTGTGAATCTGTTCCGGGGTAAGGTTGTTGACGTTGCGCGCAACAGCCTGCTTGTCGAACTTGCCGGCCCCGAGGACAAACTCGAAGCCTTTGTCGAACTCGTCAAGCCCTACGGCATACGCGAGCTTGCCAGAACCGGCGTTATCGCCATGCCCCGGGGTATGCAAAGCGATGTTGGCAACAACGGTAACGGTGACTGACAATCACAAACGATGAACCCCGAGGCCCCGGCGCGGCGACCACGCGCCGGGGCCTGTTGTCATTCATTCGCACCTGAAAGCTCGCGGATAAGGAACAATCGAAGCCCCTGGGCATCGCCTGCCGAAACCAATAATTGCGTCATCCTGGCGATGCGCATCAGGTTCCACCCAGGGCGGGACGCCAACATGTCAATCAGGTTCGCATCCTGTATTCCGGCGCGAAAGGCGATGTGATCGATGCTTCGCACGCTGTTGTCTATGCCCATCGGCCTGCCGTCACGGTTGGGCGGTTGTGCGGGTATGCGTTCCATTTTCCCCGCAAGCGCATTTACAACACACTCATGCCAAAGGTTTTTCGCTGAGGATGGTGGGGTTTGCATGGGCGTGTCGGCTTTGTCCGGCAGGGTCACAGAAGCAACCTCAAGACTCATGGCCAGCCCCGCTACACTCCTGCCCTTGTGAAACAATTCCAGCCTGCCTTTGTAAACGCCCGTTCGTGCGTCAGGAGGCACAAAGACCTCGATAACTATAGTCTGGGATTGCTGACTCGGAATGTTGTTCCGCCGCCATGGCAGATCGAAAGTGGTTCCGAGCTTGAGCGGCACAATAACATCGGGCCTGTATACGCCATCCTGAAAAGAACACCAAACCCTCCCCAGCCGAACATTGGTGAGCACATGCGAAGGCCCCGTGTCATCCCCGACATGCTCAAACAAGGGTAACTCAAGCGAGATGAGGTGATTCGCCTGGTGGGGCGCCCACGAAATCGAAGCTGCGAACACCACCCACCCATTGCGAACGCTTAACTGGCGAGCATTCCCAGCCGGTTCGATGCGCCCGTCGAACAAGGCGCTCACCCGGCAGGGCGATACCACAAACCCGCCCGCAGCCGAGGGCTGAGGCAGACATGTACAAACCGTGCAGGCAGCAATGATGATCGATAAAATGTTCATGGTATCCGCTTGTGCGAGATGCCGATTCTACCAGAACCACCGATGCGGCGGGAACCAACCGCTACAATCCTCTACCGTCAATTCAGACATCACCCAGGCACATGGCAAGCGGACGGGGCCTAGAATTAGTCGAATCGTTTGTTGACTGGCAGATAGAGATGACATCAGGAGAGAAAACATGCTTCCGGTTTCAGTAAGACGACGCAGATCCGAGGATTGGCCCATCGATCGTATTTTCGAACGTTTCATGAAACCCTGGTGGGATGAAGAGCAGGGCGAGTTTGGATATCCCGTAGATATTCGTGAAGAGGAAGGCAAGCTGGTGGTCGATGCCGAACTGCCGGGCTTCAGCAGGGATGAAATAGAAATACAGCTCGACCAGAACATGCTTCGCATCGTCGCCGAACGCAAGGAGCCCGAAAAGAAGGGCACCCAGCACCTGCACGAGCGACGCTATACCCGAGTGGAGCGGGCGTTCACATTGCCCTGCCCGGTGGATTCTTCCGGCGTGCAGGCGCACCTGTCAGATGGGGTGCTGCATCTGGAAATGCTCCAGACCGAAGAAAGCAGACCCAGGAAGATCGAAATCAAGTAAAGGTGTCGACATGGAATATCAGGAGTTTCT
>CAZWAT010000189.1:0-5371 GCA_964632015.1 uncultured Planctomycetaceae bacterium
GGCACCCGCTATCGATGGCTGCGGTTACCACATCCGCCGGACTGGTGAACTGCCCCTCGATGCGACCATCACCGGGGATTTGGGATATCTGCCAGTTCTGGCAGAATTCGCATTGAAAATTACAGCCCGCACAGGCGATTGAGAGACTTGGCGAGCCCGGCAGAAAGTGAAACAATGGCTTCTTTTCGACAGGATCTACATTCATCGCCACTAACATGGCGTAATTAAGGCTCTTGAGTTCCCCGTCCTCGTTGAGTCGCACACGACATCGCCCAAGCCGACCCGGATTGATCAGGCATCGGTGTGCACACAGGATGCATTGAACCTTCCGCCCCTGGGCGGGGCTCCACAGCATCGCCGTCTTTTTCTGCGAGTTCACCATCAGAATTCTTTCGGAGCCATTATGAAAATCGTAGAACGGCCCAGCCGATTATCCAGCATATACCCGCCAACAACGACAACGGAACGAACAGATTGATTGGAACCCGAGAAAATTCGCCATCGGGAAACTGAATGCGATTTGCCTGCTCGGAGGGATCTTCAGTTGTCGCAACGGAATCAAGACCAAGCCCCACCAACGACACTGCATGAATCCGCCCATCATTGTCGCGATAAAGCCCCTTGGCGGGGTACTTTTCGCTCCAGGAGCGGGGGAAGGATACCAGCGGCTCCCATGTGATTCCCACCAGATCCGCGGGACTTGAAAACGAGTAATCTTTTACTTTGGACAAGGGCGTTACGACATCGACGGCTCGTGCCAGCACCAATATGGCTGAGGGGTTAGTCATAACATTGGTGTTCTCGGCAGAGATGGCGAACGAGATATATACTCGTGGCGGATATTGGCCATCGGGCGTACGCGTCATCACCACGCCCCCGTCATACTCAAAGATGATTGGGGAAGTTCCTTCTCCAGTTCGGCGCCACAAAGGCAAGTGCTTAACCGCAATCCCCGCGGGATTCACACCTTCAAGGACAGGATCCTGCGCATTCCATCTTGCAAGTGGCGGCTCCAGAACGGCGTTGTCGACAGACTCACGTGCAACCCAGCCCCCAGGAGGAGACGGGGGATTAATAACCACCGCCGGCTTGCCTGAAGGAGGAGCGATGTTGTTGCAAATTACCACGTCAGCATCGCTCCACCGCGTCACAAGCGTTGCGCCCTCGACAAAGGCGGCAAAGCGAGTCATAACAGGTTCATCATCACCCAACAGCCCCAGCTTCAGATCAGGGCGCGATTGTCTGGCGATGTACGCCGCATCAACCACCTCCCCATCCGGGGTTATGATCTTGGCCACGTAACCTTGTCCAACTGGCATGGCGAAGGTTCTGTCAAACGCCTGCCCAGGCCCAAGTGAAAGAACCTGATCGATCACATCGCCACTAAGGGAACTCACCCGAAGTGTGCCGTTCCATTCAGCATCGCTTGTGCTGGTCAACCCTACGAAGACACGCGAGGCGGAGTCTACTTCCACGGCATCAAACGCTCGTATTACGACAGGCGCCATCGCCGGGCTTACTGATACAACGCTCACATTGGGACCTTCGGACGCAATGCCCCCCGGGCCGATATGGCAGGTATGCTGGGATTCATCCATCGCTGGAGCAAGAACAATATCGCTAGCCTTGACCGGTATAATCTCCAGCCGTCGCATCGCCGTCCTCGCTTCACCGCGTGAAAGCCACTCCCCCGCCGGTCGTTCGGGCAAAAGCAGCGAGACCCGGTCGGCAGCTTCCAACCGGTCAACAACCTCACAGCCGGCACGAATCAGCTCGTCCCGGCCACCAGGAGTCGCATATTCAACGCCGGCATGAATCGCCAGCGTGACGTGCCTACGGATTACCCCGCGTTGAAGACTTGGCTGCGTAAGGGCGCACACCGCAGACAACGCACCGACCAGCAGCAACAACCATCCCAATGTTGCTCGCCTGCTGGTCTTCTTCGCCGTGCTTGCTCGCTTGAATGCGGATCGCCAAAGCGAGAGGCTTCCAACAACAACCAATGCACGACCCGGTCTAAACAACGCCACAAGCCCAGCGACGATGACTGGTACCGCCAAAAGCCCGAACCATGGTGAAAGGAAAGTCAGCATATGTTGTGTCTGTTGTGCCGGCCCGAGAGCGAGCAAATCGAAACAGCTAGAATTGGCCTAAGTCGTGCTCTTGCAACAATTTGCGAAGTACAAGATATTGTTTGCCATTATACTCAGTCACCATGCCTGAGATCCGGAACCGCACCGCGACGCCTCGAGATCCTGTGACTAATGCTTCTGCTCGTTCGAGCATTCGACCAGGCAGAATACGAATCGGTGGCTCCTGAAGCGTATTGTCGCCCTCAAAGTAGGCCGACCACCAGCCCTCCTTCTGTTCGGGCAGGATTCTCACCACCCGATCGATCACCATTGAATGCTTGGGCTTAATGGTCTGCCGGGTCGGATTGACTCGTCCGCGTCCAATAGGACGCTGTTTGTCCTGTTCGTCGGGCATCAGAATACGCCTGCCCGGACGTTGTGCAGCCATGTTTTCAAGAATCGCGCCCGCCTCGGTCTCGCTGCGGGAAACTAGATCTTCTGATCCAGCAGGGCTTGCCTTGGGCTCGTCCTCAGGCTCCTGATCTTTGGCACTATAATCATCCGCATCCCCGCCAGCGTCGACTGATTTGTCTTCAGAATCCACACGCGAGGACTCTGTCAGCCAGATGAACTGTTTGCCTCGATAGAGGCTGTTTTCGCCACAAATCTTCAGCAGTATTCCAGGCTGCGATCGGAGGAGAGGTTCAATGTGCTCCAGCAGGTCATTAGGCAAGACCAGCATGGGTTCAAGCTTGGGCAGATCAGGCTGATCCTCAAAACTGACGGTATACCAATTCGTGTTTTCGAGGCGATCAAACCTTGCAATCCTGTCAATAACGTGAATGCCCTCCGGCGCCTGGGGAGGCCTGGATGTATTCGCACGCTGATGCCTGGGCTTGATGATCGTACTGGAGTCGTCATCGGCAAGAATGGATGCGCGGCGATCTTCCGCCTGGCATACGCCAACCAGCCACAACTGTGCAAGCAGAACCAAGAATGTCAATGTCCGGGCGATAAGGCACCTTCCTGCGTCGTCCATTCTAACAACCCTGCCACCTGATTCAATACAACTGCTTTGCGCGCCGTGGGCGATCTTCCGGACAAAAGAAAGCCCCGCAATTCCTTGCGAGGCTTTCTTTTGTTTGACTATGGCATTAGCTGGTCCTACCAGGTAAGCACCAGCTCGTATCTAAGGAAAAACTCCGCGTCGTTGTTATTCGACGAGTAATAATTGCCCGGACAGAAAACCTCGCCGGTGAGATGTCCACTGACGTGCTGGTTGAGCTTGTACTTGAGCGTAGCCGTACCAAGCTGGCCTCTGAACGCGCCCTTCCTCGAGTAGGTACGTGAATCTCGCAGGGTATTCTGATCTGCGAAGAGCAGGTGATAATCGAGGGCCAGTTCCAGTTGCTCGACAGGTTTGATGCTCCAACCCGCCTGCAGGCGATGCATGTTTGTATGGTCGGCGATACGGCTTTCGCCCGTAAACATGTATGAAGCCAGATCGCCCAGTCTTGCCCATCTACCCCAAGGCGCGCTGAATGATTCGTCCGTGCCCGTGCCGGGCTTGTCGCCGCTGAGGTATTCGTAACCAATCCTGATCTGATTGTCGTACTCATCCCGCATGAAATAGGTCAGCTTGGTGTTGGCGCCCCATGCACACAGTGTATTGCCATTACGGTCGCCAAGCTGCTGGGCGATATCGCCTGCGAACTGGAGGTTATCGTTGAAATCGTGAACGATTCTTCCACCGTAGGTGTAGGAGTTGCCGGAATATCCTACCGCATTGCCCACGCGACGGGCACTGGCACGCATATCGTGTTTGTAGATAAAGAATCCGTTTATCTCGGTGTTCTTCAGCGACTTGTTCTGGACCCACACCAAGCCACCACGTTCGTCCTGTCCAATCAAGGGCACGCGTTTATTGCAGAAGGGGTCGAACCATCGATCGGCGGTTGCGGACTGATCCACATAAATGGCGTCGATTACGGTATTGACATCCCGCAGTTCATAGGTCGCCCTGACGGCGTCGAAGAACGTCGTTCGAGAGCCATCTTCAGGCGTGCCCTCCGCCACCAGCCAACCGTCACCCAAGAAGATGTCCTGACGACCAATGACGAACCTCAACGGCTGACCAAAGGCGTTGCGCCATGTCACGTTGAAGATATCGAATAACGCTTCATTGTTCACCCATGAATCACTTGAGTCAGGTTTGCAGACATGCCTGGGCTCGTATACCAGGCGGAAGTTAAGGTCAATATCCTCAATTGGGGTGATCGTAGCCCACAACCGGGTGCGAAAACGCTGAAAATGGGCATCCGCGATAGTAGTGGTCGCGGTAGCGTAGGTTTCCCTGAGTCGAACATCTCCACCCCAGGTGAACCATGGAGCGGGCTTTTTTGTTCTAGCCACGAAATCCGCCCAGTTATCGGCACTTGCTGAGCTGTCTGCACCAACTGGTTCAGGCGTTGTTTCGGCAACCGCAGCCGACGCTCCCGCCTGTGCGAACGCCGTTGAGGGCATCCCCACCATAAACGACCAGACGATTCCTACAGACAGCACCAACAACCATACATTGCGACACATTTTCATGGCTTCGCTCCTTCTTCAATAGCCTGCAAAACACGACAAATCTAGGAAAATCGACTTGAATGTCCACATATCAAGCCAACTGTGAAAACAAGTCACACCAGCTCAAAATACAGAAATACAACTACAACGACTGTTCGATGAAAGCTATTGACGGCACCGGTTCAGAGAGATGAAGAGTTCAAATCTCGTCTTCTATCTTCTTCTCTTCCTCAACCCAGGTGACATCTTCTTCTTTGACCGGTTCGTCGCCTTTGTTCCAGTTGATTACGCCGTATATCACGCAAAGCGCCGCACTGGCGATGCACAGAAGATAACCAGCCCAAACATATGTGTCTTCGATACCCAGCATGTTCTTTCCCTGAATCCGGCGATCAGTACTGCCCCGTAAAGCTGCCCGTGTTTTTGGGCAGCTATCGCCCGATCACCTTGGAACCTGCAGCCCTTGCTACCAGATGACCGCCTTGGGGGCAAGATTATTTTCGCCAGTAATTTGGGAATCGCCAAATCGCGGCTAGAATATCTATTCGGCCTGAACGTGCTGTTTTCATTAGCTCATTATCTAGCGAAAATTCCAGTTGGCGCGATGTGGAGAGCCGGTTGCGTTGTTGATTTGATTTCGGGCTGCGTGGCGAGGGATGGGTGGCGGGTAGGCTGGCGCGGGTCAGGTTTTGAGGCTGGATCGGGCGGTAGCGGCACTTGTTCGTTCG
>CAZWAT010000190.1:0-5371 GCA_964632015.1 uncultured Planctomycetaceae bacterium
TGACGAAAGCAAACCCGGATCTGGGAAGGTCGAAAGGCAACCCATACTGTCAGTCAATGGGGTTCCGCCTCGGTAGAATGTCAGGTGAAGCGAATGAGGGCAACGCGAAGGGTCTGCCGAATGTCCGGGAAAGCGAAATACTGGATCCATCAAAGAAACTGCTCGCTCTCGACGCCACGGGAGACGGGCTGTGGAACACAGACCCTCGTTGGGGGTGGGGCGCTCATCGCACAGAGGTTGCCCATGAGATATGGCTGAAGTCGTATTCCATGACCCCAACCCCCCACTACATACACAATGGCAGGGCAAACGCCGTGATGGCAGATGGCCATTGCGAGTCGTTTGACGAAGACGAGTTAAGCGATCTGTCACTCTGGTTGCCCCGTCCTTGAACGTGAGCAGCTTTTTTTTGAAACATCCGCGGTACATAGAGGTGTACACATGACAGTTAGATCACAATCGCTGCGTCTCGCAGTCGTTCTTCTGATCGCCGCATCGAACGGATTCGCCGACGATCCCCCTCAAACAGAGATTATCGAAGGTTCCGAGGCGACAGACGAGCACACAATACCCGCGCATCTGCTGCATAAAGCCCCCGGCCTGAGCGTGTACTTCGTCTCCAATCATTTCAAGGTGTACCCGAACGATCCCTTTGACGAGATGGGCGGCGAGGTCAGGTCAATAGGTTTTGGGCTTGGCGAGTACGAGCCGTTTCAGATGGTGGTGTGTTCAGACAAGCCCCTGCCCGCAGTCACAGTAAGAATAATTGGCCTGCCGCAAGGCGTTTCGTACGAGTGTCAGCCGGTGGGTCTGGTGGATATCAAAAGAAGCCGTGTCCGCGCGGGGTTGACTCCGGATCCGCTGCACAACGATCCCGCGTTTGACATCGAGGCCGGCGGGCGTCAGTCTTTCTGGATGACCCTTCACGCCACCCGCAAGGCGACGGCGGGACCGTTCATGATGCGCTGCGCCGTCATGTCTGGCGACAGGACGCTGGCGCGCTTTGTGCTGCCGGCAAGAGTGTGGAATTTCCCAATTCCGCTGCGACCCCACCTGGCGAGCATGATCGAGTTTCGACCCTGGAACAGAAGCAGTCATTACCCCGATCTGTTCAACTGGCCCGTCGAGCAACAGGCGAAGATATACAGGAAGTACTACAAGTGGTACCATCGCAATAGAATTCAGCCCGGTGCCATCTTCCCAAGGCCGGTGATCAGAAAAGACGACCAGGGTGAATATCACGTTCTCAATGGCGAGGACGTCAACAGGTACTTTCAGCAGTTCAGGCAGGAATTCCCCGGAACGTTCGACGTATTGTGGATTCAGCGTCTTATTGGACACACTCAGAAACACTGGCTCGACCCCGATACTGAAGAGGGCATGGAGAAGATACTCCACGTTCGCGGGTATCTGAAGGCCTATGTTGAAATGGCCCGGAAGTACGACTGGCCCCTGGAGCGGTTTGTCTGGTACGCGGGCGACGAGCCTATCATGCCCCACGCCCGGCGCGGCGACGGTAGCAGCAAAGATCTTCCCATAAAGACGCTCAACGTCGCCATCAGGACGATCAGGCCTGTTCTGCACGGAATGCCGATTTTTGTCAGCGCCTGGCCCTTCGACCGGGAACTTCTCTCGGTGGTGGATATCTGGCCCGGGCGGTCGTATGCGACCCTGAATTCCCCAATGCCTCGCATGCAGACGGTGGAGGCAGTCAATTACGGCAAGGCAGTGGCGCTGACAACCGACAACAGCTACAACATCCTCATGGACAGGGAGGCAATCAACCACAGGCTCGACCCCCTGCACGCATGGTACGCCGATCTGCCCATGATCGAGCATTGGAGCAACATGTTCTGGCAGAAGAAGCCATGGAATCCAGATGAATGGTTCAGCAAGACCTTCATTGTTCCCGGCGATGGAAATCTTGTATATCCCCCACCAAACGATGAAGAAGTAGTCTCATGCATACGGGCGGAGCTTATGCGAGAAGGCATGGAAGACTACGAGTATTTGTGGTTGCTTCGTCATGCCTCCTGGGTGATTCGTAACAGTCCCAACGCCGGTGAGGAATGCGACCTTCTGGAGTTGATCGACAACCATCTTTGGGATGCCCGCGACTGGATCGTCAGGAACAGCCCTAGCAGTTCCAATTACGACTACATCGGCCTGTGCGGTAATATTCCAGGCAGTCGTCTAAGATCAGCGGCACTTGAGCTCGACCTCCTGCGCGAAGCTATCCAGGAAACCCTCGCAGAAGTGAACAAGAAGGGATACTTTCAACCCGAGCAAATAGACGCCGGGCAGAAGCCCATCAGACAATGGTTCAGACATGATTAGGTCGCTGTGAGCCTGATTCAGTCACTGGCGGTGTGGGCGTCGCGAGTCTCGTTCAGTGAGCGAGTCTCGTTCAGTGAGCCGGTGCGAAGGCCCTGAAGATCAAGGCAAATATACACATACCCACATGCACGAATTTCGGCGTTTATTCGTTCGCGTAGTTCCAGAGCACGCGAAAAATGGGCGGGCTCTATTTCGATCCGGGCGACGTCGCCGTGGCTGCGGACACGGCAAGCGGCGAAACCGAGGGTCTTCAAAACCTCTTCCGCCCGTTCGATTCTTCCAAGCAACTCGGGAGTTATTTTTTGTCCATAGGGAATTCTGCTCGCGAGGCAGGCCATTGCGGGCTTGTTCCATGTGGGCAGGTTCATCTCGCGTGAAAGCGCCCGTATCTCATCCTTGCCCAGGTTTGCGTCCATCAGCGGATTTTGAACGTCCAGTTCGTCGCTGGCTTCCAGGCCGGGGCGATAGTCTGATGTGTCGTCGGCGTTAGCGCCGCTCAGGACGACGCCCAACCCGCGTGACAGGGCCAGTTGCTTGAGCTTACCGAAGATGGCGAGCTTGCAATAGTAGCATCGTCTCGGATTGTTGGTGGTGAATCGCGGGTCGGACATCTCGTCGGTTGAGAACTCCACCAGTTCGACGCCCAGGTCGCGTGCTAGTCTGCGGGCCTGTTCAAGCTCGACGCGTGGTAGCGAGGGGGAATCGGCAATAAAAGCCACTACGTTCGATTTGCCCAGCGCACGCGCCGCTATGGCCAGCAGAAACGTACTGTCGACCCCGCCCGAAAACGCGACTCCTGCTTTGGGGGAGAGTTTGATTATCTCGACGCATCGGCTGAGCTTGTCGCGTGTTGTCTCTGCGGGTTCGGGAATATCTTCCAGGTTCATCGATGTCTCCGACTGCTTGATTGCCCTTCGTTATACTACGTCGTGATGGTCAATGCGGGCTCACAAATCGACCACCGGTCGAAGCGAGAGGCATTGCTCAACGCTGAGTCCGTGATTCTGAAGCAATCTCGCTGGGTGCTCTGGTTGGCTGGTGCGGTTTGACAGATACGCCGTCTCTATCACCGCCAGATCGAGCAGATTCTCAAGGGCAGAGCAGTGGTAATGCGAGGCGTTGGTGGCGACCGATTCCAAAAACGCCTCTATCTGTGCCCGCATAGGCCCAAGCGCGACATGCGGGGATGTGTAATGGTCGAGCGTTTCTCCGTCTGGACCTCGAAGCGAGCAGGATTCGGCGCTTGCCGTTATCGAACCTTCCTGCCCGTGCAGGCGAAGTTCCTCGCTCACCGGACCCGAGCATCGTGTTGTCACCACGCTTGCCATCACTCCGCTACGGTATTTTAAAATAGCCGCCGCCGTGTCGTCGGTATCGTATACCGGTTGGCGTGTGCCATGGATGGTCTTTCCGGCGTTGGCGCCTGTGGCGCTGACGGCGTAGACTTCTTCGGGAAGCCCGAGCATCCACACCAGAAGATCGATTGGATGATAGGCAATCTCCATCAGCGCCCCTCCACCGGCAGCCGATTTGTCCCCATGCCACCCGAGCCCTCCTCCCCAGTTGAACAGATAATGCGCCTGGGCAAGAAAGACCTGATTGAGTCTCTTTCGCCATCTCCACGCGGTTTCGTATCCACCGGCGAATCTGCGCTGAGTTCCAACGACAAACTTGAGATTTGCCTTGAGCATCGGCCTGACCAGACCCGCTCCCTCCGCAAGGCTCCTGGCGACTGGAAGGCGTTTCCACACGTTAATTCCTCGCCGCACGCACGTGGGAATTATCTCGGTCGTTGCCTGGGGCGGAACGCACAGAAACGCCACCTGCGGATTCGTTGATGTAAGGATAAGCCTGTTGTCGCTGTAAGGGCGAACCGAGAACGTACTCGCCGCCTGCTGCGCGACGACCGGGTCTGTATCCGATATGCCGACAATCTTTGCACGACGGCACTGGGTGAGAATCTCCAAGACCTCCTTGCCCAGTTCGCCCGCGCCTATGACAGCCACCGCCAATTGTTCCTGGTTCATGATGACAGCTCCATCTACAGGCCCGAAGCGTAGAAACCTTGCGCCATAAAGTCAACATGCCCGGGTAAAGGGCAAAACCGGGTAATTCTTGTGGATCAATCGACCTTGGGGGTTTTCCACTTTTTGCGTCGCAGGGCGATAAGCCTGTCATGGTTCGTCATGTCGATGTGCAGCGGAGTGACGGTCATGTACCCCTCACTCAGGGCCGACACATCGCTGTCGTCCTGTCGACCGAAAGAGTAATTGCTCCCCAACCGGTACTGTTCGTACCCGTTTGCGTCAACCGCGCCAAGGTAGGCGTCGGTAATACCCGCAGTTGATTGGGGCGCTACCATAAGACCCCTGGGATTTCCATCGACAAGCGGAGGAATATTCACGCTGATCAGATCGCCACTGCCTAGTCCATCATGCACCAATTGTTCGAGAACGCCTTTGCACAAATCGCTTGCTCTGGCGTAATCGCCCGTTCCCGCCGCGAGACTCAGCGAAAACGCCACCGCCGGAACGCCCAGCATCGCAGCCTCGGCAGCCGCAGCGACAGTTCCAGAGTAAAACACGTTTATCCCTACGTTTGCCCCGGCGTTAATTCCACTGACGACAAGGTCAACGGGCTTATCAAGCAGCTTGCGTATCGCCAGGCGCACGCAATCTGCGGGTCTACCGTCAACACCGATACCCGCGAACCCGTTGGCGCCCTGCACCTCGACACGACGCACCAGCAGAGGCTCGTGTACCGTAATCGCATGCCCGCTTGCCGACTGTCCCGACAGGGGGGCGACCACCGACACCTCACCCAGACCTATTACCGCCCGTCGCATCGCGGCGATGCCTTCGTGCTCAATTCCATCGTCGTTGCTTACCAGAATATGCATGCATGCAAGTCTACACCCAGCGACTTTGCTCTCAAAGCTCTTTGTCGCCGCGTCATTAAAAGGGTACGGTTGGTTACTAGTTGCGATTTTCGTGCTGCTGTGCGGAGTTGACGTTCTTTGCGGTCATGCCCGCCT
>CAZWAT010000191.1:0-5358 GCA_964632015.1 uncultured Planctomycetaceae bacterium
AGGTCAATCGCCTGGTGGGCCTGTCCGCTCTGAACCATCGCATATGCAAGCACCAACGTCGCCTCGGTGTTGGAACGATCCATCGCAAGGGACTGGCGGGCATTGAGCGACGCTCTTGATGGATCACCCAACGCCAGCGCCGCCTTTGCCAGGTTGCACCATGCGCCAGAAGATTCCGGCTGCATCGAGCAGACCTTTTCGTAGGCAGTCCTTGCCTCGACGGGCCTGTCGACCATCATGAGACAGTCCCCGGTAAGCGTAAACACCCACGCCGGGGCTTCGTAACCCTTTGTTGACGCAAGACTTCTCAGGGTCGTCAGCGAGTCGGCATGCATTCCCGCGTAATACTGAGCCCTTGCGAGCTCTTCCTGGTAGCTGATGTTCTTCGAGTTGATGTCAACCGCGTGCTGGTAATCCTTGGCAGCCCGCCTGAAGTCACCGCGCATCATCGCCAGCCTGGCTGAGATCTCGTGCAGCCCGCTGTCACCCTGGGCCATCGGAAGATACGCCTCGACATACGCAGCCGCCTGCTCAGGACGATCCATCGCCACCATGACCTCCGCAGACGCCATAACGGCGTTGAGGTTGTTGGTATCCCTGGCGAGACTCTGGTGGTATGACTCAAGGGCCTCTTCGTACCTGCCCGCCTTTTCCTGCGCGACCCCAAGCAGATACATTACCTGGCTGTCATGATTGGCTTGGTTTGCAGCCTTTTTAAGCTCGGCCTCGGCGGCGATGTAGTGCCCCTGCTCCAGATATACCTTGCCCAGCAATATGCGGGCGTCGATGCTTTGGGGATCGAGCCCTAGCGCGTCCATCGCATTGCGCGCAGCCTCTGCGAGCTGACCAGTCCGAAGCTGTTCGCTTCCAACGCCACAAAGCATGTGTGCGCGGGTACTGTTCCACTTCAGATGGGCGTCTTCTTTCGACTCGCTCATCGGGGGAGTTTGGCAACCCGCAATAACCACGGCCAGCAAAAGACATACTGTATGAATCGATTTGTGGGTCATTGTTCATCTCCCGACAAGGTGGGCGAAACCTGAAGTTCGTCATCAGGATATTCCTGATCCACCTGCGCCTCGACGGCGTCTTGGTCCACCTGTGCCTCGATGGCGTCTTGAGGTTCAACGGGCTCCAACTCATCATTGACATCGACAATAGTAACGGGCGTCTTGACTTGGGCTTCTTCCGCGGGTTGGGGATCCGGCGGACAGGTCTCGACGGCCTCTTCCTGGTTGTCAGTTTCACCAGCCGCTTCAGGCCACTGGTGAGGCGTCACAATTAGCTCAAGTGGCGCCTGCGGAGATGGGTTTTCGCCAAAGGCGTCACGGACATCCTCCGGCAGCTTGCTCACGTCGACGGGTCGTGCCGGCGGGATGACCATCTCGACGGGCTTGTTGAGTTCATTCATCATCACCCGTTCGAGGATGTACTTGGTGGAGCTGAGTCTACCTTCGTTCGCCCAGTGGGCGGTTTCGGTCATGCGCTCTTTGAGCTTGATAGCCTCGATGAACGATGGGTTAAGCGACAGCGCCATGTCGATGTTCCACAACGCACGATCCCGCCTGGAAGATGCAATGTCTTCGCGGGCCTGTCTCAGGTGCATCTGGGCGAGTCGCTCCCTGCCCCACCAACGCACGCCTTTGCGCTGACCGACGCGGAACCGTTCGACATCGTCCTTGAGCTCGGCGCCAATGGCCTCGGCAACAGACTGCTTGACGATTCGCGGCGTTATCAGGATTATGACCTCTTCCCGCACGGTGGCGTCGGAGGTGCTGCGGAACAGCGTACCAAGATAGGGAATGTTCCCGAGCACGGGAACCTGTGATCGCCCCGAAGTGGTGCTTTCGCGAAACAACCCGCCAATGACAATCGTATGACCGTCGCGAACCAGCACGTTCGAGGTGACCTCGGTTGTGGTTTCCCTGGGCAGGATGTGGGCACCAATCTGCGTGACCGAACCTGCCGAATCTTCGGGATGAATTTCCAGCCGGATTACACCATCGGCGCCGATGAAGGGTCGAACAACCAGACGTGTACCAGTTTCCAGAAACTGCACGGTCTGTGTGGCGACGGTCTCTGTGACAGTGGTCGTCAGATACCCGTCACGGTTACCGATCATCACTTCGCCCCTCTGCTTGTTTATCACCAGCAACTTGGGATTGGCGAGGACGGTTACATCGGTGATGCCTTCAAGCGCACGAATGAACAACGCGATGTCGCTTGTTATCAGACCCATGCTCAGGCCGCCCTCTTCGACAGAAGATGCGAAATCGGTGCCCACGGTGCCCGCGGGCAGTCCAAGCCCGCCAACCGGAACTTCCTCTGTCAGCATCCCGGTCAGGCCGGTGGTGGTCGCGTTGAGCGCCGCGAAGTTAACACCCGCAACGGTGTTGAAGTCTATACCAAGGGAGTTTTTCTCGTTGAGCGTTGCTCGCAGAATCGTCGCCTCGATAAGCACCTGGTCGGGCCTGACATCAACCTGCTCGATGATCTGGGCAATGGCATCGAGATTGTCTTCATAATCACGCACCACAAGAAGATCGTCATTGGCGTGATCGTTCCCACCGGATTCCGTCTTGCTGGTGGGTATTCCTGTCTCCGCTGCGGGGGTCACGGCGACAGAGCCGTCCTTCGACAGCGCGGGGGCGATGAGCATCCTGGCGTCCTCGGCGGTGACGTGCGAAAGCTTGAACGTTCGCACCATCAGCTTACGCCGACTTGCTATAAGCTCTTCCATCTGCTTGGAGGTCATCACGTATACCGAATTTCCCTCTTCCTCGTAGACGAATCCGCCACTGTGAAGCACTGCGTTCAGCGCTTCATGGAAGGTCACGCCATACAGAATCGCCGTCACGTTACCGGTGACTTCTTTGGTTGTGACGATGTTCTTTCTTGTCTGCGTACTGAGGATGCGCAGCGCTCGGCGCACATCGAGGTCTTGAAACGCCACATCGAACGTACCTCCAGCCTGAGGCGTGACGTGGGCATCATCATCCTGGGCAGATTCGGTCTCATCGTCGCCCTCGGTGGGCGTGACCTGTTCATCCTCAACAGCGGGTTGACCCTGTGGGGCAACGGGAGTGGGGACTTCCTGATCATGCATGACAGGCTCGACCGGGTCTACATCCGACGCCGGCTGTGCGAGAGCAACCTGGCATAACATAACCAGAACCATCCCAACAAAAGACGTTGGGCCGACCTGGCCCGAAAGCAGGCGGTGACACATTGCAGCTCTCCTTACTAGGTTTCGACGGGAAAACAATCCGCCGATGTAAGAGCTATCGTGTCATAAGAGGGTGGGGTTAAGTAAGAACCTGATGAATTTTCCGGCTGTAACGTCTGGAAGGTTCAGGCGGGGTAGGAGCCGACATCAGTTCTTCATCTCCAGCACCACCTGCACCCCGTTCTGCTCAACGATACACGAGCCTGCGAAAATCTCCACAACCTGGAAGTTGCTTATCCAGTCGCCGACCTTCAGCACCCTTCCGTTAATTATCACCGTTGGAGAACTGGACGCGATGGTACTTTGCAGCATCAGGCTCGCTGCCTGCTGACGTATAAGCTGCTCAGGAGTAGCGACAGGTCTTGGTGTGGACACCACGTTTTCAGTAACCTGCCTGTTGGGATCCAATGGGAACATTTCAAGGTTGGTGCTGAAAATGTCCCTGCTGATCTCTCTGCCCGCCTGGGCAAGATACTCATGAATATCGTTTTGGTCCTCTTCCCCCGAGCTGAATGGTGAGACAGGCGCCGAAGAATCTACCGACTGAACCTTCGAGGTGCTGTTGACAGACGCCTCTACTTCCGCAGGCGTGTTCTGAAGCGCCAACCTTATTCCGAAAAACACCGCCACCATGGTCAATATTCCAAGCGTGGCGGTCTTCTTGCGATCCCGCTTGAGCTCCAGCAAAAACCGTTCGACAAACCCCATATCTCTGGAAGCAGTCATTTCTTAACTTTCCATAATGCACACATTGTGTTCACTTAACTCTCGGTGAAATAAATGTTTATGCTTAGCGTGATATCCAGTTCGCCCTTTCGCGGATCGGCGCAGACATTGAGCATCTGCACCCGCGATAGGCGTTCCATCTTGTCAAGGCTTTTGAGGAAGCTCGCCAGTGACAGGTATGGTCCCTTGAGTTTCATCACAATAGGCAGGGTGTGAAACAGCTCCTGCGGCACTGGAGAGCCCGGCTGATACGATTCGTTGACGAGCGTTTCCTGTGCTAGGTTTTCGCTGATCTCCCTGAGGAACCCGCCCAGCTCCTGACGCTTGGGAAGCCGACGGTCAAAGTCCTTGTACTTATTCTTCATTCGCTCGATTTCACGTTCCATGTCGGGGATGACCGACGCCTGAAGCGTGTCGATCTCGAGCGCAGATTGGGTCGTGGCAATCTGGGTACGGATGTTCTCGAGCCGCCGGCTTTTGGGCACATGAATGATCGTCACACCCGCGACAATCACTGCCACCAGAACTGCCGCGAATCCCAGCCTGTCTTTGGCTTGAGCGGTCAAGATCTTCTCCTTACCTTGCTACATGGCAGACGGCCTGAAATTCCTTCGCCTGCCTGCCCTCTATGCTTACCGTTCTGGCGTAGGCCATGTTGATATCCTCCAGCAACGGGCTGGATGACAATTGCGCAATGGAGTTGGCGACGTCAACATCTGTGGGCGCAATCGCCGTAACGGTGAATCTGACTCTATTGACGTTCGCATGATGCTGCTTTTCGCCGCTCCTGGAGCGTTTACGGGGAACCTCAATGGGCACCTTTACCTGGACGGCCTCCATACTGAGATTGCGCAACGAAACATGCGGAGGTAGAACCCGCTCGATCTCCGCAAGCAGATCCAAGGCACTGACCCTGCTTCCCAGCGTGTTTGAAATTCGTTCCTTGATCAGCAACTGCGCCTGCTGCCTCTGAAGCGATTCTCGGTCCGAAAGCTGCTTCTTCACATGGTCATGCCTGTCCTGAAGCTCTGTGAGCTGCGCGTTGGCGGCTGAAACTCTCCCTCGCCAGGAGAATTCCCACAACGCCACAGCAACCATCGCACAGGCAAGAACGTACCCATAGCGAGCTAGTCTGCGCGCGCGAAGCCGCCTTTGTCGTATGTGTTCAGGCAGAAAGTCTATGTTCCGCATCTTCCTTCTCCTGCACCGGGCCGGTGAGATGTTTGAATCTTCCCGAAAGGCCCAGGCAGACGGTCCACTCCGACAGCGTCGCCCGCCTGTCTGATCCAAGATCAACGCTCGATACGTCTATTCCCCTGAACGGTTGGGCCACCACGCATGGCATGCCCAGATGTTCACCCAATAACTCAACAACCGCCCTGTCGTACGATTCTCCTCCGGTCAGC
>CAZWAT010000192.1:0-5299 GCA_964632015.1 uncultured Planctomycetaceae bacterium
CGCTCTCTTATTTATTTTGAGATTCACGGAACTTGCCGGCCTTCTTCTTAAACGGTGTCAACAGCGGGGATATACTCACCGGGAATCCTTCCGCCGGTAATGTTGTCCTCGAACTCATAGGGCACCTGCGAGTCTTCGGGCAACGGCAGAAGCCTTCCAACCACGTGGGCGAACTGGCCCGACCCGCCGGTCTGCTTCTTATGGCGATAATCGAACTTGGACTCCCTCCCAGGCGCTTCGCGGTAACTGACCTTTGGTGCACCAACCGTTACATCGGCCTTGTACTCGCGACGCATTCGCTCAACGTAAACGTCCAGGTGAAGCTCGCCCATGCCCGCTATGACGGTCTCGCCCGTTTCGGGATCGCTCGTCACGCGGAAAGTCGGGTCTTCCTTCATGAACCTGTTCAAGGCCTTGCCCATGCGGTCCTCGTCCGCGCTACTGGCGGGCGTAATGGAAAGACGTATCACCGGATCGGCAACAAAAATGCTTTCCAGAGAATAGTTGAGCTTCTCGTCACAGAACGTGTCGCCACTGGCGCAGTCGACGCCCACCATCGCGACGATGTCGCCGGGGGTCGCCGTTTCCATTTCCTGGCGGTCGTTGGCGTGCATCCTGACGAGCCTACCAACCCTCACCATTTTGTTCGTGCGCACGTTTCGGTACGACTTGCCCTTCGTCAACGAGCCTTGGTACACCCGGATATATGTCAACTGGCCAAAGGTTTCGTCCACGATCTTGAATGCCATCGCCACCAGGGGCGCCTCGGGATCGCACGAAAGCAACACTTCCGCCCCACCGTTATCGTGGTCGCGGGCAAAGCTGTTGCGGTCACGCGGGCTGGGCAGATATTCGCAAACCGCGTCAAGCAGCGGCTGAATTCCTTTGTTCTTGTATGCGGTGCCTATCATCACGGGCACGATCTGAAGAAGCAGCGTTGCCGAGCGAATCGCCTTGTGGATAGACTCGGAGCTTATCTCATGCTCCTCGAGCAGCGCTTCAAGCAACTCGTCATCATATAGACTCAACGTTTCGAGCATCTCATGCCGAGCCTCGTTGGCGGCGTCAAGCAGGTTCGCGGGGATGTCCTCAACGCGAACGGTTTCACCACGCTCGCCGTCAAAATACATCGCGCGCATATCAATGAGGTCTACAACACCCTCGAAATCAGCGCCTGCGCCGATGGGTAACTGAATTGGCACGGGTACAAGCCCTAGCTTCTCTCGCAACTCGCGTACGACCTTCGCCGGGTCGCTTCCGGTCCTGTCCATCTTGTTGATGAACGCGATTCGAGGAACACGATACCTCTTCATCTGGCGATCAACAGTCACAGACTGACTCTGAACGCCGCCCACAGCACAAAGAACCATTATCGCCCCGTCAAGCACGCGAAGCGAACGCTCGACTTCCACGGTGAAATCAACGTGTCCGGGCGTATCGATCAGGTTGACCGTGTAGTCCTTCCACTGAACCCGGGTCGCCGCAGAGGCAATGGTGATGCCCCTTTCGCGTTCAAGGTCCATGAAGTCCATGGTCGCTCCACCGTCGCCGCCCTTGACTTCGAGCATGCGATGGATGCGCCGCGTATAAAACAGAATGCGTTCGCTCAGGGTCGTTTTGCCCGAGTCAATATGCGCGGAGATACCAATATTTCTTATCTGGGTCAGGTTACTCATGAAAGAACTCCAACTATCCTTTGTCACCCCGTGGGCGAAAGATAACAATAGTACCATGAAAAACGCCCAATGGTCTAAAAAAATCCATCCAAAATGAGTTTTTTTCTTGCGGGCCTTTGGGGTATCACCGCACGCATGTGCCTGCAAACGCTCAACTTAGAACCGTTGGCTATATGTCGATATGAGACTTAGTGTGTTGTGCTCTTATACGCCAGATGTTCTATTTCATCTGCGAGCATGCGTTCAAGCTCCTCGAATCGTCCCAGCGGAGTGCGAAAACCCACCTCTGCGAACAGGAGGTCACGCTGGTGACGGGCTATCTCTTCATCGAGAAGCTCCTCGTCGTGATATGACACCGTCTGGTGCGGGCCGAAATCAGTCACCCAGCTGTTTCGCCCGCCTGCCTGGGAGTACATGCTGTACGCCTGGGCAGAGCTGCTGATGTGGGCCTCGGGATAGTTTGAACGTGAAACATCAACGCGCACGATGGGCCTGAAACTCTCGGCCCCGTCGGGCACAATCAATACCGTTGCGGTGAGGTAGGTGCTCTGGAGCGCGTTCTCGGCCTTGGCAAAAGATGTCACCGAGTCGCGACGCCAGAATTCCAGCGGATACTGCCCCGTCATCGGATATGTCGTGATCATGGCCGCACGCCGGTCCTGGCGGTCGAGACGAAACTGATACCGCCTTAGCACCTCAAGGGCAGATTGATAAACAATCTCGAATTGTCGCTCCTGCCCAACCTCCGTAACCGAGGCAACAACGGGCGTAGTGTGCTTGGTGCACGCCCCTGCACCGATCATCACCCCAAGCATTACAGATGCTGTCAGTATCCTCATGGCCGAGTCCTTTTGTGACATTTGTCTCGGCCGGCATTATATCGTATGGTTCCTTCGATACAACAGGCCGCAAGCTGGCCAGCGTCTGGCCACGCGATGCCCCAGCCCCGGCAATCCACCCCGGCCGGGGTTTTTTATTGCACTAGAATATTCGAACATTCAACCCTCCAGACGCACCTGTTTGCTTGCGTCTCACGCAGCGGCTTTTGATTCAACGCCCATCGAGAACGCTTGTCGCTGTGTGGCGAAGTCGTCAAGAGTGGCACTGACCAGCGCGTTGAATGTGCCTGCGGGAAAGTTGCCTTCGCTATCGGCCTGTCCGGCGGACATCTGGGTTAGAATTTCGATGGCCTCGTCCACGTTATCCACCGCGTGAATGCTGAATTTGCCCTGCCTCACCGCCTCGATGACGTCTTCCCTGAGCATCAGATGCCTGATGTTGCTTGTGGGTATGATTACCCCCTGCTGACCCGTCAGGCCCATGGTGTTGCAGACATCAAAAAACCCTTCGATCTTCTCGTTCACCCCGCCGATCGCCTGTGCCTGTCCCAACTGGTTCACCGATCCCGTTATCGCAACCCCCTGCCTGATGGGCACCCGCGTCACTGCCGAAAGCAGCGCACAAAGCTCGGCCATCGATGCGCTGTCGCCCGCGACGCCGCTGTATGATTGCTCGAACACCAGGCTTGCCTGAAGTGAAAGAGGCAGCTTACTCACGTATTTTCCCTGTACATAGCCCGCCAGTATCATCACCCCCTTTGAGTGGATAGGCTCGCCCAGATCCGCCTGTCGTTCAATATCGATCACTTCGCCCCCGCCCATTCTCGCGCGTGCGGTTATTCGCATGGGTCTGCCGAAGAGCACGTCGCCGAACGGAAACACCGCCAGCCCGTTGATTTGCCCCGCCTTCTCGCCGTCAACATCGACCATCAGTGAACCGGAGGCAATTTCTTCCCTGATAAGCTCGCTGATTCTCGATGCGCGATAGACCTGCTTTTCGATTGCCTTCCGCACGTCGTCCGCTCCGACGCACCCGTCGCCCCTTACCCTTCCGTGATAGTGCGATTCCAGCAGCAGATCCTGCACCATCCGCATGTGCACCGAAATCTTTCCCGAATCGCCCGCATGTCGAGAGCCGTGCTCGATGATGCGTGCAACGGCTGCCCTGTCGAAAGGCAGCAGGTTCAGCCGACTTGTCATCGTGGCGACAAGCCGGGCAAAAAGCTTTTGATTGTCCTGGTTGCGATCGACGCTCACGTTGAAATCGGCGGGAACCTTGAAAAGCTCGGCAAAATCGCCATCGTACTCGCGCAACAGGTGAAACAGTATTGGCTCGCCCATGAGGACTATTTTCATCTTCATGGGGATGGGCTCTGGTTCAAGTGACGCCGTCTGCATGAGCCCCAGCGCCTGTGGTAGCGATTCGATCTGAATTTTCCGGCCTCGCAGGGCTCTTTTGAGGCTTTCCCACACGTATGGCTGGAACAGCAGTTTGTGTACCTCGATCACCAGGTATCCACCGTTGGCGCGGTGCAGCGCCCCAGGCTTTATGAGGTTGAAATCGGCTACCAGCGTGCCCATCTGGGCGAGGTAATCGACCCTGCCTACCAGGTTGGGGTGCGTCGGGTGGTCTTCGAAGACCAGCGGGGCACCGCTGTCGGGCTTGTTGCAGATGACGCAGTTGACGTGGTATCGCCTCATCAGTGCCGATGCCACCAGTTCGGGCGGGACCGCCTGTGGAGGGGCCGGGCCGTCCTGGGGCGATGGGTCTTCCTGCTCGCCAAGATGCAGACGGAGTATGTGCTCGGCGTTGTCGACCACGTCGTCCTTGATGGCTTGGATATGTTCAAGCACGTCGGGGAGATTTTCGTACTTTTTACGCAACTCGCTGATGAGCGGCTCAATGGTGCGATCGGCCACCTGGCGATTGAGATCTTTCTCGCGTCGCCTCGCCTGGCGATGGACATGCGGCCCGGCCTGCAACACCTCCTGCAATTCCTCTTCAAGGCGTTGCGATTCTTCCGAGATGCGGCTCTGCTCTTCGGGTGGAAGTTTCTGTGCCTCATCTGGGCTCAGGGGTTCGCCCTTCTTGCTCAGCGGCGTGAGCGCCAGTCCCATGGGCGTTCGGATGACCGCAATACCCTTGTTGCGTGCCTGATCGGTTATCTGGTCGAACGTTTCCTGCTGTTTTCGTGTGATGGAGTCCTGTATTTGCTGGCGTTCGTGTCGGTATTCGGAGCTTTCGAAGGCACTGGCAATGGCGGCTCGAACGTCCTCGATGAAATGTTCCACATCGTCGTGGAACTGCTTGCCCATTCCCGCCGGCAGCGAAAGAGCCTTGGGCCTGTGGGGCTGATCGAAATTGTTGACGTAGCACCAGTCGTTTGGCGTAGGCTCCTGGACAATCCTCTGACCGAGGTATTGAAGCACCGCGCTTCGCTTGCCCGTTCCCGGAGGCCCCATCACGTATATATTGTAACCTTCCTGCTGAATATCCACGCCAAAGGCAATAGCATCCAGTGCCCGGGACTGACCGACAATGTCATCCGACGGCGTGACTTCATCGGTCGTATGAAAATCGAACTGGTCCGGATCACAATGCGTGTAGAGCTCTGTAGGATCAAGCGTCTTCACAGCCTTCCCCTTTGCTGACATTACAGTATACGCAACGCAAGACGATGAAGATGCCCCCGCCCGCGGAGTAGGCCTGAAAACCCATACGGGGATTTATCCCCAAATCGACAATCGACAAATGTGCTCGGTATGTTAAAATCCCAACTCCGG
>CAZWAT010000193.1:0-5238 GCA_964632015.1 uncultured Planctomycetaceae bacterium
CCTGAAGGAAGCCGCCGTTGCCGCCGCCAAGGTCGGCGTCGAGATTGTATAGCCAGGCTCCTGTCGCGCTTGTGGGGCGGGCTGACGTTTTAACCCCGCCCCACAGGCCGAAATGGCCGCGAGCGTAGCGCAGGCGTAGCGCAGAAAAACGATGCAGAAATGAGCGCATAAAGAAGCCCTTGTAAGTTCTTGTCTTACAAGGGCTTGCGGATCTGGGGAACTAGGATTTGAACCTAGACTAACTGATCCAGAGTCAGTTGTGCTGCCGTTACACTATTCCCCAATGGGGAAGCCGGAAATGACCCGGCGACAAATCAAGTTTAGCAAAGCGGTAATCCAAGTCAAGCCATTTTGACCAACTTGCACAAGAAGAACCGCAGCGACGACGGACAGGCCCGGCGGGACCGACACCCGGCCCCTGCCGAAGTTCAGACGCTCGCACCAACCGTACAACGCGCGACATGGGCACATCACCCCATGAATTACCGACGGGATCCGGTGAGCAAATTGATGGCCTCGGTGCGGGTGGCAAGGTTGCTCTTGAACGTGCCGCGCATCGCAGATGTCACCATCTCAGAGCCCGGCTTGCGGACGCCGCGAATCGTCATGCATGTGTGCGTCGCCTCGATGATGACGGCACAGCCTTTGGCGTCCAGCCTTGACATGATCAGGTCGGCAATCTGCTGCGTGAGTCGCTCCTGAACCTGAGGCCGGCGCGAGCAGACCTCAACCACACGGGCAAGCTTGCTTAAACCAACAACCTTTCCGTGAGGCAGATACGCAATGTGGGCCTTTCCCATGAAAGGCAAAAGGTGATGCTCGCACATCGAATGAAATGGAATCTCCCGCAGAACAACCATCTCGTCGTACTGCTCGCTGAAGCCGACGCCAAGATGCTCGGCGGGGTCTTCAAACAAGCCTCCGAACAACTCCTTGTACATCCTCGCTACACGACGTGGCGTGTTCTTCAGGCCCTCACGGTCGGGGTCTTCGCCTATCGCTAGAAGTATCTGCTTGGTCGCGTTTTCTATCGCAGCCAAGTCTATGCGTGTGTCTTTTTTCATGTGATTCACCTGGGCCGCATATTCTATTGCGAATCAGCGGCGATTTAAAGCAGTTGGGCGCGTGATATCGACTTTTTGGCATTGTCAATGCTCAAAGGCCATGTAAACGAAGATCAACTTGATGGCACCTTCAACGCAACGCCTCCATGGCCCAGCCGACCAGTTCCTGCCCGACAATGTTCCCAAGCCCCTGTATTCTTTGGGAAAGATCGACTCGACGCGTATTGGCCGCGAGTATGACGGCATTGCGAAGCAGGTTTTTGTAGCCTGCCCGGCGTGCTGCATTGCCGGCGGTGACGCGATCCCAATCTTCATAACTCCACGCAAGAATTTCTTCAAGGGTGACCTTTGATAGCGGGTGGTCCGGAACATCGGCATCGACCTGGCAGTGTTCGTTATGGGGGCAGGCTTCCTGGCAGGCATCGCAGCCGATGATTCGTCTGTCAATCCCGCGACGCATACGGGCGTCGATAGTCCCCTCGTGCTCGATGGTCAGATAGCTCAGGCATCGTCTCGCGTCGATGAATCCATCATCACCTATCGCGCCACCGGGGCAGGCGTCGAGGCATGCGTTGCAATCGCCACAGCCTGGTTCGAGAGGCGAATCATGGGGCAATTCAATGTTGCAGAATATCTCGGCCAGCAGCACATAACTGCCAATCCGCGGGACGATCAGGCAGGAGTTTTTTCCGATCCATCCCAGTCCTGCCCTGGCGGCGAGGCTGCGTTCGAGAACGGGGGCGGAATCGACAAACGCCCTGGCGGCAAAGTTGGGGACGGATTGGCGCATGTTGTCGATGATGCTTCGGCATCGTTGTTTTAGCACTCGGTGATAATCCCTCACGCGCGCATAGCGGGCGAGCAGTTGCGATTGGGATTCACGCCGCCCATGTGCCCACGCCAGGCAGACAACCGACTTCGCGTCATCCACTAGGCATGCCGGGTCGCGCCTCAGATGCATATTCCGCTTGAGATAGTGCATATCGGCGCAAAGATCCCGCTCGATCCAGCGTTCATATCGCCAAGCGTCTTTGGTAGGCGAGAGGTCTGTTATACCCACGCGCGCAAAACCCGCCTCGATGGCAAGTCGTTTTATTTCAGCCGCGATCTGTGTGGGAGTGACCATATCATATTGATAATCGCGATAACGGGCCTGCGGTTCTACATTTTTTCGACGGTGTCGATTCCCAGCAGGTTCAGCGATGTCTTAATAACCCGCGAGGTTATCCGGCACAGGCTCAGACGGCCAGAGCGAACGGGCTCGGGCGACTGAAGAACGGGGCAGTTCTCGTAGAACGACATGAACGCCCCTGCCAGGTCGTACAGATACCCGCAAAGCAGGTTGGGCATGCTCTCTGCCGCGACCACAGCGAGCGTCTCTGGGAATTGCAGCAGTTTGACGGCCAGCGATCTTTCCGCCCCCGCTTCGAGCGTAATATCGACGCCGCCGGGCTCTATGTCCCGCCCCGCTTTTGCCGTTCCCTTACGGAAGATGCTCTGGATTCTCGCGTAGGCGTATTGCATGTATGGCGCGGTGTTGCCATCCAGCGAAAGCATCTTGTCCCACGAGAAGACGTAATCACTTGTTCGGTTCTGCGCGAGATCTGCGTACTTGACCGCACCCACCCCGACGACATGGGCTATTTCGCGCCGCTGATTTTCGTCAAGGTCGGGGCTTTTCTGGCTGACGAGGTCGTAAGCTTTTCGTTGGGCCTCATCGAGCAGATCCGCCAGCTTGACGGTGCCTCCGGTTCTAGTTTTGAAGGGCTTTCCATCCTCACCCATCATTGTGCCGAACGCCACGTGTTCAAGCGAGACGTCCTCGTCCGCAAACCGGGCTTTCTTTGCCACCGCGAACACCTGTCGGAAATGCAACGACTGGCGCGCGTCCACCACATAAAGGATCCGCCTTGCTCCCAGCGAGCTTACGCGATACCGAATAGCAGCGAGATCGGTAGTCGCGTAAAGATAACCCTCATCCGACTTGCGAACGATCAGGGGCAGCGGATGGCCGTCCTTTCCGGTGAACTCGGGCATGAACACGCACAATGCGCCTTGGGATTCGGTCAGCAGACCGGCCTTGTGAAGTTCATCTACAACGACCGGCAGATCATCGTTATAAAAACTTTCACCACGGATATCATCACCGCCCAGATTGACGCCCAGGCGGTCATATACCTGCTGGCAATGTGCGAGCGACTTGTTGAGGAACACCTTCCACATATCCAGCACGTGCTGGTCGCCGCCCTGCAGGCGTACAACGTACTGGCGGGACAGATCGGCAAAGTCGGGGTCTTCGTCGAACATCGCCTTTGCCTGTCGGTAGAAATCTTCAAGATCACCAATCTCGGCGTCGGCGTTCAGATTGGTCTTTTCCATGAAGGCGATCAGCATACCAAACTGCGTTCCCCAGTCGCCAACATGGTTCTGGCGTATCACCTTGTGCCCGAGGAAATCCAGCACCCTCGAAATCGCATCGCCGATAATCGTGCTTCGCAGGTGACCAACATGCATTTCCTTGGCGAGGTTCGGGGCCGAGTAATCCGTCACCACCGTCATCGGATCCGAGTCGGAGATGGCTCCGAGTCGCGGGTCGGTTTCCAACTGCTGAACCTGGCGCGAGATCCAGTCGTCTCGAAGATGGATGTTGACGAAACCCGGTCCGGCCACTTCGACCTTCTTGGCAATATCGTCAAGCTTTACGAGTTCGAGCACCTTCTGGGCCAGGGCGCGTGGATTGGTTTTGAGCTTCTTGGCCGCCGACATGATGCCGTTGGCCTGGTAGTCGCCGAACTCGCTCCTTGCAGCCGGGACAATCAGCGCCGGCGCGTCATCGGGGGCGCCCGCGCTGACAATGGCTTCATGCAAACGATTTTCGAGTTCCTGACGAAGGTTCATGCTATATCCGTTGCAACCAGCAAAAATGGTTACTGATCTGGCGTCTTGCGCCTCGCCCAATTTACTCGCGGCGATTCGCCCCATATCAGTTCAAGATCGTAATACTTGCGATGAGTTTCATCGAAGATGTGAACCACCACGTCGACGAAGTCCACGACGATCCAGTCGGGGCTGCTCATTCCCGCGACGGTGTAAGGCTTGCTGCCCTGGCCTTCGCCCATCTTGATGATGTGCTCGGCGACGCTTTTCATCTGTCGGGCCGAGGTTCCGGTGCAGATGACGAAGTAGTCCGTCACCGGGCTTACATCGTGCAGGTCAAGCACGATGATGTCCTGGCAGTTGTCATCATGGGCAAGGCGAGCCGCATCTACCGCCAGCTTTCTCGCCGGGTTCCTGGTTGTGCTGGTCTTTGCCACTTGTTCTCCGAGTAAATGCACAGGCCGCACGGCGGTGGCGTATGCCGTCCTCCGTGCGGCCTGTCTGCGACCCGCTCGTTTACATTCCGCTCATACCAAGCCACTCGGAAATCTGCGGGGCGTATTTCACCACGACACCCGCAAAGACCACCGAGACCATGCTCATGAGCTTGATAAGAATGTTCAAGCTCGGGCCGGAAGTATCCTTGAATGGATCGCCAACGGTATCACCGACGACCGCGGCCTTGTGGTTCTCAGAACCCTTTCCGCCCAACGCGCCGGTTTCGATATACTTCTTGCAGTTATCCCATGCTCCACCGGAGTTCGCCATGAAGATTGCCATTGCGAATCCGCAGGACAGGCCGCCCGCAAGCAACCCAAGCACGCCTGGGACGTCAAGCAACAGGCCTACTCCAACCGGTACGGCCAGCGCGAGCAGTGAAGGAATAATCATCTCCTTCTGTGCCCCGGCGGTGGAAATCGCCACGCAGCTTGCGTAATCGGGCTTTCCGGTACCTTCCATGATTCCGGGGATTTCGCGGAACTGCCTGCGAACCTCCATCACCATGGCCTTGGCGGCCCGGCCGACAGCCTTCATCGTCATCGCACTGAACAGGAACACCAGCAGCACGCCGGCGAACATACCGCACAGCACCTTAGGATTCAGCAGCGTCACTTCATAGTACGTCATATACTGCGTCAGGGATGCCTGACTTGCAGTCACCACCTCGAACCTGTGAACCTCATCGCCTTCAGCAATTACGAGGTTCCGCACATAGTCCACCTCACGAAGCGCCTCTTCCGTTTCGGGGCTCCTGAGTGTGGCGGTGATCAGACCCTTATTGAGAGTCTTTGCGAAC
>CAZWAT010000194.1:0-5230 GCA_964632015.1 uncultured Planctomycetaceae bacterium
CGATGGATTCTATCGGCGTTGATCGCAGGATGAACCCTACCGCCCCGCTCTTGCACCGCGACTCTACAACCCCCGCATCGGGGGTATATTCAACCGATGTATCCTGAGTCTTGTACCTGGCCATGGGTTCGTCGAGCATCAGCTCTTGAACAATGGCGACGTCCAGATCGCGCCATGGCTGCGACTCTTGAGGCCGTGCATGCAACATAAGATCAGCATCGGTGAGTTGGGCGATCCAGACGCTTTCGCAGCCGCTCTCGACCATAGCGAAGCTGTGAGGGCCGTAACTACCCAAAAGCTCTTCGCTACCGCCGAAGTCGAATTTTTCACCGGCAAGCTTCGTCCACTTGAAGCCCTTTACCTCGTCGCAGAACCGCTGGGCAGAGAATGAATCGGAAAGTTTGTGCAATATCCGATGCGTAGGAAGAATCAGCATTCCCGGATCGTCCCGTTCCACCAGTGCGAACAATACGAAATTCGCCTCGTGGTCGGTGTCGATAGTACCTTCCTCCAGCAGCGAGTCGCGATAATTCATCGCGGTGGTGTATCGGTGATGCCCGTCGGCGATGAAGACTTTCTCGTCCTTCAGTGCCTCGGTTACCTTGGTGATGAGCTTTTCGTCACTGACGACCCACAGGCTTTCTTCGACCTCTCGGCATCGGCCTTGCTGGTCCGCGGGTCTAGACTGTATCGATTCCCAAAAGCATTTGAGGGTGGACGTGGGATCTTTGTAGAACCCGAAGATGGGCGACATCTGCGTTCGGGTCTGTTTCGTCAGTTCGAGGCGATCGGCCTTTGGCCCGGCGAATGTGTGTTCATGGGGTATCACATCCTTACCGAATTCGGTTGCCCTGACGCCGGTCAGAATCGCCCGTCGGTAGTATTTTCTACCCTGCCACTCGAACGCCTGCACATACGCATAGATCGCCGGGGCCGAATCCCGCTTGAGAACACCCTCTTCACGCATTCTCGCCAGACTCGCCGACGCCTGTGCGTACACTTCCGGCGGGCCCTGACCGACTGGTGGAACGTGCGGCAGATCGATGCCGACTATGTTATTCGCGTCCTGTGCGAGCAGTGACTGCTTGTCGTCAGCGGTCAGAACATCGTAAGGCGGAGCTATGACTTTGGTGAAATCGGTAACGTTGAACCGCAAGCCACGAAACGGGCGTATGTCCATGAGATTCTCCTGATAAAGCTGGTAGAATATCGCCCCAGTCGCAAGTGTGCAACAACAACGCAGACACGAAAGCATATGCCCCCATCATGCAGGGGGTCAATGAGTTCGTTCGCCACCATCTAGCAGGGGTATCAGTTCCATGGGGTGACTGATGATGGTTCGCGCGCCGGTGTCGAGCAGTTCCTGCCGGTCTCGAAAGCCCCATAGAACCCCCACCGCATACATGCCCGCACCGGACGCGGTGCGCATGTCGGTGTTGGTGTCGCCGACGTAGAGGCATTTTTCGGGCGAAACGCCGAGGGAGGATGCGACCTCGAGCGCCGATTGCGGATCGGGCTTGTGCGGTACGCCTGGGCGTGCGCCCATCACCACCTTGAACCGACCCGGAAGCATTTTTTCGACCGCCAGTCGGGTGAAGTCATCAGGCTTGTTCGACAGCACCGCAAGCGCCACGCCGCGTTTCCCCAGTTCATCGAGCATGTCGATGATTCCGTCGTAGGGTCTTGTCTTGCAGGCCCATCGCTGTGAGTATGCCTGGCGGTAGGACTTCATGACTTCCGCCAGCAGCGATTCGTCGTCGCATGGCGCCATTGCCCTTTGGGCGAAGTTGAGCGCCCCGTTACCGACAAAGAGCTTGCACTCATCGGCGCTTCTTGGTGGAAGTCCCACTGCCCGCAGCGCCAGGTTCATTGAATCGGCGAGGTCGTCAATGGTGTCAAGCAAAGTACCGTCAAGGTCGAAAACAGCAGCGTCAAATGGCATTGCACATTCCGCAGTCGGCGAGATATCGCCGACAAGATTTACTAATCGATATTCATTGTCATCAAAAATTCAGCGTTTGTCTTGACCTTTTTGAGCCTGCTGATGAGCAGTTCCATTGCCTCGGTCGGCTGCATCTCCGCAAGAACCTTTCTCAGGCGGTAGACCAGTTTCAACTCGGCGGGGTCAAGCAGAAGCTCTTCTTTTCTGCTACCGCTTCTGCTTATATCGATTGCCGGCCAGACCCTTCGGTCAACAAGTCTTCTGTCAAGGTGCAGTTCGCTGTTTCCGGTACCCTTGAACTCTTCGAAGATGACCTCGTCCATTCGGCTTCCGGTGTCGATAAGGGCGGTTCCGATGACCGTCAGCGAGCCGCCTTCCTCTATGGCGCGGGCAGCGCCGAAGAATCTCTTGGGGCTCTGAAGCGCGCTGGCGTCGACGCCACCGGTAAGAATCTTTCCGCTGTGCGGGGCGGCGGTATTGTACGCGCGTGCCAGGCGGGTGATGCTGTCGAGCAGAATCACCACATCCTTACCGTATTCGACCATCCGCTTGGCCTTTGCCGAGACCATCTCCGCGATCTGTATATGCCTCACCGCCGGCTCGTCGAACGTCGAAGAGACAACCTCCGCCTTGGTGTTGCGTTGCATGTCTGTGACTTCTTCGGGGCGCTCGTCGATCAGAAGAATAATCACGTAGGCATCGGGGTGATTGTGATGCACGGCGTTGGCGATTTTCTGAAGCAGGACCGTCTTGCCCGTTCTTGGCGGGGCGACGATAAGCATTCTCTGACCGAACCCGATGGGCGTCACAAGGTTGACGACCCGCATGTTGATTTCTTCGCTGACTGTTTCGAGGAAGATGCGCCTTTCGGGATGCATTGGGGTGAGGTCTTCGAAGTTGACCTTCTCGGTGAGGCGATCTGGCGACTCGAAGTTCACCGCTTCCACTCGAAGCAGTGCGAAGTATTTTTCGGACTCTTTTGGCGGACGTATCTGCCCGGCGACGATATTGCCCTGCCTCAGGCCGAACCTTCTGATCTGGCTGGGCGAGACGTAAATGTCGTCGGGGCTGGGAAGGTAGTTGTAATCGGGGCTGCGAAGGAAACCGAACCCGTCGGGCAGAATTTCAAGCACGCCTTCGCCGTACATCAAACCCTCGCGCTGAATTCGCGATTTGAGGATATTAAAAACGAGTTCCTGCTTTCCAAGTCCCGCGAATTCGTCCAACCCTTCGTCACGGGCGACAGTGTGAAGCTCGGCGACGGTCATCTTCTGCAGGTCGGTAAGGTGCAGTTCGCCCCTCTTGACTCGTTCGTACTTCGCGTGCATTTCCTCATCGAAGCCGCTATCGATTCGTGGCGCAGGCTTATCCTTGCGGTACTTTTGGGGTCTTGACCTGTTCTTTTCGGAATATGCCTGATTGTCTATTGGTTCGGGGGTATTTTCCTGCGGCTCGGGTTGAGGTTCTTGTGGCTGTTCCTCAACCTGGGGCTGGAAAAGCGGTTCCTCGGTCTGTGGCATTGTGGGTTCGCCTTCCTGGATGTCTTCGTTCATAACCTGTTCATCCTTGGGCTTTGTTTCATCGGTCTTTTTGGTTTTACGCGTGGTTTTCTTAACCTTTTTTACTGTCTTGGCCATGTCTCGATAGACTCCAAAAAAAAGTTCGACAGGTTTAATTAACTGTTACGGGGGTTCGGCCGGACACAATTGCGGGTTCGCATTCACAGGGTCAGCAAAGACTGAGCCCGGGACAACAGTTCCTCATGAATACACACTTGCGGCAATCAAACGGCCCCGCGTTGGATCGGCCTATGCGGTTACTCTCAAATTGTATGGTTCACGATGTCCGCGCGTCGCCCCGTTCGGTCACCTGGTAAGGAGGAATCCGGCAGGATGGACACCGGCCAACAAAACAGAAAGCGAAACCCACTCAATACAACTAGTCGGAACGATCCGCAGGATGAACTATCTGGTAGTAAAGCTTGCGGACCTCCTCGCGGAGGCAGGATACGCTTGATCTGTTAACCAGCTTATATTCGCACCTTGCCCGCTTGCTGTCCAGACAAATTTGTGATTTTTCTCTACTCGCCCACGACTCGCGGTTCCACCCCCTGCACGAGTTCACCCGTTCGAATCGTCGATCATCGGGCGAATCCACCCATACCAGGTGGGTACACAGGTCGTCCCACTTTGCTTCGAGCAGCACCGCGGCGTCAACCACTATCGCCTCGACGCGGTCGTCATTCCGCCAATCCCTGATAAGCTGTTCCATAACTCGCCTGATTCGCGGATGCGTAATACGGTTGAGCTCATCGAGCTGACGGGGATCGGCGAAGACTATCTCGCCAAGGGCCTTTCTATTGACGCTTCCATCAGGGGCGATAATCGCATCGCCCCACCTGGTACTGAGCATGTCTATGACATCATCATCCTTGAGCACGTCGTGTCCGATGCGATCGGCGTCTATCACCGCGCACCCGCACTCGGCGAACATGGCAGCGACCGTGCTCTTACCGGCACCGATTCCACCAAGAATACCTATCACAGGTTTTGTAAGCTCGTGTTTCATAGTGTGCGAATGGCATAATGTAGACTCAACGCACACAAAATGCCAATACCCGCAAAATGATGGAAATGCCGGAGATGGTATTTTTACGTTGACGCCAGCTTTCATGTTCGCGATGGAGTGAAGGCCCGCCACGCGGATACTCGACGGTCGGGTCGCTGGGCAACCACTCGAGTCACGCGGGCGGGCACTTTCTTGTGTTTCACCAGGGCTGATTCAGCGCAATGACGATCAGGTCTCCAACAGAATATTCACCGGACCATCCGCCTTACTGCGGATAAGCATGTCCGCACCGAACTCTCCGCTTGAAACGGACAGCCCCATCTGCTTGAGTGAAAGCACAAAGTGATCGAAAATCGGCTGCGCCGATTCCGATGTCGCCGCCCCGCTGAACGCAGGTCTTCGACCCTGAGACGCATCCGCGAGAAGCGTGAAATTGGGAATGGCCAGGATGCCCCCCCGAACATCCTGCAGGGAGAGATTCATCTTGCCGTTAAGGTCTTCAAATATGCGCAGACCGCCCACCCTGTCAGCCATTTTGGCTGCAAGGGGCAGCTTGTCCGACATGGATACTCCAAGGTAGGTTAAGAAACCCCTGCTGATCGATCCCACCACTTTCCCGTCAACTTCAACCTGGGCTTGCAGCACCCTTTGTACAATGGCCCTCATTGCTCGGCCCTCCCACCCTGGCAAGTCCTGACAACCCGCACAAATACACGCCCA
>CAZWAT010000195.1:0-5223 GCA_964632015.1 uncultured Planctomycetaceae bacterium
CCCTACTGTCATCAGAATCTCGTCAACGGGTGTGTCCTGGGGCTGGGTGACGGGACAGCCAACAAGGCAAAGTGAAAGCAACGCCAACAACACAGGCATTACGATAGCGAATATCTGTTTCATACTAACGACCTCGCAACCTGTGGGTCTATTGTGTCATGGCCGGCATGTAAAATCTATCCAGGCCCGGCTCGCGATGTTGTCAGGCCACGATTTAAGAGTATATCTTCTCATCAGGCCAAGAGATATGCTAATGTAGACCATATGGCGTAACGCCAGGGATAACCACCTGCTTGTCGGATGTTCTTCCTGGCCAGGCCGACGAATCGCCTGTGGGACAATGGCGTCTCAAGCCTTGGGATTTTTGGAATGACTGGTTCATTAAGGAACGACCTTATCCTTACGGTGCTGATGACAGTGGTTCTCGCCGCCTCGGCGCGGGCGGATCTTCTACCATCACAGGTAGTTATCGTCGCAAATGAGTGCAGCGAAGAGAGCATCTGGTTGGCCGAGTATTACGCCCGTCAGCGCGACATCCCCCAGGGCAACATCCTGCTGGTCAACGCACCTCTTGGTGAGAGCATCGCCAGGGATGAGTACGAGTATTTCATTCGTAAGCCCATTGCCGACGCTATGCAGCAGCAGGAACTGGCACAGGCCCGTTGCATAGTGCTCATGCGGGGCATGCCCCTTTACATCGAGCCAACCGAGCTGGACCCGCAGCGCCGACAACTTGCGAGAATCTACGAACAGGCACTTCGCGACGGTAGAATCAGGCTGTTGGATCTGGCCCAGCAGGCGCAACGGGTCTCCGGTGAGCGTCTTCGAAGATCAACAGTACCGTTAAGTCGTGATTCCACGACACACGAGATCCGCGCGACGCTGAACTCGGCACTGGTTCGAGCACTTGCCCAGGAGGGCATGAGTCCGCGCGTGCGGTCCATGTATTTGCAGGCACAGGGTTTGAGGGGGGTAATGGCATATCTTCAGCATCATAATCCCTCCGAAGCGCGTGGGTATCAGGCCCGGCTTCAGGCGGCGCAACAGGCACTGAATGAAAACAATCGCCTGCCTCTTTCGCCGCGAACGATCTCGCAACGTCTTTCACTATTGGAAGAGACCGGCGGACTATCGTCGGCTGTATTTTACGCTGAAAGCCAACTCAGGCATTTTTCGCCCCCCGCCGACGACGCCAGCGTTGACAGTGAGCTTGCACTGGTATTGGCGGGAAGATACAAGCTCGACGGACCTGTGTCCAATCCGCTCAGATCCGCGCCGGGCACCAACGCCACACCACTGCTGATGACCGCCCGCATTGACGGACCCGGGCGTGAGGATGTCACGCGAATGATCAAGTCATCCATCAAGGCAGAGCAGGAAGGCTTGCGAGGCACGTTCTATATTGACTCAGGCGGCCCCAGCGCCGATTTCGACAACCGACTCAGGAAGCTTCACCGACTCATGCTTCAGATGCCGGGCCTTCGGGTACACTTCGACCAGTCCTATGACGTCCTGCCGCCAATGAGCGCGCCACAAGCGGCGCTTTATGTGGGTTGGTACCGCCCAAGACAGTACGTGCCCTCGATGATGTGGGTACCCGGCGCGGTGGGATGGCATATTGCTTCCGACGAAGCTCGCGGCATAAGTTCCCCTACCTCATCGAGCTGGTGTGCGGGGATGATTCGAAACGGGGCTGTGGCGACTATCGGCGCAGTCAAAGACCCCACCCTCGGGGCATTCCCGATCGAAAGCGAGTTCTTCACGCTGCTTCTGGAAGGTAGATATAGCCTGGTCGAATGCTACTGGAAAAGCATTCCACACGCCAGTTGGCGCATGACCCTCATAGGCGATCCGCTGTACCGCCCGTTTGAGCTTAATCCCATCGCAGCCGAGTGATGAGCTATTCCCTGGCGCGTTGCCTCTCAAGTGCCGCCTTGACCAGACCATAAAACAGCGGATGCGGCTTCAAAGGCCTGCTTGTGAGACACGGGTGAGCCTGTGTGCCCACGAAGTAAGGATGAACCTCTTGGGGCAGTTCCAGTATCTGCATGATGGGGTGATTCGGATGCCTGCCCGAGAAGACGAGACCCGCCTTCTCAAGACTATCGACATACTTGGGATCCACCTCGTATCTGTGGCGGAATCGCATCCTGATTCTCGTCGCCCCGTCAAACAACTCGCTGGCAAGCGTGTCGGGCTGAATGTCGACATCCTGCCCGCCGAGGCGCATGTTGCCTCCGAGTCCCTCAATTTTCTTCTGCTCGGGCAGTATGTCGATAACCGGTTCTTTGCAGTCGGGTTTGATCTCTGTGCTGTGTGCTTCTTGAAGCCCCAGAACATTGCGAGCGTATTCGATCACCGCCATCTGGAAGCCCATGCATATGCCCAGAAATGGCATTCCGGTGGTGCGGGCATGCTCGATGCAGGCAATCTTACCGGTTGTTCCGCGCACGCCGAAACCGCCGGGAACGATTATCGCATCAACCTTTGACATCGCTTCGCGCGCTTCGTCGGGGTTACTAATTTCAGCCGTGTCGATCCACGCGATATCGACATCGGCGTCATTGGCAACACCGGAATGCTCTATCGCCTTGATGATGCTGGCGTAACTGTCTCGCACCGCGGTGTATTTACCTGTGATTCCAATAGTGACCTTGTTCTTGCACGACATCAACCTTGAGGTGAACCTGCTCCATTCCTGGGCGGCTCGCGAGTCCATCGCCGAGTTGACCTTCCCACCAAGGTTGAGCAACTGAACCACTTCGCTGTCAAGCCCGGCCTCCCTCATGACCTCGGGCAACAAGTAGATGCTGGGCAGATCGTGCATCGAGAACACCCGGCGAACCGGAACACTGGTATAAACAGAGATCTTCTGTCGCACTTTCTGGGTGACTTCGGTCTCGGCACGGCAGGCGACAATGTGAGGCATGATGCCGTATTCCATGATCCGTTTCATGCCCAACTGGGCAGCCTTCGACTTCTGCTCGCCCAACGCCGATGGCGAAAGAATGTACGTCAACGCAACGTACACCACCGACCCCTCGCCCTCTTCGTACGCCAGCTCTCGCAGCGCCTCGATGAAGTAAGCGTTCTCGAAATCGCCCACGGTCCCGCCAACCTCCACGAACACAACATCCGCATTGGTCTTAACCGCAAGCTCCCTCAGACGCAGCTTCACCTCGCCGGTGACATGCGGAATCATCTGAACGTCCCTGCCCAGATAACTGCCCGCACGCTCTTTGGACAACACCGACGTTAATATCTGACCAGACGTGCTGAAGTTGACACGGGTGAGATTCTGGTCGAGCATTCGCTCATACGTGCCCAGATCCATGTCCGTCTCCATGCCGTCATCCAGCACGAAGACCTCACCATGCCGATAAGGGTTCAGCGTGCCCGAGTCGATATTCAGGTATCCCTCGAGCTTAATGGGTGAAACGCTGAAACCTTTGTCTTTCAAAAGCTTAGCGAGTGAAGAAGAGAAGATTCCTTTCCCAAGACCGCTGATCACGGTGCCCATAATGACAACATACTTGGTCTTGCCAAGCTGGTAGCCTTCGGGCAATGGGGTGTAGAATTCCGTTTCGTCGGTTCGGTCTTTGACAGACCGCAGCAGATCCATAGCGTTGCTCATGGACTAGTAGATTACTTTCAGTTGCCCTTATTCTCAAGAAGCGACAAAAGGATTTGCGAAACAAAAATTGCAACTACCGCCCATCGACCTGGTCGGACGAGGACGCAAAGTCCATAATCTCCGCGTCATTTCTGGCGATAATGCGGGATCCGGGGGGTACGACGACAAAATCATCGTCCCACACGCCGGAGAACATTTTTCTTAATAACTCCAGCTCGCCCCTCTGCGTGGAGAAGCTCCAGTTGTTTTTCTGAGCGCGTTTCCTGGCCTCTGCGATACATGCGGATTCGTCGCAAACGCCCATTTCCAAATAAAGGCATCGGGTGTAGTTCTTCCTCCAGTCGCCTATGCTCTGGAGGATGAACTCGGCGTTGTCCTGGCCGTACTTTTCGACCATCTCGTCATAAGTCATATCAAGACCCAGATTCGACATGACCCCACGCCGGCCGTAGGCGGGCAATGAGGCGGGCGAACCCTCAAAATTGTCCCGCTCGATCCATCCCGTTGACGCATAGAACGTTCCGCTGTGAGATGAGAAATATTCCTCGAACGCCGTTCTGGACCCGAACAGCAGGGTGATGCAGTCATGCGCCTTGGGAATTACAAGTGGAATCTCACGGGCTTGAAGACCCACCACCCCATCGTTGCACCGGGCATACCCCAGTAGAATCGCGTCATACCCCGCATCTGTTGAGTCAATCGCCGCCTGTATGCGAGCATTCATGTCCTGGCGGGGAAGATCGTGCAAACCCTTCAGCAGAAACTCCACATCCACCCGTTCGTCCACACTGGCCGCCAAACTGCAAGCTTCGCGATACAGAATCTCACAACCGATAAATTTGAATTTACGCCTTGCCATAAACGCCTGGATTATAGGCTTTTTTGCAGTCACTACCAATTATTTTTAGTTAATGTAAGTGTCCCGTTTTCATTGACTTACCCTACATGCCTTCATGTAAAAGGTTCTATTTCTACAAACGTGCTTGAAATCAGGAAAAACCATGATATAAGAATCATAGCAAGCCTGATGCATACTTTGCTCGAGTATGACATCTGCTCAAGAAACGTTCTCAGCGCTGTTGGCGCTAACTTTATGTTTGTGCCCATTTTTGCGCGAGTGAGGAATGAATGCACGGAGGAGCTCTAAATCCGGTTGTTGACGGATCTGTTTCGGTTTGTAGTTATGACGAACCGGTACTGATTGGTCACAGTGCGCTGTTCGGGCAGGTCCTCAAGGTCGTAGACTCTGTAGCCGCCAACGATTGCGTCGTTCTGATCGAAGGCGAATCGGGCACCGGCAAGGAGTTGCTCGCCCGCAGGATTCACTGCAAGTCGAGCAGAAGCACTTTTCCGTTCATTCCTGTCAACTGTCCCGGCGTGGCCGAGAGCCTCTTTGAAAGCCAGTTCTACGGGCATGTAAAGGGAGCCTTCACCGGCGCTTCGGGTGATACGCTGGGTATAGTCCGCTCCGCCGAGGGTGGCACGCTCCTGCTCGACGAGGTGGGAGAAATGGAACTGTGCCTTCAGCCCAAGGTTGTGCGCCTGCTTCAGGAGAAGGAAGTCAACCCCGTCGGAGGCGCTCATCCGGT
>CAZWAT010000196.1:0-5197 GCA_964632015.1 uncultured Planctomycetaceae bacterium
GCAAGGATATGGGCACACCTTGCATTTCGAACATGATGATCGATGAAAGGCTCTTCACTGTACCAGACATCCGGGGGCAACGAATAAAGGTGCATGGCCATCAACTTTTCGCGGGGCTCAACGAAGCGAATGTTGTACCGTTGAGGGTCATTCCAGAAGACACTTCCTCTGAGCAACTGAAGCGGGTTGATGTTCGCGAGCCGGCCGATGTATTTGTGCAGATCGAGCATCAGTTCAATCGAATCCTCAACATCTTCGTCGGTTTCACCGGGACATCCAACGACCGCGTTCACTTCCACATAAATGCCCGCGTTATGGCAGTCCTTGATATTGCGGCGTATAGTCTCGACGTTGTACCCTTTGTTCTGGATCTTGAGCAGCTTTGTTGACCATCCATCAACACCGAACCGCAGCGATACGAATCCAGCGCGCCGCAGCAGACGGAAGAACTCTGGGGTGTTTCGTTTATCTATTCGCAATTGCCCGCCAAGTATGATGGGCAGGTCGCGTGAGCTTATCTCTCTGCAGATTTCCTGAAAGAGCACAGGATCGCCGTTCAGATCGCTTTCGCTGAAGACAAACTGGTAACAACCCTGGTCGACCATGTATTCAATCTCGTCAACAAACTCGCGTGGTGATCGCGTGCGCCATGGCAGGGCCTCGCCGCAGAAGCGACACCGCCCCCAGTGACAGCCCCTGCTGGCAATAACCGGAGTGAGCTGATAGTGATGATGATTGCGGTAGACATCCAGCGCAAACCAGTCGTAATCGGGCATGCCCAGCGCGTCAATGTCCTCGGGCACGCTGGCAGGTAGGAAAGCTCGTGTCGGGTCGTCATTAGCACTGATGATACCGGGTATGTTGCGGGGCCGCTTACCGGCCTTGATCTGCTCGACAAGATGAACGATGGATTCGTCAGCTTCACCTATCGCCATGTAGTCGCATTCAGGAAATACCCGCAGACCCACATCCTCATGACGACAACTGTACCCGCCGACGATGACCACCATGTCTTCGACGCGATTTTTCACGCGTTGAACAACCTCCCTTGAAAACCGCAGGTTGCACTGCTGAATTGAAAGGCCCAGGATTCTCGGCCTGGCCTGGATAAGGGCGTCAACAATTTCTTTCAGATCGTCCGCAAAATATTCGGCCATACAATCGCCATCCCACAGCGACATATCCTCCGCCGACCATGGATCATCCGGCAACACCTTGCCATTCGCCAGCGTCACCGGCCCACCAAGATCCAACAGCCGATGCGTGTGAAACCTATGGTAGAGAATGATGTCGCAGTCAATTGTCGTGAAGTTCAGCGAGCTTTTCTTGAGCGCCTTGTGGACATATCCAAGGCCATTGGGCATCATCGATAGGTTGCGGGAAGGCAGATCCATAAGGACCATGTCCAGCCCCGGTGGGAGTTTGACCTCGGGGATTCGCATCGGGTAAATAGAGCCGCTATCCTCTATCCACGCTCGCTTGGGTATGCTTCGCCAGCAGAGTTGCTCGATGACTGAAAGATCCACCGTTGGCACGAGTGCCCCGAGATTACGCGCGATCATTTGTCGGCGGTGAGCCCTCGTTTCACATATCAGCACGGCTGCCACATCGGTAGGAACATCTTTCATGCTGACAACAGGAAGATGCCCGAATCTTGTTGAATCGCGCCCCGTTTCAACTGTGCATCTGAGTTTCGACCTGAGCTCCGGAGCGTGCTTGAGGATGTAATTGACCATCTTCGTGGGGCCGGCCAGGGTGATGTCACCATTCAATGCCTGAAGATATTCCGCAACTTTTCGGATGCACTCTGTTTCTTCCTTGCTGTCATCAAATCTGAATAACAGGTAAGGGCTGAAGAGCATCTTTGTGCCCCTGGTCCTGCTGGTCTTTCCATTATTGCTGTACTCGATGATAGCGGTCACAGGATTCATTCTTCACTCCTCATGCATTGGAAGCCGATATGCGGGCAGACGCATTCCAGACACTGGCAATGGAACGCGCAAGCCCAGATGCGTCCAGACCCATGCTTTTACGGAACTCCTGCCTTGCCGGGCTGCCAAGGACGAACTTATCGCCAACACTTAGTGGCACATGAATAGATTTATGACTTCTTGCTGCGAGCCAACTGGCAACCTGCGAGCCAAAACCTCCGCCGGCGACGTGTTCCTCGACGGTTACTATCGCATCCATGGACTCCGCAAGATAATCCAGCGTTTGCACATCCAGCGGTTTTACCGTGTGATATTGATATGCCGCCGGTGTGATGTCTGAAGACTTGAGCATATCGATCGCGTCGACGACCTCCGATGCGACTTCGCCGGTTGAAAGCACCGCCATCCTTTCACCATTTCGCAGGAGTCTTGCCTTTCCGAGCACCGCCCTGTCGGCTGACGAGTAACTTTTTTCGCGTCCTCTCCCTATTCTCAGGTATCCACCCTTACCCGAGGCGTACATCTGGGGCATCAACTGGGCCAGTTCATCGGCATCCCCTGGGGCCACCACTATCATCTCTGGAAGCGCACACAACAACGAGATGTCTTCTCCCGCATGATGAGTAACGCCGCTGGAGCTGTATGCGTATCCTCCCCCAGCGCCAACAACTGTTACAGGTAATCGCGGATATGCCACCGCCAGTTTGATTTGCTCATAACATCTGCACGTGGCGAAAGAGGCTATCGAATACGTGAAGGGTCTTAGCCCCACTGCCGCCATTCCGGCAGCAGCCATTATCAACTGCGACTCGGCAACACCGACATTCACGTACCGCCTCTGAAAGCGCGATGCGAAGTCGTCAAAGATGCCGAACCCAAGGTCGCCGGTAAGAAGCATTACCCGTTGATCCCGCTCGGCCAGTTCGCTGAGTACGTTGATAAACGCCATCTTCATGCGCATCCCCTGTTCATTTTGTGCAGGGGCGTTTCGCCCAGTTCGGCCAGGGCTTCAGCAAGATCGCGGTCGCTTGGTACCCGATAGTGCCACAATACCTTGTCCTCCATAAAGGTCACCCCCGCGCCCTTGATCGTCTTGAGTATAATGGCGGTGGGCTTGCCTGAACTAATGGGCACGCAGTTCAACGTGTCCACTATCTGCCGCATGTTGTTTCCATCGATTGTTCTGGCTGACCAGCCGAAGGCTCGGAATTTTCTGTCAAGTGATTTGCAACCCAGTATGTCATTACTGCGTGCCACAGCCTGCAGGCCGTTGTAGTCCACAAGCGCCACCAAGCCCTCAAGCCGATGGGCGGCGGCAAACATGGCCGCCTCCCAGACGCTGCCTTCGTTGCACTCGCCATCGCTGATCAAAACAGCGGCACGTGGCCTAAGGCCCTTGAGGGCGAGCCCGTACAGCATTCCCGCCGCCACACCCAGACCATATCCCAAAGAACCGCTCGACATTTCAAGCACATCCAGCGCATGCTTGCAGGGATGATCCGACAGGGGCTTGTCGCAACAGGCGTACTCATTCAGCCACTCCACGGGAATGAACCCCCGCTCAGCCAGCACCGCGTACAGTGCGGCACATGCATGCCCCTTGCTCAATATGAATCTATCCCGTCCGGGCGCGGTTGGATTATGAGGGCTTACATTGAGCCATCCTCCATAGAGAGCGACAATCGCATCCACGCAACTCAAGGCGGAGCCCAAGTGTCCAACCCCGCTGTCATGCGCCATCTGCACGCATGTTGCCCTCACTCGTTGTGCCTGTCGCATCAGCGATAATATTGTGACAGGCGGAACGCTATTTATTGTTTGACTGGTCATCCACCCAGATCCTGGCCTCGTCAAGAGAGGCTGTCGAATGCCATAGCCGTTGTTTGTGCAATTCCAGAGCCCGCTGAGCATCGACAGAAGCAATGTTCATCTCGCCCGCGGCATGGGCGACCGCATGAACCTTTCCGCGGTAGCGGATCAAATTATAGGCGCCACATGTCTCGATCAGTACCGGAGGCGGCTCTCCTTCATAAGGTAGTTCCGAAAACCGCATCATTGTGGGTTTGTATCTTCCAGGAATATGTGACGCCCGTACGCTCCAGATCGCGCAGTTTATCGATACGTCTTCAAACGCCTCCCCCACGGCAAGTATCACCCCGCAGTGCAGGTTCTGGTAATAGTCGCAATCCTTGCCCGTCCGAAGCAGGTCATTGTCATATTCCTGTACCCACCCTTCACAATCGTGGCCGCAAAGAATGCCCCCGGGCTTGAGCATCGGTCCATAGTTGGCTATGTCCCGTCTGACCTGTTCGTACCGATGGTCGCCGTCGATGAATACGAGGTCAAACCGGCGCTGCCGAAGCACCTGGGCAGCGACATCGCTTGATGTGCGTATCGGAACTACGGTATCGGTAAGTCCCTCGCGTTTCATCCGCCTCCAAAAGACTTCGAACACATCGCGTTGCTGGGCGCAGTTGGCAAGATCGGTTTCGGGGCTGCCCTTCCACCAGTCAACACAGAAAAGCCGTCCGTTGTTGTTTCTGGCCACCTGCCCAAGGACAATGGTCGAGTCACCGCACCAGCTGCCAATCTCAAGCATCCGGCAGGAATCGTGTGAAATAGACTTTGCCAACTGCCTGAGAACCACACGTTGTTCCTTCGCAAGCTGATCAAATCTCATGCTCGCTTTCATCTAGCCTCCATCCAATTCCAGTTACCTGGCGATAATGACGCCTCACGCGGTCTTCTGTGCGTGTTCAATACATGCGTATCTTGCGTGCCTTCTGACAAGCTGCTTGATTTCATGCAAGGTTTCCGCAACGAGATAGTGCCCTTGGGTCAACAGACGTCTTAACTCGGCTGGCAGGGCAGAATGCAGATCCAGTTCACCAAGCCCACAGGCCAACGCATGAAATCGGCCTCGATAAATAATGATGTTAAAACCAAGATAGTGTTCTTCGACGAGCCTTGGCAGGCAGGCGTGCCTTAGCCGACGGTCGAGTAGCTCCATCAATGCTGGATCATCCTTTCTGCCCAGCTCCCGCATGCACGTGCCATCATTGCACTTCGTGAAATCGCTGCGCCAGTTGTCTGGCGCCGAGATTTCGAACATATCACGCAACAAGGCGTTGAGATGTGTAATCCGCTCGGCAAACGCGCGCTCTAAATACTCGCGAAAGTCATCACGTATCTTCACATTTTCACCCGGGATGGGGATCCCACCTTCTGTTGTCACTGGAACGGTGTTGTTCGCACTAACGTGAGAC
>CAZWAT010000197.1:0-5197 GCA_964632015.1 uncultured Planctomycetaceae bacterium
TCGTCGCGGTTGTGGGCGAGCACGTTGAAGGCCATGCGGCGGTAGGCCCGCAGCACGTCCTGGTGGTTCCGCGTCAGCAGGCTGGTGGCCTTGAGCAGGTCGGCGTAGTCGGCCGAGGGAATGCGGAAGTTCGAGTGGATCAAATTGCCAAACGTATGGATGTGGTAACGCCGGTTGTTGGCCTGTGGTGAGCCTGTCGAACCACGGTCGAATCGCTTGATGCCGAAGAAGCGGTCGCCCTCGGCCGTCTCGAACAGACGGGTGGGCGGCATGTCGATGCCAGCCTCGCGGGCCATGAGCGAGTAGGCGTACTCCACGGCCCCGGCGTCGGGGTTGTCTTCCTTGGCCATGAACTTGACGATCCAATGCTCGAAGCCCTCAGGCAAGTCGTCTTCGCCGGAGATCACGTCGCCGGTGTCGGGGTTGTAGCCGACCAACACCTTCGGCCGGGCACCGCCGGGCGATCCGCCGGCCTTGAGCAGTTGGGGAAGCACATCGACGGCCGAGCCCGTGAGGATTTCCTGCGACTGGCGGGCCAGGTCGTGGAGGTCAAAGACGCTGGCATCGCTGTCGTCCCGCTTGGCGGGCGGGTGATACGTCAGAGCCCCCATCGTCCGCGTGCCCAGCCAGGCCAGGCGGTCGAGTGGGCTGATCTCGGCCAGGTTTCGCCCGAGAGAGCGGAAGTGGCGATCCATCAGCAGCAGGCCCCAACCGTCGGGCAGGGAGTCGTCAAGCACGCCCGGCAGCGGGCCAAAGTCCCGGTCGCGATGCTCGAACAGCCCCGGTTCAAACGGCAGGCGAAACGGCGAAAGGTTCAGGCCGGTGGCGAGGAAATCGGTGGTGTATTCGAAATACACCCGGCCGCGATCCTCGGCCAGCGTGCCGACGGGCTGTGAATCGCCGGGGCTGCGCGTGAAGCGGACTTCGAGCTTCTTCATATGCTGCCTCGCTTGCGGGTGGGCTGGGCGGTCCGCTGTTCGAGTTCTTCGATGCTCCGGGCCGGCGGCGGCTGGAAGAGCTGGTCGAACTCCTCCAGGCGGGCCAGGCCGTGGGCGACCTTGAGGACCAGTTCCAGCGAGGCCTTGCCGGTGGTCTCGAACCGGCGGTACGACGCGGCCGTCACGCCGGCGCGTTGGGCGAGCGTGGCCTGCGTCCACTCCCGCAGCAGGCGAAGGGCCTTGGCCCGGGCGGCGAGGGAAACGGCCATGTCGGACGGGCCTGTCAATGTCAGCTTGGCGGCGTTCATGGTTCCCATCCTACCAGAATCCGACTGCATTCGCAAGATATTATCACTATCGACCGAACAGGCGGTGTTATTAACAATATGTTATTGCTTGGCCAGAGGCTTTGAGGATGAGCGGGGCTCCCGAGCGAGATTGGACGTGCAAGGATTCGTACCAGCGGCGGCGGTGGAGGACGTAAGTATCGGTAGAGGCGAGCGATAGAACTAGGCTAGTTCTGCTTCCCAAGCTGGACGTCGACGGTTCGAATCCGTTCGCCCGCTTCATAAACCCCTGTAATACAGGGTTTTTGTGATGCTCTTGCCGGAATCAAACATAGGTGTAATCATGGTGTAATCACCAAAGGTTGAATGAGGGCCAAGAAACTCGCATCTCCCGCTGCTGCTGGGGGTATACCCGGAGGCGTACCTACGCAGGCTGGCCCGAGACTGCGTCAATGGGCTGTGGATTACCGGTGCCCCGTGCGAACCACCACCTCTGCCGGATCGAATTTATAACCGTGCGTGAGCGCCTCGCGTGCTGGTGCAGAAATGCCCGGGATAGCCCTGCAACTGTGGATGCGTCGGGAAGAGCGGAACCGGCACCCCCCTGGGCTCGCTAAAGAATGATGCGATACCGCCAGTAATCGGCGCGTTTCCAGTTCTCGCCGCGGGCACCAAAGTCGGACATGTACAGCACCACGTCCCCGGTCAGGCGGTCTTGATAGAAGCGGAAGTTGGAGTACTGCACCTTCGGCGTCTTCTCCGTGTCACCGCGCTCGATGACGGCCATAGTCTCGCGCCGCAGGGCGAAGGGCTCTTCCTGCACCTCGAACATTGCCAGAAGATGTCGCGGCCAATTGCCGCTCGCCGGGGCGTCAATGGCGGGATTGCCGATCCAGAACGCCCGACCATCGGTCTCGCTGCGGAACAGTGCCCCGCCGGTGGCGCCGGACTCCACCACGCCTCCGTCGGCGTAGTGCAGCGGCTCGGGTCGGCTCCACGTCTGGCCGTCGTCAACGCTGAAGCTTACCCACTTACAGCCGACGGCGTGCTCCATCCCCATGTTCGAGCCGCGAAGAATCATGGCGATGCGTCCGTCGCCGAGTTGGAGGATCATCGGCTCACACAGCCCACGCGACGTCTTGTCCGGGTCGCCGCAGACCCGATCGCTCGCGCGCCACGACAGCGTGCCATCCGGCCCGGGCTCGCCGATCATCACCAGCGCTTGCAGTTCGAGAGAGTTTGAAACCGGGTGCATCCGCGGCTCTCCGCGGTCATTGACGGCGTACGTCGCCGCCGGTACCAATAGCCGCCCGGACGCGGTCCGCATCGGCCGGCAGAAGCTGACCATCAGGTTGGCCAGGCCCAAATTGGTGTCCTTCAGGAATACCCATTGGTCGGCGGCCGGATCGTACCGGTTGATCTCTACGAGAAATGCCGTGCGCGTGCGGGGAGTCTCGTTTTCGGTATACACACGCTTGCTGACGAAGTTCCAGAGTGTGTCGCGCTGGGCGTCGAAGAAGCACGCGTTTTCAATCCACCGCATCCGCCCACCGTCGACCGGCACGCTCGTCTGCCGCATCCGCCAGGGCGACCACGTGTCGCCATTATCCACGCTGATCGTGTCGCCGAAATCGTCATAGGTATCCGAGGCGTCCACGTACCCATAGCGGTGCATCAGCACGGGCTTCTCGTGGTTAATGTAGGTGACGAACCCTGTAAACACCGGCCGATCCTGAAACGGAATAATCCGCTCCTTTGAAACACATTTCATTATGCCTGCCCTTGCTTCCGCAAATCAGGAACCTGTCGATTTCGTTTCCGAGATTCCAAACGCTGCATTCACGGTAATTTACGCTCCGCCGCGGGTGATGGCAACCCTCGCGTCCGTTTTCGGCAAGCGCCGGACCTTCGATTTACGCCAGTTTCGGCAGGGATTCGGCAATCTGTTCGGCGGTGGTCTTGCTGGCGCCGGCTCGGCCGCATAGTCAGGCCAGTGAGCAATGGCGGCTTGGACCTCTGCGATAATGCCTTGGGCTTGCGCTTCAATGGGGCCGCCTTCTTTTTGAACAGCATTTCGATAATAACGTTCAAGAGCCACAAGCCCGCTCTGTAAAGCTGTTCGCTAAGCGGCCCGTAATAGCTGACAACGAACTGGAGCAGATAATTATCGACCGCACCCCGGAATTAGCGTTGCTTTAGTCAATGGCCGAGCTGAGCGGGCCGTGAAAGCCCTTGTGGAGATAGTCATTATCCAAAGCTTTACGACGCATTGTGTTAATGGTAATAGTCAATGTTTCCTGAAGGCAAGCAACGTTCTTAGTCCGGTCTATGTCACACCTGAAGCCGCTACCCTTATAACATAATACTGTCAAATCCCAGAGGCGATATCCCGAAAGTGCAAATCACTTTCTGGACCTCAGGCGGCAGTATGTCCGCAACATATGGTGATGTGGCAAGGACTACTATGACAGGCTTGCCTGTTTCTGTCATCTCGCGCAGCAGTTGCAAGGCCTGGTCTGATATAGTGTTTGAATAAATGCCCCATACTATGGTATCAGCATTTTTGGCTCTGGCAATCACCTCAAAGCTCTGGTCGGACGTGGGTTCCTGATCGATTACCATATCAGTAACTGCGAAGCCCTGTCTTGCAACCGATCGCGCAAGCATATGATGGTTCATCACATCGTCATTAGCCATCACCACATCCATGTCGCGAGGCTGTATTACCAGCACCCTGGAATCGCCGCTTGGCTTCACATTGTTGTCTTTAAGTATAGCTATCGTCTGACGGTGAATCTCATGCATGACGTTAACGTGTTCGGCGCATCCCACGGTCTTGCTAATCTTCTCGGGATCAAAAGCCTGCGTACTGAACAAGCCCTTGTCAGCCTTTAGTTTGATAACACGTGCAACCGACTCATTTATTCGTTCTTCGGTCAGCCGATTCACTCTTACTGATTCGACAATTGCATCAATGCATGGCTGATACAGGTCGCGCACCTTCATGAAGATCATGTCCGCACCTGCCTCAATGCAAAGGGCCGCGGCTTGTGGCACCTGGTAATTATGAGATATAGCGAACATCGTCAGAGTATCGGGGATAATCACACCATTAAACCCCATTTGATTGCGAAGATAACCGACGACAGCCGGTGACAATGACGCAGGCAACTTGCTGTCCAACGCCGGAAAGATCGTGTGGGCAAGCATGATGGAATCCACGCCCTCGTCAACGGCACGCCTGAAGGGAACAAGCTCCACCTCCTGCAGCCTTTCCATGTCCAGGTCTATGCTTTCCAGTTCCTGGTGGGCATTCTTGCAGCCATGCCCCCTTCCGGGGAAATGCTTGGCGTTGGATATTATCCCGACATCTGCGCAGGCACGAATTACCGCCGCCCCATGTTCCGCCACCGTCTTTGGATCTTCACCAAAAGAACGGATACCAATCTCGGGATTGAGTGGATTACTGTTTATGTCAAGGCTAGGTCCATAAATCATATCCAAACCCATAACCTTAACTTCTCGTGCGTTAATTATATTCGCCTGATATGTTAACTGAGGGTTTCCTGTCCTTCCAAGCCCCATCTGTTGGGGCATAATAGTAATATTACGCCTTCGAATAATACTGTTGCCGATGCCGCCTTCCTGGTCACCCCCTATGATCACAGGAATACCTTGAATCTCTAGAGAGGCATGTTTTATGTCGTAAAGAAACCGCGCCACATCTGTTAAGGGCGCATTCTTGCACACGCCACAAGGCCTGTAACTTCCACCCCGCACAAACCGCTCAAACACGCCCGAAAACTGCAGGCCGCCAAAGTGGTATTCGGCTAGATCCTGTTTGGCTAAGTCAAGATTCTCTCCCCCGCAGATATTACCTATGAACATCTGACCAATCTTTTGTTGAAGGGACATTTGTTCAATGATCTTGTTGATATTCACACTCATCTTGTAGCTTTCAATTCTGTGATG
>CAZWAT010000198.1:0-5169 GCA_964632015.1 uncultured Planctomycetaceae bacterium
ATGGCTTGAGCCTGAGAGTGGCTGGGAGGTTGCATACTCAGCAACCTCGGGCACTACGCCAGACAATTCCTCACAGATCCAGCAGTGGACCAGAACCAACTATGGCGCAGAAACGCTGGTTACTACAGACGGCGATGTTGATGCTCTTCGTATGGATAGGGCAAATCATACAAATCCCCGATGGTCCTCAACCGCAACCTGGGCGCAAGGCGGTTCTGCAGACAAGATGACGATTGATTTGAATATGCGGATGATCGGCAAGCAGGAGTATTCCAATGCCGGCGGACTGGACACCGATTTTGCAAACAATGATTACCAGTTCTACATGGCAATTGCCAGGCCGGTGACGGCGGCTCAGCAGGCAGCAGGCTTTGCTTATCAACAAGTGCAGATTTGGTTTGCACAGGACAAGATTCAGGTGGGGATACCAGATGCATATACCCTTGCATCCATCGCCTTGGGCACATCGTACAACGATATTCGTGTGCTTGTTGACTGGGAATCAGGAGCCGTATCGGTTTATCTCAATGATGGTACGGCAGTGGCGGCAACAGGCCAAGTAGGCGCCAGAACGGGAACGGCCGCCAACTCTGTTACTTGGGGACATGCCAGCAACTCAGTCAGAGGTTCAGTGTTCATCACCGACATTAAGATAACTAACTCAGAGTTAGCTGCCATTCCAGAACCTGCAACCGTTTCAATGCTGCTTGCAGGGGCAATAGTTACGATGATTCGCAGGCGGATCGAATAGAGGCAACAGCATCAGGGAGGACCAGCCCGTGGTTAATTACACGGGCGGTCTATCCCTGGGTTCTTGTGTGTCTTAATGCGTTGTCGTTGGCATAATGTATTCAGAGGTGCAACGTGCAGACCTTCAACAAGGACAAATTGCATGCGCATGATGGCTTCACACTCATCGAACTTCTTGTAGTAATAGCTATTCTTGTTCTTCTGGTGAGTATACTCATGCCTGCTCTAGGCAGTGCCAGAGAGATAGCCCGATTCACAGTTTGTGCTACAAATCAGCGAAGTTTTTCGCTGGCCAACGCCATGTATGCCGAAGATAACAACGGCGTGTACTCCAGGAATAACAGCGACGGTTTTGGACAATGGTACAACAGATTTCGACCTTATGTCGGTTATCAAACACGAGAGGCGAATTTTGCTCCCCCTGACGGGGCGGCCGACATCTTCATGTGCCCATCCGACACCACCAAAGGCGGGGCGTTGGATCTCGGCGGCGATCCTTACGGTTATCTCGATATTCCAAGTCAGGTATGGTATGCCCGCAGCTACAACATTAATCGCAATATCATGAACCGGAAAGTCTCGGATATAGTTTCCACTTCCAGTGTCATGGTTACTGTGGATCACGATTGGTGGCTGGGTAATACACGCGTTGTCAGGCCTGAGGGAAAATCTCTTTTAATTATCCCCAGTCTGCGCCATCGTGCAGAATCAGTACAGGTCTCTTTCGTCGATACGCACGTTGCACCGGCCCGCGTGGATGATATCGTTGAGCAGGCCAACAGCTTCATGCTCGACTACACGCTGGATGTGATGTACTGGGGTAGCTTTCCGGCCTTCAATTGACCTGGATTCATCCATCAGAGCATACTTAGGTATTCTAAATGTCTACCAAATATACGCGAACGATAGTTCTTATTTTGGGTTCATGCCTGCTTCAAGTCCACCCAGCTGCTGGAGACGACGGCGCATGGCAAACAGTCTATTATGAAGATTTTTCTTCTCCAACCGACTTTAAGCGGCGCGATTGGAAGCTTGACGGGGCATCGCGGGTACGTTTATCGCCTGACGGAGAACCGGCGCTGGAGATTAAAATAGAACCCAGCGGTCCGGCGTCGCAGTTCGCCAACTATAGGCATGTGCTCGATGCAACAAAGGAATACAGAGTGCGAGCCATGGTGCGGGCTGAGGGCGTGAAACCAAACACTGAAGGGCGATACAACCGTGGTGCGGTGGTTTTTGCAGCGTTTCTTACCCGAGAGGGAAAATGGGTTCAAGGCGGAAAGTTTGCCAAAGGGCTTCATGGTGATACTCCTTACCAGGAACTCTCTGTAGGCCCTGTGCAGGTGTTCCCGGGGGATGCATACTATGTGCAGACGATGCTGGGTTTGGAGGGGATTGGCAAGGCGTCCTTCGATTGGGTGGTTCTTGAACAGCGTGAAAATACTGCCAAGCCCTCGCCAGTTCTGCCAGCCGATGGCGAAGAGGTTGCCACGCCCCATCCAACGTTCACATGGGAATCACCGATTGAGTTCTCGGATATCTGTGTGCAGTTGAGACGCCAACCCAATGAGAATGCCGCTGGTTTCGATTTAAGAGAAAGCAACGTAAATAGTATCCGGTCCCGCCAACCGCTTGACGAGGGCGTATGGCATTGGCGGATTCTGCAGCGATCGCCGGGGGTTGATTCATGGCAGAAAGGTTCATGGCAATCGATGGTTGTATCGAGCGAGCCAGACGATGAATCAATCCTCATCGAGCCGATGTGGACGCATGAACCTACTACACCCGATAACATGATCTTCTATGCGGGTCCGAAACCGATCATCGCAGAGGTATCGGCCCAGATCAACAACAGGCAGGTGAAGGTGCAGAAGCTCCACGCCAGCCGGTATTTAATTGTCCCAGGGGAAGAGTTGGTGCAGGGCTCAAACACCATAACAATGACAGCCAGGAGCAAGAGCGGCGCAACCACAAGCCTTCAGGACTACTATTTCATCGTGCAAAGCCCAACACAAGTTGAATTGGACGATGCAGGCTGGCTCATGGTCGACGGCGAGCGGTTTTTCGCCATCGGCGCGTACAGCGACCCAAGCGACACCCTTGACAATTTCGATTCGCTGCTCGAGGCCGGGTTCAACATGACTCATGACTACGCGTTCGAGAGCACAGACGCAAATTTCGCTAAACGATTCTCAGACGATCGAGCAGCAATAGCCAAACAGTATCTTAGCAATGCCCACAATGCGGGCCTGAAGGTCTTCATGGGCCTGCCCCGCGAGCGAATCCGGGAGAACGATCTTACGGCCCTGCGCGAGTTTGTAAGCAAGATCGCGGACGAGCCCGCGTTGCTGACATACTATCTGTTCGACGAACCGGAAATGCACAACATAGGAATGCATCGTCTTGCCAGCATAAGCAAAGCCATTGCGGCAATAGATCAAAGCCGCCCTAGCGTTATCCTGACATCCCGGCCAAAGCTGTCGGGCATTTTTGCAGAAGCATGCGACGTGCTATGGGTTGATCCTTATCCGCTGGATTACTCGCCGCCCCAACCGCTCAAGCTTGTGGCTCAATGGGTGACTGAGGCAAGAACACTTGTCGGGCCGGACAGGCCAGTATGGGCGGTCATCGGCGCGCATGATGTGAGATACTGGGCCAAACGTCGCAAGTCGTTTGAGGAACTTGGCCCCCCACAGAGGCCCACTTACGAGCAGTTGCGGTGCATGACCCACCTAGCTATTGCCTCAGGCGCAAAGGGAGTGGTTATATACTGGGGTCCCTCACGCATCTACAACATCAAGGATGAGGCGCCGTTGGTCTGGAAAGGCATAGTCAAGGTGGTGCGGGAGCTGCGTTCACTAGATCCTTTTTTGGAAGCGGGTCCCATGCATGGAGAGATTGGGTCCTCGGGCGTTTTGTATTGGCACAGCCAGGCGGGCAACGAAAGTGTTGTGGTATTGGTGAACTCGCATCCCACTAAGGTGACTGTGCATGCAGCGTCTTTGCCTCGACATGACAAATACGAACAAGATTTTATTGACCTTGCTCCACACGAAGTGAGAGTGCTGCGTCTGAAGGCACAATGACGAGAAGAACTGGAGTTTGCGTATGGCACCGACAGTGGATGCGTCCATTTTCCGCCGAAGCAATGTGCGCCAAATCTGGCAACAGGGTAAGGCGGCAACCTGCGTGGCGTCGCATGTGACCGATCCCACAATATGTGAAATGCTAAGCCTGATGGGTTTTGACTGCATCTGGATAGATATGGAACATCACGCCACGAGCGTGGAGACTGCAAGCAACATGTTCCGCGCTGCCCGTGTCAACGGCACTGACATTATGGCGCGGCCGGGCAAGGGGGAGTTCATGAGAATGGGCAGAATGCTCGAAACCGGAGCCAATGGAATACTCTATCCACGATGCGATGACGCTGCTGAAGCCGCGGAGGTTGTCAAGTGGGCCAAGTTCGCACCGTTGGGCCAGAGAGGACTTGACGGTGTGAATGCCGACGCAAATTATGGACTTGTCCCTATCAAGGATTATGTCGAGTGGGCGAACCGCGAAACATGGATAGCGGTGCAGATCGAAAGCCCCCAAGCAGTCGAGAATGCAAGGGCAATTGCTGATGTCGAAGGCGTTGACATGCTGTTCTTCGGCCCGGGCGACTATTCGCTGCTGACAGGCAGGCCGGGCAATCTGAAATGCGAGGAGACTGCCCGCGCCTCACAGGCTGTTTGCAAGGCAGCATTGCTGGGTGGTAAGCGTTTTGGAACACCTTCGATTGGATTGGATCATGCCAGAAAGATGCTCGACATGGGCGCAAGCTTATTGACCATCGGGTCAGACATAACACTGCTGCGAAACGCCCTTAGAAACCTTCGAGAACAGTATGCCCCGATCGTGCCCGGCCCCTCCAACAACCTAACGTGCAATGCTGTCCCAGCAGTGCCGGCAGGCCAAGATCCGCATCAAGCGCATATCTTCTCCCCGTGCAATTGAGGCGTGAACTTTCCACCTTTGCTCCTGGCAAGTGCGTACAGCGAAGCAGAGTAGCAAGCAGTTGCTTTCAGCTCCGATTAAGCTGCGTAGCGTGCAACACAATTGCTTGTGCTTAACCTGTAGCGCCCGCCTGATAGCAGCGCTTGGAATTGCTGTAGACGCCCCGCGGTTGGAGTTCAGGATCTGAGGATAGTCCATGTCATTACTCTTCATTCCATTTTGCGCCTAGCTGCACCCCTGTATGCTTGAATTTTCGCAATTGAGCTACAGGAGTAATAACATGGTCGTCACAGATGTTGAAGCTAAGCTTGCCTTGTTGGGCGGCAAAGAGATGTATCCTGAGAAGGTATCCCCCATGCCCTGGCCTCCGGTCAGCAGGCAAGACGCTACGACAAATGGTAACGCCTGAACAGACTGTAT
>CAZWAT010000199.1:0-5158 GCA_964632015.1 uncultured Planctomycetaceae bacterium
GTACTTTCTCAAGGGCGTGTACGGAGGCATTCGCTCAGCCGGGCAGGAACAGGGCTGGGATTGCAGGTATCAGAGCGTCCCTGAACTGGCGCGGGACAACTCTCAGATAGACGCTGCTGCGGGGGTCATCATGTTCGGCACGACCAACATCATGCGTGCCCACCTTGAGCAGATCTGCCAGACCGACAAGCCCGTCGTCGCCGTCGGCGGAGACAGCACCGCCTGCCCGCTCATACGTTCGGACGACGAGCAGGGTGTGATGCTGATGGCAAAACACCTGCTGGAACTTGGACATCGGCGAATAGCCCTTATCGTCAATTCGCCAGACACCTACAGCGCCCGGCGATGCTTTGTCGCATACTTCAAGGAAATGGCGAACGCCTCGCTGGACATCGCACCCACCTGGATTCACATTGCCGAAGACCGCTTTCTACAGGACGTCGACGAACAGGAAACCCTGTTCAACAACATGTTCGACTCGCCCAAGGCTCCAACCGCGGTGATTGCGGGCAACGGGTACCTGGCGATGTCGCTTCTGGGAATTCTGCATCGCCACGACGTTCACGTGCCCAGAGAGGTAAGCGTGTGCTGCTTCGGCGACTTCGAGCCAATGCGTTTCGCCTCCCCCCCGCTCACTACGATACGCCATGATCTCACCGGCATGGGCGCAGCCGCCCTCACCAGCCTCATCGACAGGATGCAGGGTAAAAAGGTTCCTGACAGCGTCCTACCCGTTGAATTGATAGTGCGCGAATCCACAGCAGCACCGGCAGGAAATAATTCGCGTAGTCGCAGCCGCTGATCTACAGCCCGAACACCCCGCGAAATACACATAAACCTTCGGGCGCCCTCAACGACGTATCGCCAAAGACGCCCGATCTGGCATGAATGCTGTCGTGCTACTTACTTACGACGCCGGCCAAAGACGCCCAACGCGCCACCGATGCCCAGCAGTACCAGACTCGTCGGCTCGGGCACGACCAGAAACGTAACGCTCATTTCCGGTAATAACAGGGCAAGCTGGCCGTCTTGTGTATAAACGAACTGGGTATCTTCAGGTTGGTCACCTGCGATGGTCATGACGCGCCACGGGAAAGACGCAAACTCTTCGAGGACATTGCCAAGCGAAATCTCCACGTCGTGCGGGTTAATGTCTTTGTTCACGAGCATGACGACGCCATGCTCGTCGTTGATCCACGCGCAGGATTCCAGCAGAGGCCCGCGATCGCTGGTCAGGTCGGCCTCGGGGAGCAGGGCATCGCAACTGACCCATTCTCCGCCTACGTACTGGTTGAACCAGCGATAGACCCACCCGATTGGGCGAACACGGATTCCATCCGGGTCGCTCTCGCCTGGGCCGAACCGGTCTTCGGACGCTTGACCGACCAGGCCATAGTGCTTGATGTTCACATCGTGGATAAATGTCCGTTCCACTGGCGACTCGGACATCCTCGCCAGAACCGAGGCGGCGAAGACGGCGCCAAACTCTGTGGCGACCCGTTCGTCCGGCGGGCTCCCTGCTGCCCAGTTCACATGATACTCATCCATGAACTGCGGGATGTCGCCGGGGTCGGGACGCCCAATCAAAGGCCACCACCAGTAGGAATTCAGCACGTCTTGAACCCTGTTTGCGCCACCTGCAAAATGAACGGAATTGTCAAGAGTCCTGAGCACACTCGCGTCGGAAGCTCCCGCATTTCCCGTTGCGTAATCGTGCCAGCTTACAAAATCAGGCAAGATGTGCGGCGTTCCTTCGATTAGTTTTTCCAGTTCGTTCGTCTTACCGGCGCTGCACAGTGAAGGCCCGCCGACCTTGATGTCGGGGTTGACCGCCTTCATCGCCTGGGCGCACTGGATGTACAGATCCACGGCATCGTCGTACTGATCCAACTTGTTGTCCAGTTCGTTGAACGGCTCCCAGTAACGTACCTGAACGTTACCCGGCGAGGCGTAACGTTGAACCAGTTCCGCACAGCGAGCGGCGTACAAAGAAAAATCCTCACGAATCAGCTTTCCATCCCCGTCCATCGGCAGTGAGATCCGATGGATTCCGAACATCAGGTCCTGCACGCCCCAAACGTCGTGAGCCTTGGCGACGGCGGCGTCCAGTTCTTGAAACTCCTCTTCGGCGAAGGGCGTTTTGTAATCGTGGTAGATCGGCCCCTGGAATCGCATCATGCGAAAACCAAGCGATTTGACCGCCTGATCAAAAGCCTCATCCTGCAACATAGCTGCCGGGTTATTCACGCTCGCCGAGGCGTAGGCAGGGTCCATCTGCTTGAGCGCCTGGGCGAAATCCACATCCACGCGCCAGGACGACTCCTGTGCCAATGCCACCACGGGCGAAATCACCCAAGCCACCGCGCCAGCGAGAATCAACAGTTTGTGAGCGTCTGTGTATTTCATTGCACTGGCTTTCTATATAAAGAGGGGCACCAAACATCGATGCCCCTCTTTGGCGTTTTAATAAGCGTACATGCGTAAATCAGTCATGTACTATGCACATACACGACACAAATCGCATCATGCTCGCCGGCGCCGGCCAAAGACGCCCATCGCGCCACCGATACCCAGCAACGCAAGGGTCGTCGGTTCGGGCACAACGGTGATGTCGTCTACGAAGCTCAGAACCCTGTAATCTCGGCCAGACCTGGCCCCGTTCGACATGCGCATACCTGTATACCCAGCAACAACATTGGACGGGTCCAGTGTTCTGTTCATTGTGGCAAACTCCTCGCCACCGGTATAACTCAGGGAGGCAGTAAGCTGATCGCCTATGACGCTGAAGGCCAGGGTTAAGTCTATCGAGCCTTCGCCGTAGGCGTTCAGAGCTTTGACCTCGTTGTCGCCAGAGCCTTCGCCACCGCCGCTGGTATAGTTTGTCCAGTACAGGGTGTAGAGTCCACTTGTCGAATCATATGAGCGCCGGACCCTGATCGTGACATGTTCGGACCGATCTGCGGTTGCCCGTGCAGAGAAATACCAATAGGTACTATCATTGGGCTCGTCTTGCTCGACAAAGATCCTCGCCGTCATGCCCATGTCCTGAATGGGGTCCACATCCGTCTTCATGTAAAAGAAGCTCGTATTATCTTGCCCCAACATACCCAGGGCCTTTGTGCCAGAGGGTGTTGTGACAACCCCCGTACGCACCTCACTTGGCACTGCCGTCCAGCCGTTCTGGCCGGCCAGACCGACGTTGGCATTGAGACTCTCAAAATCCTCTGTGTACACGACGTCGGCGACGGCAGGGGCACACATAAGACCCGCTACCAGAAGCATCGAGCACATATACGCCTTTGACATGTTCATAACCTCTCTCCTTATCCTGTCTTTCTTAAGCGACGGCCAATCCGTCGCAGTGTCACAAGCACAATACTTCATTGAGACGCCTTCAGGCGTCACAGAGCACAATTGCACAGCTACTGGATCCATGAGTCATCACTTCCAGCTCTTCGTCCCGATGCCATAACCTCCTTCGCCTTGGTGCACCGCTTTGATATTTCCGCTGAGCATCGCCATGTTGCACACGCCATTTTCGCCAGGATGGCGCCAGTCCAGATAAGTAGTGTCCTCAAGCCTGTGTTTACCAATCCCATCGGCCCAGACGATATACCTGTCGCCACCAGGATACCTTGTGAGTACTTTCTCAATGGTTCTGGCGCCTCGCATAGGCCCGTTAATGCCATAGCTCTTGTGATACGCCCCTTCGAAATCGGCAAGCGGACATGTCGTCACGTCCTGCGAACGTCTGTTGTTCTTGTCGGCATCGAGATAGGGATACAAGTCAGGCCTGTAGTCGTAGGTAGGCGGGCCTGGGGTCATCACCCTGTCGTTGTGGTCCTGCGCGTAGTAAATAAACGCCATGTAATGCTGTTTGAGGTTGCTGAGGCATTTGGCATTGCCTGCCAACAGCTTGACCTTGGCGAGCGAGGGCATGAGAATGGACACCAGCAGCGAGATGATCGCAACGACCACCAGAAGCTCGATCAGCGTGAAGCCTCGATTTCCTTTTGGCATTTTCATAATAACGTCTCCGTCACTGTTCCTGCACGATAAACAACACGCTCATTGCGGGCAGATGCACACTCATCCTGCCGTTGCGCGTCCCTGCTGTGTACGATTCCGTTGGCACTCCATCAGCGACCATCATCGTTCGCACGGGCAGCGCGAAGCCGTCGCTGTGGATAGGCCCGAGTTGCACCGATACCATTCGGGGGGCGGTGTCTTTGTTCACCAGCAGAACGACCTTGGCGTCATGCGTCCGCCATGCGCAGGCGTCAAGAAGCGGGCCTCGGGGGGTTTGGGCGTCGGCTTCACTGATGGCCGAATCGCACTGAACCCACTCTCCACCGGCGTACTGGTTGAACCACTTGTACACCCACGCAGCCGGGCGAGCGCGAATGACGTCCTCGCCCGATTTGTCGAACATATTGGATTCCGCTGCGAACCTCTCCTCCTTCAGCAGCCCGACAAGGCCATAGTGCCTTAAACGAAGCTCATGAAGGAAGACGCGCTGGGCCTGGGTTCGTGACATGTTCGACAACACCGATGCACAGAAGACCGCGGTGAACTGCGTCGCGGTTCGATGGTCTTTGGGATGCCCCGCGGCATAGTTGATGTGATACTCATCGAAATACAGCGGCAGACGCGCGACGTTATTGCGTTCCATCACGCGGTAGAGGCGATCCGCTCCGCCGACAAAACGCGACTTGCCGGTAATCGAGGCGAGTATGTCCTCGTCAGAAGTCTTTGCGCTTCCCGTCGGGTAATCGTGCCAACTGACGAAGTCTATATGCCCGCGAGCACCTTGCAGGAATGTATCAAGATGGCCCGGATGAGCGTCGCACAACGAAGGCCCGCCAACCCTGATTCTGGGATTGACAGCCTTCATCGCCTTTGCACATTCGACGTAAAGCTCGACGATGTCCTTATAGTCCTGCCCAGCCTCGCGCATAGCTTGGACCTTCTTGGGGTGGTCAAGCTCGTTGAATGGCTCCCAGTAGAGCACCTGTGGAAACCGACGCACGAACTGCGCGAGAAACTTCGCGTATGCCGAAAATTCCTCTTTGATGAACCTTCCGTCGTCATCCTTGGGCAGGTTGATGCGGTGAACGGCGAACATCAACTCCTGCACGCCCCACACCTCGAACGCCTT
>CAZWAT010000200.1:0-5134 GCA_964632015.1 uncultured Planctomycetaceae bacterium
CCAGCAGTGATTTCGAACTCTTTCGAAAACGACTGGGCATCGTGGGCAATTGAATGGAACGATCATCTGACAAGAGACAGCCGCGGCGGCCTTCAGGGGCTTGATGCTTGGAGATCCGAGGCGTGCTCTTGTGCTAACGGAACCAGCCCATGCCTGATCATGGTCTCTGCCAGGGGCTTCACCGTATCGAAATATGGCGTGGTTGTTGACCGCCCGCCAGTGCCGAGGAACGCGGCAAAAGCCTTGGCTGTCTCGCTTGCCTTTGGATGAACGTACAAGTGCAGCCGCTGCGACAGCGGATATGAACCATTGCGGATGCTGCCTGCAACGGGAAGAACGCACGTTGGTGCCTCGCCTGGCGATTCGTGGACGGCAATTGCGATTATCTTGACAGTCTGGCCGGGGGCGGCGAGATCGCCAGCCAGAAGATTCTCGCCGATGTTGGGGATAGCGGTGATATCCACAAAAGCTATCGCCTGCGGATCCATCGTCACAGCCGCCACTGCCTCGGCGGTGTCCTTCACGTGCCTTACGTTGCGCCACTTGGCCCGAGGCAGACACTCTTTCTCGAAGATCGGCGTCACCGAATCGTTCGCCCGCAGCCCAAACGCCTTAATGGTGCCCCTCATGCCGGGCGACGGCAGCAGCGCGGCGGTGTTTGCGAACTGATCTTCCGGTGTGCTTGTGCCCGAAGCATCGTTGGCTGGCCGAGCGGGTATCGCCGACCAGTCATTCAACGTACCGCCATAGATCTCTTGGATTTGCCGCATAGTCAATGAATGTATCGGGTTGGACTGGTTCACAATCACTGCCGCCACCCTGGCTGCGACAACATGTTCGGCGGGTCCCCGCCCATCTTCTCCCATCGCCCGCCACTTCTCGCCATGCGTCTGCATTGCCCGCTCACCAGGCCCATCAGTAAGCACGAGCAACGCCCTGGTTCCCTCGGCATCATTAACAAAGGTCCCAACCGAGGCGACGTCATGGTCCACCCGTGCATACTGCAACTGCACGGCCTCCTTGGCCCGGACGTATTCTTCGGCACAATCTTGAAAAAGCTGCCATCCCTCAGCAATACCTAAGGCAAGAAGACGAGCGCCTCGCCCTGCCTTAACCTGGCCGAATCGCAGTTGGGCAACAGAGCTTATGTGCTGCACAGGCGTAACCAGACCGTGTCGCGCGGCAATCTCGCTCCCGGCCGGGCTAATGGCGAACTCGCAGAAAAGCCGTGCGGATTGCGGTGCATCAGGCCGTAAGTACAAGGCAAGCGAATCGCCCAGAGGATAGTCTTGCTGTATAACGGCGTCTTCTTTCAGCGCGACTGGCGCAGCCATTTGTATCGAGGCAACGGGCACCAACTTCACGCCGGGCAGGCGCTGGCCTTGATACAGGATGAACCCAATGCCATTGCGATCAGCACGAACCTTCTTCACAACTTCATCGGCATCATCGCATTGCTCAAAATCTTCACGATACAAGTAATAACCTGTGGGATATTCCGGCCCCAGCATCATGCAGCAACGTCTGATGACAAGCCTGCTTGTAGAGTCTCGGCCTTCACCATATGGCGACACCTTGCCACCTCGGCCGCCAAAATGCTGCCACTGTGTGCTTGCTCCCTCGATCCGAAGCATCTTTTGAATCTGATCGAGCGTGATCTGCCGAATGGGATTTGACTGGTGCACGATGACCGCAACCTTAACATGCCCGACGATAAAGACCTGCGGCTGAGGGCTGTCTTCCGGCCATTGTTTCTCTAGCTGGGCCAATTCGTCAGGCAACAAGGCGGCGCGGTGAAATAGAACTTGGCAATCGCCAGCACAGAAACGGTCGATGTTGTGGACATCATCCCACTGGTCAACATTAACTCCGGTACCTTTGTCTGTGTGAGCAAACACCTTTGCGGCGTTCCTTAGCACTTGCACCCCATATGCTGAACTTCCGCGACATACGGCACCATCCTGTCGCGGCAATACTTGCGCGCGCACAGTGTTTGCGCCAGCCACAAGACAAAGCCCGAGCCACAAGGCTACTACCCAGCGACGCCGCAAGGACCTTGCCGCGCTTACAACGATATCTGCCGTTGCGCTCACCTGCACTGCGTTACCTCTCTGTCATGCCGACTGGTTACGGAGACGGGATGCTCTCGTTGCCGATAGAATAGAAGTCACGACCGCAGTCCCCATGGTGGCGACCCCAACCAGCAATGCAGCTGGCACCAGCAGGAGCCACAGTAGTGTCCCTTCATCGCCCGCACCCGGGACTGTCCAACACATCGCAATGCTGGACAACACCAAGGATGCTACCACGGCCATCGCCTGCCAGATAACTTTACGCGGGCTCCTGCGCCTGTATACAATCCACAAGGTCGCCATCAAGAATACGGAAATGGCGATGGCAAGGAGATGGATTCCCGCCAACTCGAATACCGTGCCATATTGCACACTACCCGGATCTGGTGATGTCCACATGCTTCGTGCGATTCCATGCAGGCGCAGCGGCGCCCATGCCGTAGCAAGTAAAAAAAAGACAGACAGTGCCGGCATGCTCGACCTCTCCATTCTGTACAATGTCGTTAGGACCTCATGAAGGCCAACTACCACACCGGCTATGACCATCGCAAGAATGGCGGGCGTGCCAATCAGATTTGTTCGTGGTGCCATACCGTTGGATGCAAACCACCAGCCTACCGCAAGATAGCACACTAGGTAGGCTGCAGATACAGCGCCAATACGGACAGCAAGGCTCGCGCGTCCTAGCATTATTGGAATGAAGGTGGCGGCCCATGCCATCCCAAATGAGATGCCTAGGACTATGCCGGCCGACATTACGCTTCACCACCCTCTCCACTAGTATACAACAGATGACGTGCGGGCGCTAACCGAAAGCCATTCACTACGGCATTGCTCCGACGGCAGTTGCTGCCGCAGCCTTTCCCTGGTAATATTTCGCCAAGAGCGTAGCCGCGTCCCACCCCGCAGCGTCAGCAATCAGGCTATACCTGACAAAGGAAGTCTGCGACAGGCCATTAACATAGTTGCCGTCCAGAGATGATATTCTTGCGTCCACCTGCGCCTTTGTTTCGACAGTAATAGTCTTAAAGGCCCCAGTAGTATCGGGGACCGCATCTACAGTCTGGCGATTCTTCCTAAAGACCTTCTGTGCCAAGCAGATAGCACCCCCATCACCCGTGCAACCGGTAGCTACAAGCACAGTTGGATTGCCCAGCCAATCCCAATCGCCGTTATAGACCCCGATGTACACGCAGTACTCAGCCCAAATTTCTTTCTGCCAGTGCTCCACGAGCCAGTTGTAGATCGTGCCGCCTTGGAAGTACGAGAAATGGACCGCGCTATCCGCAGCATTATGGCCAGCGAAGCCACGAGCCGTAATTGCCATGATCTCGGTCTTATTGGCAGGCAGAACCTTGTTCGTCCACATTGCGTAGATGTCTTCGCCCGCTTTCTCGATTCCGGCCGGTACGCCATAGCTGGTCGGTGTTACGGGATACACAGTCCCAGGTATTGTGGTGGAGAATGGGCCGACCGTTATCGTGGTCGGAGTCGTGACATTGGCAACTCCGTTCCGCAAACACGCATGAGACCAGGCAAAGAACGGCGAGACTTCTTTGCCGATATAGGTGGTTCCCCCCGGATCCTGCCGCGACAGCCACAGGTCAGGAAGGTTTTGGGTCATGCGTGTCCCTCCGGTAGGTGCAGCCGAAAAATGTGCCAATGGTCCCCATGCGCAGACATGTGATACCAAGACGATGATGGCTGCACCAACAAGAAGCGCAGATACTCGCGTTTTCATTTCTGTGCATCCTTTCTTTCTTCAAGGGGGACCGCGCCCCAGTTATCTGCGGGCGTGAGTGTTCCAATGGAAAGTGCCTGCCATTGAGCCAGAGCAGAGCATTTGACAAGGTGGACTCCGCACTCTACCGCCTTCGGAAAACTGCTAATGTCGTCCTCTACGACAATCGTCTTGTCCACCATGGTCTTCCATCGTTTGAGAGCGACGGCTGCTTCGTCTGCATATTCGGCGGGTACGCCGGCAGGAACGCTGGTCGCCTGTTGATCATCCGCTGGACGCAGTTTGGCCGACAGCGGCGTCTTGGCCGGGGTGCTCGTGCTCGGAAAGAACACAAAGGCAAACTCGACACTATCAATATCGAGGTAACCCAGTATAACACCAGCCGATTTTGCCCCGCTGTACATCACGCAGGGCAGCAGAGACCGTGGTGCATCCGAAAAGTCACTTTTCTTGACGTCTGACTTCAATCCTCTTGTTGCCAAGAACCCAAGCACGTCCTGATCCAGCTTGTCCAGATCGGAACTTAGATAATCCTCTTGGAGCAGAAGCGCGTCACGCATGCCCTGCGAGGTGTCGGGCGATGCGAGCCTTTCGAGTTCGGTATTCTCGCTAAGCAACAAATCGAAACGCTCTTGAGGCACAAGTGGGTTCAATAGCCTCTTTCGTCGTATTGGTCTGGCCAAGGCATGTGCCTTTTCCATCATCGCGGCTCGGTCTTCTGCCGTCTTTGCCGCCGACGGACGAACATCTTCCTTTTCTAGCACTTCGCTCAGTTCCTGAGCAAAGGGCTTCCACCCTGATTCCTGAGCCTTCTGCATGGTCTTAGCGTAGTCCTCGGCCAACTTCTGGGCATCCGCTGGTGAGAGTTTGGCGGGTGCCTGACTGACATACTCAGGTGAGATGAAATACCCAATGTGGCCGAACAGTGGCATTGCTTTGACGTGCTGCAAGTAATTCATAACGGCAGCCAGAGAACATGCTCCCTCGGTCAATTGAATCTCTTTCGTCCCAAGCCGTACGTTCTGGCTGGAGATGAGTGGCACTCCAGTAACGAAAGAGAATCCAGTGACACGTCGAAGAGCGCCCACCGCCTTTTTGTCGGATGGTGCCAGCTCCGAGAAATATGACGGCGCACTCGTAGTCGCAGAGAAGGCCAGCAGGGATGGCAATTCTGGTTCGCCTGAGAACAGCACATACCCACATCGTCCCTTCTCGTTCTTAAGCCAACACAATGTTCCTTTGGCTTCTTCCCACAACTCGACCGTCTCAACACAGTCAAGCACGGCCCCGTCAAATGCTGGAAGTTCTAAGCCGCTGCGCG
>CAZWAT010000201.1:0-5099 GCA_964632015.1 uncultured Planctomycetaceae bacterium
GTTCTCCGGGATTGGCTGTAATGAAGCCCGCGCCTAAAACGAGCACCCTGTCGCCGGGGGTAATCCTGTAACTGTGAAGCGCAGTCACCACGCAGGCGACCGGCTCGACAAGCATCACCGACGCGTCTTTAACGGACTTGCTGAACCGTCCGAGCCGATCGGTGTGCAGATTCTGATAGGTGCTCCAGCCGAAGCAGTCCACGAAGTCGCCTTCGTGAATTCCGCGGGTGTCTTTTCCGACCTTTATCACGATTCCGACGCCCTCGTGGCCGATGGGTTTTGGCCAGTCGGCCGGTTCGATTCCCGCGAACATCGCTGTATCACCCATGCATATGCCGTTGGCGAGGCATTTAACCTGAACCTCGCCGGGGGAGGGATCGGGCACTGTCCATGTTCTGATTTCGGTTTGCCCCGGCCCCAACAGAAAAACGCTTTGTGCTTCCATCAAAAAGTCCCCGCAGGTTTGATCCTTCTCCATCCCCAACGTGTGGGGTGATATCGGATCGTTAGTATTCAGTGGATATGCTCAGCCGGTGGCAAATGCCCACAAACCGGCTGCTTAGAGTTTTTCGATCGCATGCGAAGAAGTGTTCGCGGTATTCCAAAACCTATTTCACCATTTTCGCCGCGAAGCCCTCTGTAGCGTGAAGCCTGTGTGCCCTGCTGTTGCCGGTGATGACCAGGGCGTCCACGCCTTTGGGCAGTCGTCTCAACCCCTCAGGCCCGAGCACAGCCAGCGTGGTTGACCACCCGTCCGCCTGCATCGCGGTGGGGGCGATGACGGTCACCGAGGCGACCTGATCTGCGGGAGCGCCTGTGCGGGGATCGATGATATGGCTGTAGTTTCTGCCTGCGATAGTCACGAAACGATTGTAGTGGGCGCTGGTGGCGATGGCTTCGTTGTTCAGAATCACCTTGGCGATGAGGTTGGCTTCATTCTGCGGGTCGAAGGGATTTTTGACGCCGACCGTCCAAGGCTTGCCGTCGGTCCGATCGCCAAACACCCGGATATTCCCCCCCAGGTTCACCATGCCTCCGGTGACGTCGGCAAGGGCCATCGCCTCAAGGGCCTCGTCAACGGCGAAACCCTTGGCGATTCCTCCAAGATCGACCGCGACGGTTGAACTTTGCTTGACGACTCCGTCGGGCTCGATTGAGATGAGGTTCCATGAACTCGCCTGGCGTGCCTGCGAAATCTGCTGGGGCGTCGGAAGGCTGCCCGTCCGGGCCGATGACTTCCAGAGTCGAACCACAGGCCCTATTGTCACATCGAAGGCGCCCCCGCTTTGAATATGCATGTCTTTTGACGCAAGCAGCACCGCAAGCGTCTGGGGTGAAAGTCGTGTTTTTTCGCCGCCCTGTGCCGAGTTGAAATTCGAAAGCTCCGAATGCTCGATATAGATGTTCATGCGGGACTCGACGTTCCGCAATCTCGCCTCGGCATCGTGCAGCGCCTTGCGTGCGTTGGAATACTGATTGGCCGGCGTAACCACAACAAGGGTGCAGTCGGTGCTCATGACACCCAGGGGCTGATGAGTGTACTGCATCAGCTTACCGCCCGCGCTCACCAGACGCACAAGCCCGACGACCAGAAGACACGCCACCGCGACTATGGCGATTGTCTTGATGACGGGCCTGTTCGGAGGGATGGCGGGGGCGAAGGATTCGCCGCTGTTGGTGTCAACGTTGTCCATGCTCCGCCTTGATGACAGACCTCAGCCCGCCGCGTGTGGTGAATCTGCCGATAACGCACATCCACCGGGGTTCCAACGCCGAGACGAGATCGTCAAGAATCCGGTTGACCACGTCTTCATAAAAAACGCCAACGTTGCGGAAACTCTGCAGGTAGAGCTTAAGGCTCTTGAGTTCGATGCACGTTTTGGCGGCCACGTATTCAATCTCGATAGTGCCAAAATCCGGCTGACCTGTCTTGGGGCACACCGAGGTGAACTCGTCCGTCTCGTGCCGGATAAGATATTCCCTGTGCGGATGCGGATTTGCAAATACTTCCAGTGAAGGCATAAACTGTTCCTTTTGTTTGCACGCTTGTAAATGGCGACTGGTTTGACCAATCGCCCGCTTGCGTAACAAATTACACCAATTGCCCTCAGAGTTAAAGACGGGTAAGGTAGTTACGATGTTCGCAAATGACAACAAGAAGTGTGTTGTGCTGGTTTCGGGTGGGCTTGATTCGGCGACAACCCTCGCCATCGCCCGCGACGAGGGCTTTGAATGCCGCGCCATCAGCTTCGACTACGGTCAGAGGCACCGCTTCGAGTTGGACTCGGCGAAGAAGGTTGCACGCGCGCTTGGCGCCGCCGATCATCGGGTGATTCGACTTGACCTCAGTGCCTCTGGTGGGTTTGGGCACAGCGCTCTTACCGACGACATCGCGGTACCAAAGGCGGACGTGCCGGGGGGTATTCCGGTGACATATGTGCCCGCTCGCAACACTATTTTCCTGAGCATCGCCCTTGGATATGCTGAGGTCATCGGCGGGTTCGACATCTTTATTGGTGTAAATGCTGTCGATTACAGCGGTTATCCCGATTGCAGGCCTGAATTCATCGAGGCGTTCGAGCGAATGGCGAATCTGGCGACCGCGGCCGCCATAGAGGGCAGGGGCACATTCCGCATTCGTGCCCCGCTGATGCACATGAGCAAGGCGCAGATAATTCAGACGGGTATTAAGCTTAACGTGGACTATTCGATTACCCACAGTTGCTATGATCCATCCGAAGCAGGTCTGGCGTGTGGTCAGTGCGATGCATGCCGGTTGAGATTGGCGGGGTTCGAATCGGCAGGCATCAAGGACCCCTCGCTATATCAGAAATAACGCGACAGGAGACCCATTGGAGCAGGGCAAGGTATATCTCGTCGGGGCCGGGCCTGGTGATCAAGGCTACATCACCAGCAGGGGGCTTGAGCTGATCTCTCGGGCAGACGTGGTGGTATATGACTATCTCGCATCGGGGGAGCTTCTGTCGCATTGTCGCCCTGACGCCAGGTTGATCTATGTGGGCAAGCAGGCCCATGATCACACGATGAGCCAGGAGCGTATCAGTCAACTGCTTGTTGACGAAGCTCAGGCCAACAAATGCGTGGTGAGGCTTAAGGGGGGCGATCCATTCATGTTTGGCAGGGGCGGAGAGGAATGTCTCGAACTCGCCCGGAATCATGTTCCCTTTGAGGTTGTTCCTGGCGTGACCGCAGCCGCGGCGGCCGGAGCGTGTGCGGCGATTCCGCTGACCGACAGAAGATTCGCCTCGGCGGTGGCGTTTGTCACCGGCCACGAGTGCCGCAAGGATCACAGCTCGCTCGACTGGAGTCTGCTCGCCCGGTGGAAGGGCACGCTGGTGTTCTACATGGGCGTGGCGAATCTGCCGGAAATAGTCGAAAAACTCCAGCGTAACGGGTGCGACGCAGCGGCGAAACCTGCGGCGATAGTTCAGTGGGCCGGTACGCCGCAACAACGTGTCATAGTTGACAAGCTCGCCAACCTGCCCCAAGCCGCCAAGCGAGAGGGGATCTCGGCCCCGGCACTGATTATTGTTGGCGAGGTGGTTTCGCTACGGGAGCATATCGAATGGTTCGAGCGTAGACCCCTGTTTGGCAGGCGGATTGTGGTGACACGTGCAAGGGCACAGGCAAGCAGGCTGGTGTCGATGCTTCGGGAGCTGGGCGCAGAGGCGATAGAACTACCCGCGATTCGCATAGTCCCCGCGTGCGACGACCCGGGCCTTGTGGACGCCATCGAGCACATCTGGAGCTTTGGATGGGTTGTGTTCACCAGTGTCAACGCAGCCGACGCCTTCTTGACCGCATTGTTCACGGCCGGGCGTGACTCCAGATCGATGAGCGGCGCAAAGATTGCCGCCATAGGCCCGGCCACAGCCGAGAGATTGTTCAACGCCGGCCTGCGTGCCGACGTGATGCCTGACGAGCACACGTCGACGGGCCTGGTGGCTGCAATGGCATCGCTGGGCGAACTGGATGGCGCGAGCGTTCTGTGTCCGCGAAGCAATATTGCCGGGACGGATCTTGCCGATGGGCTTTCGGCCAAAGGTGCGAAGGTTACGCAGGCGATCGCCTACAGAACGCTGCGAGAGGAGGCGCATGACGTGCGAATTGCCGAGCTTCTCGCCGAGGGGAAGGTGGATTGGCTGACATTCACCAGTAGTTCAACGGCAACGAACCTGCTCTGTGCGGTCGGTGCCGCCGATGTGGTGGCGTCCGGCGCGAAGATCGCCAGCATTGGTCCGGTGACCTCGGCGACATTGCAAAAGCAGGGTTTGAACGTTGACGCCCAGGCCCAGCGAAACACCATTGACGGACTGGTGCGGGCGATAGTGGACTTCGAGGCCGATCAGGTCGGAAACTGATCGTACGCGGCGGGGGGCTTGTTGTTGTGCGTGCTTTCGTGTGATTCGCAGAACACTGAGCATCTACCAAGAATGAACGTCACACCGGCAATGAACGAGCCGAAGATGTGATGCAGCCAGTCCCTCATTTCGGGGCTTCTGCTCGCAAGCGACTGAAGCCACTCGCCCAACCCCCCGAGCGACGCGCCGATGACAATTGCTACAAGTCCCAGCCACAAGCGCTTCGCCCCCAGAAGCCAGCAGATTGCCAATGTCGAAAGAAAGCCCGCGACGATGTGAAGAAACCTGTCGGTAAGGCTGAAGGCGAACGCGGACGAAATCGCCAGTCCCATATGCCCGACGACGCCAAGAAGCAGCGTCAGCGCCCCCAGCGACATCGCCACTGCCGCGGCGCCATAGGGCCGATCCGGGCGAAGGCGAGAACCGGCAAACGCCCAGCACGTTCCCGAAGACAGCGTACACGCTGGTAGGAAAAGCCCCCCGGGCAAGAGCAGGCTCGATGTTGCAAAAATGGCGCAGCCGACCAGCAGAAGCGTCGTTGGTCGGCAGGGGGGTGTGGTGATTATCACTATCCACACCGCAGCCGCGAGTATCCCCGCCGCAAGAACGACCGTTCCCGCCCATCCCAGTGCGCCGCAGATCAGTTCAAGACCCCAGTTGGATGCGTTCAGGCCGTTGAAGACCCCTTCGCCGTGCCCAAACATGGTGATGTTCATC
>CAZWAT010000202.1:0-4981 GCA_964632015.1 uncultured Planctomycetaceae bacterium
AGTTAGGGGCGGGTGTCACGCTCGTCTTCGGCTTGCTGAGCGCCTGCGTTACCGCATCGTCGGCACCGCGTAGTGGAAGCAATTTCCGCCGAGCGCCCTGTCCGACGAAACTTCAACAATGGCGGAAGCGGCGCATTTTGCTTGCGCGGCAGATGCGCGGGGCGTGCGTGCGGCGGGGTTCAGTCGGCGGAGGTGGTCCGGCTGTTTCCGCGTCGGTCCACCTCGACGTTCCAGCATTTTTTGCCGAAGGGGAGTCCGGAAATGGAGGCATCGAACGTGAACATGGGCGCAAGTTGTTTCTCGGGGCCGACGAGAGGATCGATCCCCAGCACGTGCCGCACCACCAGGTCAATGTACGTGCAGTGGAGATAATCGCGACAACCGAATCCTTCGCCGGTGATCCCGTCGTAATGCTCCTGGAACATCGGAATGCCTTCCACCAGGTGCAGTTCCGTAAACAGCACGAAGAAGTTTTCGAGAATCGCCGGCGTGATGGCCGACGGCTTTCCGCTGCGCAGAACGCCCGAGAGGACGTTGATGAGCAGACTGTTGAAGTACGGCCATGTCGGTCCGGCCCAAGTGGCGCCGGCGGATTTTTCCTGGTCACCCCAGAAACGGATGTGCGGCGAGTATACGGGCACGTCCTTGGCGCAGCTTGCAAGCGGCCAGGGGTTCCAGAAACTGTAGTTATCGGTGAGGTAGGTGAAGATGTCCAAGTAGGGCGACTGCATCGGGACCAGGTCGAACAGAAACGCCAGAAAGCCGTTGGCTTCTTTGCAGCGGGCCTTTTCGCCGTCGGATTCGCGGACCGGATAGAAGAAGCGGTCTTGAGGATCCCACATGGCCGCCAGGGTGGCGTGTCGCACGCGAGCGGCCAGGTCGCGCAGTTCCCCGGCCCGTGGGTCGCCGAGGTGATCCATCAATCTGGCCACGCCGCAGAGGTTGCCGTAGAAGAAGGCCTGATATTCGATTCGCTCGATGTCGGTGTAGTCGTACCAGTCGCGGTAGTTGTGGAAATACGTAAACGCCGGCGAGTGCTCCTGGGTCATGTGATGGCCGCCGGGGTTCAACAGCAGATTGCGGTTCTTGTCTTTGTGGTGAAGCAGGCCGTGGATATTTCGGTACCCCGCCTCGGCGGCTTGTTTCAAGAGCGTCTCGTCGGGGTGCACCGCCAGGAAGTCGGCCATGGAGCGCGAAATCCATTCTTCGTATCCCGGCCAATCCACGCCGCGAACCTGGTTGACCCACAGATCGCGGAACAACCCGTGTTCCGGCAGCGACTCGATGCAGTTTCGCATGTGTCCGTAGCCGTACCGGGGGTCTCGCCACCACCGGGATTCGTCGAGAATCAGCGCGCTGCTGGCGGTAATGAGCCGGGAATATCCGCCCTGTTTCCCCTCGTAGAAGACCGGGTATTTCAGAGGTCCGACGTTCGGATGGGCGAGGTTCCGCCGAAGGAGGTAATGGCGATAGTAATAAACGGTTTCCACTTCCGGCTGCGAGCAATGAAACTCCGGGACGTTCTCTTGATAGAACCGTTTTTCGTCCTCGATGACGGCCTCGACGGCGCCGTCCCGGAGGGCGTCGAGCACCCGTTGTTCCGTCGGTTCGTCCGCCAGGCCGACTCCGGCGGCGGCCCGGAAAACCACCGACTCCCCGGGCGCCAGCGTGACCGGTTGGGTGAGGGAACATCGTCGCACGCACCGGACCGTTATGCCGAACAGGTCCGCCTGGTCCGTGTCCGGTGCGAGAATCGTCGGCGCGAGGACGGCCGGGCCTGCTCCGCGGTTTACCAGCTCGATTTCCGACAAGGCCACGTCGTTGCGCGAGATCGTCTTTCGTTCGGTGTAATGGATGCGATCGGCTTTGACCTGTCGCAGAAGGTGGGTCGGGTACCAGTCATATCGCATTACATGCTGCTTGCGATGATCGCGAAATAGGTGAATCGGCAGAAGGTCTTCGAGAAACGCAGGCCGGGCGCGGTCGCCAACGTGATGAAAAAAGTCAAAAACGCCGACAAACCCAGCCCGGTCCTCCACGGACTGCGCGTTGAGCCGGTCTCCGCAGGTTCCGATGGTTCCCCATCGCCGGGTGTTGGGACAAGCCAGAATCCGATCGATATCCATGCTCTCTCCGCCTTAATGCGCGACCGGTTCGCCGAGGATGTCCTGGATCATCCGTCCGGCCGTCCAACACCGAACCGCTGCTGCGTTGCACCACCAGTCTTCGTACTGGCAGGTCACGCCATCGAGGTGGTCGATCTTCGCGTCGGAGAGCTTCTGCTCGACCTCCTTCATCTTGGCCTCCTTGTCGTCGACCTCGAAGTTGATCTCGCCGCTGTGGCTGTAGCGTTTCAGCGGGGCGATCAGCTCGCTAAAGGGGCGGTCCTGCGAGGCGATAACCGTAACGGCCGTCGCGAAGGCGATGGCGCCGCTGTCGCAGTTGAAGTTGTCGCGGAAGTAGAAGTTCCCGCTCAGTTCGCCGCCGAAGATTCCGTGCCCGTCGGCCATGGCTTTCTTCATGAAGGCGTGCCCGACGCGCTCGCGTCGCGGGACGCCGCCGGCGGTGCGGATTTCCTCGGCCACCGCGTGCGACGAGCGCAGGTCGTACACCACCATCGCGCCGAGGGTTTCGCGGAGGAAATATCGCGACAGCAGGGCGGTCATCAGGTCACAGCGGACCGTCTGCCCCAGTTCGTCGACGAACATGCAGCGGTCGGCGTCGCCGTCCATGCAGATGCCCATGTCGCAGCCGTGCTTGCAGACGGCGTCCTTGGTCATCTGAAGGTTTTCCTCGACCAGCGGGTTGGGCGGATGCACGAACCCCTTGCCGATCTCGAAGTTCAGCGGGATGATCTCGACGTCGGTTCCGTCGAACACCTCGGGCACCATCTTGCCGCCCATGCCGTTGGAGGCGTCGACCGCCACCTTGAGCTTGCGGGGCGGCTTGAAGAACTTCAGCACGTGATCCCGGTATTCGGTCCACAGGTCCAACTCGGTTACCTGCGAAGCGATGGATGCGCTTTTCGGCATGCGGCGGAGCGTCCGCACGATGTGCTTGATCTCCTTGAGCCCGGTGTCTTCGCCGACGGGGCGGGCCTTGATGCCCGAAATCTTGAACCCGTTGTACTCGATCGGATTGTGCGAAGCGGTCACCTGGATGGCCCCGCACGCCCCGAGATGGTTCACCGCGAAGTAACTCATCGGCGTGTCGCACAGGCCGATGTCCACGCACCCCACGCCGCTGGAGGTAATGCCCTCGATCATCGCCTCCGCCAGGGGCTTGCTGTGCGGCCGCATGTCGCGGCTCACGACCACCCGGTTGCTGGACGACTGGACTCGCTCGTACCCGCTCAGCAGGCTGCGCAGGAACTGTGCCGCGACGTGACCGACCTTCCAGGCGAAGTCCTCGTCGATCTCGTCGCCGTAGAGCCCGCGAATGTCGCACGCCTTGAACACTTTATCGATGTCGGCCATGGATTCGCTTTCGTTCTGGTTCGCGTGAGATTATTCGCCATGCGGCGCGGAATTTCAATGATGAAAGAGGTTGTGCGACATATCGCCGGCCTGAAAAGGGAGGTAGATTTCGCAGAACGGATACGCGATTGTTCTATTGCTCGTGGGCGGAGTTGTAAAGATTGGAGTGTGCGTCGCCCGGCTCCAATGATCATCGGGGCGATCTTATGCACTGGAGCCAGGCGAGCGGCAACACTAAATGGTCAGCCAGACTATTTCATTTGGAATTTACGGGGTTATGCTTGGCGTCGGCGTCCAAGCAGCATCAGGCCACCCATTACCAGTAGCGACAGCAGTGTCGGTTCGGGGATCATAATGCCTCCATTGACCGTTCCACCGCCGTACAGGTTTCCAGCCACAAGCGCTCCATCAAGTGTTCCCTGACCGAACTGAGTGGTTGCCAATGGGGCAAGAATATTCACGGCATTTGTCCCGCTGAGACTGAACTCTGTGGCATTGGCTAAGTTCAGGAGAACCGCATCCTTGGTTATGCCGCCTTCGAGTATCCATGTGGTGTCGTCGAGAACCACGGATGCGTCGGGCACGTTGATGTATACCAGGGCGTCGGAAGGGGCCGTGATGGTGAATCCCCATGCATTCCTCAGCGTCTGCTGGTCCATCTCGATAACATTGGTTCCACTTTGTCCAGTGAACACCAGTTCCCCCCATTGCTCGGTGACAGCACCGGTAGATGACATGCCGCCAATCATGGTAGACATGCCCAGGTAGTGACTAGACACCGCTTGGAAATCCACTACCGGAGCAAATGGCTGGCCTGAATGAACACTGTCAACATTCACGGATTCCGGCAGATCGACGGTACCGGCAGCATAAACAGAACCGTCAATTGAAAGTGCGCTCCATCCAGATTTGCTGACATTGCCTCCGGCGTAAACATCACCGTAAATGCTGGCTGAGATAAAGTTCACATTTCCAGTAACAGCAAGCGAGCCTATAAACTGGTTTGTGTACTGAGTGCTCAAATCGCCTCCAACATGCAACGCGTAATCATCCTGTGGTCCGAGTGTAGCTGATGTCAGATGTACACTTCCCGCTGCTCCGGCTACGCCGTAGAATCCCGTGGCCTGAAAGAAACCGTCAGGCGTTCCAATATTGCCCAGGGAATACACGCTGAAATGATCTTGCATAAACATAGAATCAGCCATTGCGGGCAATGCACATGCGGCGAGTATGCTCAAAATAATATAGTGAATCTGCTTCATTTGTTCCTCTCCTTGGTTACTTGTACTTCGGCTCCGTTATCCAGCATTGAGCTGGTCAATCCTTTTGCTGTGAACCAGTCAGCGGGGGTCTCTTGTCTCGGTGACAAGTTGCTCGTGATTCGCAAACGTCGTTTCATCCATCATGGGCTGGGAAGGTAGAGGGATCTTGCGTCGAAAATTGTGGAAATCGCAAGAGGTTCATCTCACCTGCCAAAGAGGCATCTACAAAATCATCTAGCGTTC
>CAZWAT010000203.1:0-4978 GCA_964632015.1 uncultured Planctomycetaceae bacterium
TTGTCGGCTCGCAGGGTTATGATCTGGTGGTCGAGCCCGTTACCAGTCAGCGAAAGTGAAATGTACGTTATTTATATAGAGAGGCGGAGTATCGCCAGATGAACTGGAAGTTGCCCAATCAGTTGACCATTGGACGGATCGTCTTGGCCGGGGCCTTTTTTGTGCTGCTGGGACTCTATGACAACGGCTCCCAGACCGGGCGGATTCTCCTGAACACGGCGTTTGTCATTTACATCGTGGCCGGTATTACCGACGTGCTTGACGGCTGGATTGCACGTCGATTCAACTGGACCAGCGCGTGTGGTAGAATTGCCGATCCGTTTGTTGACAAGGTGCTGGTGGTTGGCGCCTTTGTCATGCTTGCCGGGTCGAACTTCACTACCCCGGCTCAGATAGCCGCTTTTGAAAGCGACCTGGGGCTTGGGGCGTGGATGACCGGTGGCATGGCGTCGTCGGTGCAGTCCTGGATGGTGGTTGTCATTCTCGCCCGCGAATTCATCGTATCGGCAATACGCGGATACAGCGAGTCACAAGGTATCAAGTTCCCGGCAGTGGCTGCGGGAAAACTCAAGATGTTCATTCAGTCCTTTGCCATCTGCACCGTGCTTTACCAGATGGCGAACCTTCCTCAGACGACGTGGGCAGTATACCTCAAGGTTGGTTCGGTATGGGCGGCGGTGTTGATAACCCTGCTCAGCGGACTTGGATACCTCGGCAAGGCGCGAGAGGTGTTCCAGATGCCCGAAGAAAATGCCTCGTGAGTCGTTCTGGTTGTACTCAGTGCTTGTCTGAGCTTCGAGCAAACCCGCGCATTACGTCGGAAGGCCAGGTTTCGCTGATCGTCCGCCCCGAGCCTTTTGACAGCGACCAGATGACGACCTGCCAGTTTTCGACCGTTTCTTGCCCGTCAACAGGTGACAGGAAGCATAGTTCATCGTCGTTGCGCCACGTGGGCATCAGTCGGGACGCTCCCTCCGCCTTTATCGGCTGAACTATGTTGACCTCGCCGCTGATGAGGCTGACGACCGTAACTTCACTGTCGGAACTTAAAACGGCGATGTGTTCCCGGTTGGGGCTGAGCTGGAACAGCCTGACATCGCAGGGAATTTCGGCATACGTGGCCCTACCAAAAACCGGCGAGAGCATTACCTGCCTGGCGGGATTGATCATGTAAAGGGACGCCCTTTGCGGCAGATCGGCGGTTGTGCATGGCAAGTTGATATCGTGTGCCGCGAAGAGGATGGTTCCATCGTGCATGCACCGCACTTGAAGGTCTTTGCTGAACACTAATCCCGCATGTGTCTGCGGTTCTGGTAACTCTGCCAGGATGGAGCCCGAGTCGTCGCGAACCCGCCGAGTTGCGATTGCGCCGAATTGAGCGTCATTGATGTCGCCGGTCGCCTGGATGAATACAAGCGAGTGTCCATCGGGTGTCCAGTCACAGAAGGCGGAGGTGTTCTCGGAAACTATTTTGGGCATCGTGTTGGCTGAGTCCGCAATCACGTTCAGCGAAGTCTGCGACCCGATGACATTTTCTATGGTAAAGGCAATGGCTGAGCCGTCCGGCGCCACATTAATATATATATTTTCTCCCGCCAGCTCGGTTATCTGCCGGGTTTGAGGCTTGGCGTTCAGGGATGAGCAGATCGCAATGGCCGAGATTGCAACCTTCATCTCGCGGATCGATTTGCTCTTCGCAAGCTTCTTTCGCACGTCATCGTTTCCGTGATCCCGCAGATAAATGAGCACGAGTCTTATATAATCCCGCTCCTGGCATGATGTGCTCACAGGTTCGAATTTGTCGATTTCCCCTTCATAAACAAGCAATTCCTGTTGCACCTTCGAGGCGATCTGGATGATCCGCTGGCGGGTCTGGGGCTCAAACACCTCCGCCGCGTTATCCCACGAGTTCGCCGATCTTTCCGCAACAAGCACCAGTTGCTTCGAGTCGGGCAGCCAGGCGACTTTCTCAACGGCGTGTTCCAGTGAAGGTGGCAGCGCCAGTGGCGAGAGTGTACCCGTCTCGTCGCATAGGTAAAGATCGCCGTTCTGTGAGATGACTGCCGAGCGGTTCCCATCGGGCGACCAGACTACCAGTTCCTGGGGCAGGCATCCGGCGAAGAGTGGGGCAATTACGAAACATGCGACCATGAAAAACCTGTTCATGTGCTGTCTCCTTTTCATGATGTTTGTCACAGACGCACAATCATGATGCATGTCAGGGTAATACACTGCCCGTCATTTCGCAAGACCGGCTCGGCCCAAAGGTGCGGCGAGTGTGCAACTTGATTTCGTAAATCAAGTTGCACACAAAGGTTTTCGGCAGGTCTCCTGGTCCGAGCGAGCGAAGCGAGGCAAAGGGCAATTGCGTCCAAACAAGCTGCCTGAAGCTGAAACTAAAAAGAGTCGCATACTGCAAGCGATTATTATCAAGAATTCTTCTTGACCCCCAGCTAATTTCATGAGAATATCAAGTTGTTGATAGAATGTAATCAGCATTAGTGATTACGCTCCAGCTTCTTACTTATCATTCGGAGGATAAGTCAGTTGAGAGTAACTGTTGAAAAAGTTGCTCAGCGGGCAGGTGTAAGCAGGGCATTGGCGTCGAGTGTGCTCAGCGGCGGCATTCCCGCGATTCGTTACAGCGAAGAGACTCGCCAGCGGGTACAGATGGCTGCCAAGGCGCTCAACTACACTCGCCGGGCTGTGAATGGGATAGGGCTAATTCACTCCCTTGGCCCGATCAAGCCTGAAGAGACCAACTGGGTGCAGTGGCTTGGGCGAATGCTCGAGAGCATCCACACCGAGAGCGTCGCCAACAACAAGATGGTCTCGGTCTTCAGCCTGTCTTCCGCAGAGATCAGCAGCATGTTCAAAGGCTCGCATGGCCCGGAGATTCTCAAACGCCGAAAGGTGGACGGGTTGATCATTTCTGGCGTTTTCGACGAGATGCTTATCGATCAGGTCAAGCGGGCCGGGCTGCCCTTCGTGCTGATGAACGTTGACAACTCGCATATCCACGAGATGGACTCGGTGTTCTTCGACGACCTGTTCGCAGGCAGGCAGGCGACGGAGTACATGATAAAGAAGGGGCACAGGCGGATTCTTCATGTGACCCCCAGGCACCGCCATCAGCATTATTCCGTGATGCACAGGCGAAGGGGATACGAGCAGGCGATGAAGGATGCCCGACTGCAACCAATGGTCGTCAGCGAGCGCATTGACACTCCCCCGGCCGGTTACCAACTGAACGAATCGTTTGTCGCAAGCCTGCGAGAAGCCCTCGGTGGTGACGATCGCCCGACGGCAATCTTCTGTTACAACGAGGTGGCGACCCTGTGCTGCCATCGAGTCATGGAACAGATGAGGCTCACGCGAGAGGACGTCAACCTTATCACTGTAGGAACCAGTTACTCACTTCTGATGGAGTTCTGGGGTATTCCGCAGGTTGAGATGCCTGTCGTCGAGGTGGGCAAGCATGCCTACAGAATGCTGATGGAAAAACAGGAAACCGGCAAGGCAGTTCCAAGCGTCGCCGTCAGAGGACATATCAGAGACTGTTGATTATCGAAAGCCCGTTCGGAGGAGCGATATGAAGTTGCTGTTGACCTTAAGTCTTGCAGTAACACTAAGCGTCACGGCGCGGTCACAGGCGATGTCGTTGAAGCTTGAAGGCCCGCGAGCCGTTGTCGCCGGCGAGACCATTGCCGTGAAGGCGGTGGTTCCGTCGGGCGTTGAGGGGGCTGTCACCATTCAATTCAACGGCCTGGAGAGGCTTGTTCCCTCTGACCTTGAGATTATCGAGGCGGAGGATTGTTCAGGAAGTTCGAGAGTTGTTGAGGGTGGCGATTTCAGCGGCAACAGGGCCGTGGTGTCGCAGGAGGATTATGAGACTCTCTTTTCACATCGCAAGATGATCAAGGGTGATCAGCGGGTGTACATCTGGTTCCGCTCGCGCAATACCAGCATGTGCCTCAAAGATTCCACGGGCAAGGAACTCAGGTGGTCGTGGGGAAGCCCTCGTGACCTTGTCTGGCGGTCTTTCGGTTCGTTTGCCCCTGCCGACATACGAGATGGTTTTTCGATAATGGGTCCCAAGGCAAGCCCCGAGAGCCCGGCGGTACTGGATAGCGTCATAATCACGCGAGATGGGCGCTTCACCCCGGCTGGTAACGGCGATCCAATGGTCTTCACATGGCGAACCAATTTCAGCAGTGTGGGGAATCACGCATTCTCTGCAACGCTTATTCAGAATGAAAAGGTAGTTGCATCGACACAGTACCGAGTCTCCGTGCGTCCCAACGACCATCGGACACGACAGGCGGCGGGTCGGCGCAATACCGGCTATCATCAGGCAGGCGAAGACGGGTTCGCAGCGATTGACATTCCCCAGCCCAACTTCGGCAGCAATATTGAAAACCAGAAGCTCAGGCTGTTCGCCCACGGCTGGATTCGCGAGAACAAGCACAAGCTCATGCCCTATCCGTTCTCCTTCCAAGGCACTGGGGACGAGAGCATCTTCGCCGGACTTTATGGCGAACTGACGGAAGAAAGCAGGAAGTTTCCCAAATCGTTCATGATTCCGGTGGGCAGATTCGCGAACGCCCTGATCTTTCTGCATGCCGAGCTTGGCAGCAGGGATCTTGGCGAAGTGGTGATGACCTACCGTGTGACATTCTCCGATCAGGGAACGGTGGATATTCCCGTCCGGGAGGGAATGGAAATCTCCGGCTGGCTCAAGCCCAACGAGGTCACCAATGCCGAGTTCCTGCTCGACACCTTCAACGGTGCGATCACCAACAAGTTTTATGTAATGAAATGGCCTGTCCCGGACGACTTCAAGGGTCAGCTCATCGAAAGCGTGGAAGTTATAAGTGCACAGACAAAGGCGGTTGGGGTGGTTCTGGGGTTGGGAACCCTTGAAAGTGCGTCAGCACTGGTCAGGGCCGAGGGCGAGACGCCTGAAGAAGTATTCGTG
>CAZWAT010000204.1:0-4921 GCA_964632015.1 uncultured Planctomycetaceae bacterium
ACGTTTACCATGGCCCATCTTATCGAGCGCCTGCGGAAACCCGCGCTTATCATCAGCCACAACAAAACGCTCGCCGCCCAGCTTTACGAAGAGTTCAAGGAGCTGTTTCCCCAAAACGCGGTCGAGTATTTCGTGAGCTATTACGATTACTATCAACCCGAAGCGTATATCCCGCAGCGCGACATATACATTGAAAAGGACGCCGCTCGCAACGATGACCTGGACCGCCTGAGGCTTTCGGCAACCACCAGCCTTACGGCCAGGCAGGATGTCGTCATAGTCGCCAGCGTGTCATGCATCTTCGGCCTGGGAAGCCCCGATGAATACCGAAAGATGGTAACCCCGATTCGTGTTGGGATGAGCATCGATCGCGATGAACTTCTGCGCCAGCTTGTGAATCAGCAATACGATCGCAATGATGTCAACTTCAAGCGAGGCACCTTTCGCGTGAGGGGTGACACAATCGACATCTATCCCGCATATGAAGAGTTCGGATACCAAGTGGAGTTCTTCGGGGACGACGTCGATGCCATACATCTGATCAATCCGACAACCGGAGATTCGCTCAGTGATGTCGATCAGGTGTTCATCTTCCCCGCGGTTCACTATGTCGCGGGCGAAGATTCCATAGAACGTGCCGCCAAGAGCATCAAGACGGAACTCGAATCAAGGCTTATCACGCTTCGCAACCAGGGAAAACTTCTCGAGGCACAGCGGCTGGCAGCGAGAACACGTTACGATATCGAGATGATGCTGGAGGTAGGTTACTGTCCCGGCATAGAAAACTACTCCCGCCACATCGATGGAAGAACGCCCGGCGAGAGACCCTATACGCTGATCGATTACTTTCCTAAGGACTACCTGCTTATCATCGACGAATCGCATGTGACCATTCCCCAGCTCAGGGCGATGTTCAACGGCGACAAGGCAAGAAAAGAAGTGCTGGTCGAGCACGGCTTTCGCCTGCCAAGCGCAATGGACAACCGCCCTCTGCGATTCGAGGAGTTCACCGAGCTATGGAGCGACGTACTGTTCGTCTCGGCGACGCCTGCAGATTATGAGATAGAGCTTTCCAGCGGCGAGATCGTCGAGCAGGTCATCAGGCCCACTGGGCTTATTGATCCGCCAGTGGAGGTGCGCAGCGCCAAGGGGCAGGTTGCCGATCTGCTTGAAGAGATTCGAAAACGTGTCGAAAAGGGTGAGCGTGCGCTTGTAACCACACTCACGAAGAGACTGTCCGAAGACCTTACGGAGTACATCAAGAAGGAAGGCTTCCGGTGCGAATACCTGCACAGCGAGGTCGAAACGCTCGATCGCGTTGACATTTTAAAGAATCTCCGGCTGGGGAATTTCGATGTGCTCGTGGGCGTGAACCTGTTGAGAGAGGGACTGGACCTTCCCGAGGTGTCTCTTGTGGCAATACTCGATGCCGACAAGGAAGGCTTCCTTCGCTCGGCCACCAGCCTCATCCAGACCATTGGCAGATGTGCCAGGAACGTCAATGCACAGGTTTTTCTGTACGCCGACCGCATTACAGATGCCATGGACCACGCAATCAGCGAGACCAAACGACGCCGCGAAATTCAGATGCGATACAATCAGGAACACAACATCACGCCGACCACCATTAGCAAGGCGATACGAACCGGAATTTCCGATCAGTTGCGAGCCCGTCAGGTCGCCAGGCAGGCAATACACGCCAGCCAGGAAGAGTTCGACCGAACCGAGTGGATCACCCGCCTCGAGAAGGAAATGTACGAGGCCGCCGAGGCGTTGGAGTTCGAAAAAGCTGCCAGGCTGAGGGATCGCGTCGAAGAGCTTAAGCGCAAAGAGCTTTCTCAGACAGAGTAGTCAACCCATCAGTAGCAATCAGGCGAGCGTGCAATCTCGATGACGATGCGTGAATTGTTACAATGCGCGTAGAACATCCTGAACACGTCGCAGGTTCTGGGCAGCGCCGGCGTTGTCGGAATCGAGTTTGAGACACTTGACGAAACACTCTTGGGCTTCGCGCAGAAGCGTCTTGCCCGATGGCACGCCCCTGGCGATGAGTTCCTCGCCGCGCTGGCCTAGACAAACACCAAGATTCATCCATGCCTCGGCAAAATCATCGCGATGCTCCAGGCATAGTCGCCAGAGCACCTCGGCGTGTTCGAACCATTGCAGCGTTTGAAGGGTCATCCCCCCCATCCTCAACGCCATCACCGGGGAGGGGTCGATCTTCCGGCACGCGGCGGCGAAAGAGACGGGATCAAACGTGTCGCGGGTTATCTCGTTGGCGGCGATAACGGGCTGATTCTCCGGCGTGCGACGCATGAAGATCAGGAACCAGCCTTCCATGAAAACCGTCGCCCAATCGTCATCATTTGCCAGCTTCAGCGCAAGGTTCGTCGCCGGGGGCCAGACCTGTACCGCAGCAACATTCATGCCCCATTCCTCGGGTATGTCTGTGCCCCGCCAACCCGCCGAGATGAACACGACTTCCTTCATGCGTTCAACTGGGATCGACCAGGTGTTGGTCAAAATCGGGACTGTCGGCACCTGAGTGCTGAAGTACAGGAAGTTTGACGATGCGGTGTAATCCACAAATATCGGCTGAGGGGATGCGAGATTGTCATCAAGCCACTTTCCCGCGTTGAGGGGCAGATTGAACCCGCACAAGGATGTTCCGAACCGCCACTCGCTTCGTTGGTTTTCGTATAGCCTGTTGGTCATCACACCATGCGCCAGCCAGACCGACAAGGCCATGCCCGCAACCATCGCCCCTACAGAACACGCTCGTACCGAGGAACGCTTGAGCCTGTGCTTGACCAAGCCCCAGATGTGGTGCCCTGCAAAAGCGAACAAGGGCGCGGCAATCACCGCTGCAGGGGCAATATTGCGCCTCATTGAAAGCGACGTCACCATGAAGCCGCACAGCACCGCCAGCAGTGCCCATTTCTTCCGCCACAAAAGTACCACCAGAGCGGGTACCGAGCACACGAGGGCGGCGACATACCAATAGATTGCCAAAGTCCAGGGCCTGGCGCCAAATGGCGAGTAGAACTCGCCGATAAGCGCCCACGGATGAAGCCTGGCAGCCCCTGCCCCGTCCGCCTGCTCCATCGATCCACCAGCAATGTGATTGGCGCGCAGGAACCACAGGGTCTGAAAAGGCATGACAACATTTCTGAGCCCGCCTGGGTGAATCGCCGCAAGAGGCCAGGATATGACAAACAGAAGCACCAGTCGGCGCGCCCTGCTGATGACTTGGACCGATGGAGTCTGACCCTTGCGCCGCGACCACACCACCTCAAGCACCGCCTCGGCTGCAAATGCGCCAAACATGAACGCGTTCATCACCCAATAGCTATGCACATTGACCGCAAGCACCTGAACAGCAACAATGGCCGCAAATCTTGCCCATGTGATTCGTCCCAGCAACAACCACATGTGAATCGCCATGCAGGCATAACCTGACAACTCGGGGCGAAGCACAAAGCGTTCGTATCCAATGAACCCTGTCGCCAGCCAAACCGCGACAATCCACCCCATGTGAACCTTCATCGCCCGCAATGCCCCCGCCTGAGCCAGAAGGATAATCCCAACCAGCACAGGCCCCAACGCAGACAACGCCACCCAACCCATCCAGCGAACAATTATGGAATAGACAATCTGGCTTAACCAGTTCGCATTTGGAAACCGCAACGTGCCTGTTTCGTCAAACCAGCCTCCTGGGGCAATTTCAGTTGATTCGTCAGCGTGCCTCTGTGCACGCGGATGGATGAAGCTATCGTCGTCCACAATATCCCCCGTGTCTAGAAACCTGTCGCCATAAGCAAGATGGTAACCCAGGTCGTTGCTCGACAGCGGACGGACGGAAAAGCTCACTACCGCGACAAACGCGCAGACAATCACCAGAAGCCTGATCGCCCTCAGGGTGATCGGCTCGACTTGCGATTCAGGAAGTGTCGGCCTTCTGGTGAACGATGTTGTCATACTGCGGATTGTACAGATTTTACCACGATTAAGGCAGATAATCCCCTTATGTGGATGTCAGTGATAATTCTCTGGCTCCGCGAGCACGCCCATGCTAAGATTGTCCGCTCAACCTCGTCGGCTGGGATAAAGACAGCAGGGCGAGAGACAACGACAATCAGAATTAGCAGGATACCCAGAGGAGATTCATGGCTAAGCCCAGACGCCGCAGGAAGATAGGTTCGAAGAAGCGCCGAGAACGTCGTAACCGCAGAAAACGCTGATACGGACGATCCCATAGAAATATCGCTGATGCGCATGTGGTTGTGCTGCGCGCTTTGTCAGCGACGGATGGGTTTGCACGGCTGAGCAGCGATTACGCCTTCCAGAATCCCGCAACAGGACGGTGACATTTCGGGCAGTTCCCGTTTTGAAGGTCGATCTTGTCGATGGAGTACCCAACCCTGGCGATTACCTTGTGTCCGCAGCCGGGGCAATAGGTGTTTTCATCGGCAAGTCCCGTGACGTTACCACAATAGACGTGCTTCAGCCCCGCCTCCAGACCGATGCGGGCAGCGTCCATAAGGGTTTGAAGCGGGGTCGTCGCGCCGTTGCTCATCAGATAATCACCGTGAAAACGCGTCACGTGCCAGGGAACATCCTCACCCAACTCTTGCGATATGAACTCGGCGATGTCGGTCAGCTCCTGGGTCGAGTCATTCATGCCCGGGACCACCAGCGTCGTAACCTCAACCCATATCTTTCGGGCAACCAGCTCGCGTAGACATTCCAGAACCGGGTCAAGCCGCGCCTTCATGACCCGACGGTATGTTTCATCACGAAAAGCTTTGAGATCAACATTAATGGCATCAAGAAAGGGTGCAATCACCTCGATCGCCTCTGGGGTCATGTACCCGTTCGAAACAAAGATATTGCGAATTCCTTTTTGTCTGGCAAGCGTGGC
>CAZWAT010000205.1:0-4921 GCA_964632015.1 uncultured Planctomycetaceae bacterium
AGGTCCGAGAGTTCCCGTGCCCGGTTGTCGAGGTAAAGCTCTCGGCAGACGCCATCAAGAATGTGTTTAACCTTCTTGAGGTCTGTCTTTCGCGCGTAGGGGCTTTCACGTAGTATTTCTGCGAATCGCGCCGCGCAGGCACCGAGGTAGAATCGAGGAGACTGCGACACGGTGGTCGCCGAGATTATCCGCTCGGTCACCGGATGAGATATCTCTTCCATCTTGCCGCTGTCAGCATTGCGATATCTCACTCGTACCGTCGCGAGAAGATTGTCCTGCACGGCATCTTCACGATGGGCAAGCTCCAGCTCATAAAGGGCTGTTGCCGACTGACCTGATGTGACATGGGCAGCGCGAATGTTGTCCTTTCGGAAATCTTCATCGGCGATCTGTCGCTTGTCATAACCTATCAGCCGATACCTCCGGACTGCCGATGGGTTGAACTCGACCTGGATTCGTGAATCAAACGCGATTGTCTGCAATGACGCCGCAAGCCCATCGACCAGTGATTCCTGTGCCTGCTCGGCAGTGTCGATGAAAACGTAGTTGCCGTCGCCGCTTTTCGCCAGAGTTTCCAGCAGGTCGTCATTGTACCCGCCATACCCAAGGCCCGCGACAGTCAGCGTTATGCCCATATTGCGATACTGCTCGACGCTGGTGAGAATCTCCCGCGCATCGATCTGACCGATGTTCGCAGCCCCGTCGGTGCAAAGGATTATCCTGTTGATCCTTCCGGCGACGAACTCACGTTTCGCCATCTCATAACCGGCCCTGAGCCCCGCATGCAGATTTGTAGGCCCGCCTGGCCGGAGGTTTTTCACCGCCTGCAAGATCTCCTGCTTGTTCGCGCCGCCTACGCATTCGAGAACCAGCGAGGCATCTCGGTTACAGGTTATCAGCGTCAACCTGTCGTGCGTGTCGAGCTTCTCGGCAAGCAGGGTTATGGCATGCTGAATCAGTCCCAGACGTTCGGGCTTCGCCATCGACCCGCTTGTGTCCACCACGAAAACCAGGTGGGCCGATTTCCTGCCCTCCCTGCCGACAACGCGTCCCTGTACGCCGATCTTCAGAAGGCACGTGCTTTGGCCGGGCTCGTCGAACGGATTGGGCGATCCTTGTACAAAGATGTTGAACACGCCGCCTGCACGACGAGGATAGTTGTAGTCGAACGCGTTGACGAATTCCTCCACTCGTACCGCGTTTGCGGGCGGCAAGTATCCAGAGCGAAGGTAAGAACGACAAAGGTTGTAACTTGCGGTATCGACATCCGATGAGAAGGTCGAGAATGGGTCATCCCCAGTCATTGTCCATGGGTTGATGATGGCAGGGGCAAAAGTGGACTTTCTATCTACCTGTTCCTGTACCGGCGCATCGAGATCAATCTGCCGTTTCGACTCTTCCACTTTCCTCAGCTTTGACGATGGCTCGGGCGCCTTATAGCCAGTCTCCCCGAGCACAGGCGCCATTGCGTAGCCGCGGACTTGATATGGGGCCGGGGCAGATACTGCGGGTGCGTTTCCGCCCATGCCCGATGAACGCATGGTGTCATCTGTCTTTTCAAGCCGGTCGGAGATGGATCTGCCACGCATGACAAAATCCACTTTTGAGTCCTGTCCCGGGCCAGGTCGCCGCTCGCGCGGGGCCCTCCCGGCTAATTGGGAATCCTTCGCGACAGAAATGGAGGAGATTTCAACTTCATCGAAGTTGCTTCTGCGGCGATCCTCAACGGGCTGCGGTGGCTCCTGCATCTGCTCCAGTGTTTCACGATATTTTCTGGACAGATCACTTTGGCGGCTTGCCTGTTTCGCGAGTTCGCGAGATCTGCTCAGGCCAGGCATCAACACTGATGCCACAAATGTGCATATAACAATAATCACAAAAACCACCCCGGCCTTGACTCTGATGGGTCGATGTCGCCATTTCTTCTTGCCGGCTTGCGTGTTTGACGCTGCTGCCCTCAGCACGTCCATGTGTTCGGGCGACAGTCCTGGCCCGGCGGTTTGTGAAGCATTGCGAATGACTTCCAGGGTTTTCTGTATTTCCGCCAGGCGTTCGCGCAGGTAGGGGTCTGCCGACAGGGCCTCGTCCAGTTCCTTGCGGGAGATTTCGTCCAGTTCATTGAGAACATAGGCTGTCAGTAGTTGTTCGGACTGTTGACTGTTCATGTCAACGCTCCTCTGGGATCCTCAATTCGTGCTGTTATTAGCATCGCGTTCATATTTCAGGAATGTCCTGATCGTTTCATTTGCCCAGCCAATGCGCCGATCGCCTGGTTAAGCCTGTGGTTGATGCAGCCGAGTGACAATCCCGTAATTTTCGAAATCTGCCTGAACGTCATGCCCTCGATCACTTTCAGATGCACCACCTGTTTGTAATCGTCCGGCAGTGCGTCCAGTGCCGCCATTGCCGCCCGGGTGGTTTCATCCTGTTCGAACGTGGTGGCGACGTCTGCTGTCTGCACGCATTGTGCCTGGGCTAGATTGCGTTTCGCCACGAGGCCTGACTTACGCTTGCGGATAAGGTCCATCGCCAGGTTATGGGCGACGGTGAACAGCCAGGCCTTGACGTTGCGCACGGGTGGGATTGGCGAGTCGCCCCAATGAAGATGCAGCCTCATGAAGCATTCCTGCACTATGTCCTGGGCCTGATCATGCCTGCCGGCAAGACGATTCACGTATCTTGTAAGAGGTTGATGATGAAGTTCGACCATACCCATGAATGCCTCAGCCCGGGTTTGTGCAGGTGAGCGGGCGGGGGCGTCATTTTTCGGCAGAGGGTTTCGAACCTCGAGGCTCTCCGTCATCTGAAGTTCCTTCATCTATGCCCTTAGACGCACAGGCGCATAAATGTTCCGGAAATTCCTGACGAAATGCCAGATTTATCCCGCGGGGTTTTCGTTAACCCGGTATTACAGGTGGCTCAGCAGCCACTGACAGGTCAGCTCGGCTGCCCGCTCAAGGGCGCCAGGCTCCTCGAACAGATGGGTTGCATTCGGAATGATCTCTATGTTGTGCTCAACTCTAAGCGATGCCGATGTGATGCTGTTGAGGTCAAGCACGATTCGATCATCCCCCCCGACGATCATCAGTACCGGAGCCTTGACGTTTGCGATACTGTCGCCGGCGAGGTCGGTTCTGCCCCCGCGCGAGACTACCGCGAAGACGTTGTCTGGATGCTCAGCAGCCACCATCAGCGCAGCGGCAGCGCCGGTGCTTGCGCCGTAGAGAGCAATCTTGAGATGCTTTGTCTGTTCATTCTGACCGGCCCAAAGTATCGCCGCACCCAGCCTGCGACAAAGAAGGTCGATATCGAACCGCAATTCGCCCGTCTGCTCGTCGATTGCCTGTTCGTCCACCGTCAGCAGGTCGACAAGCAGCGTGCCAAGGCCGTTGCGTTGTAGCAGTTGCGCGACGCTACGGTTGCGTGGGCTCATCCTGCCGCTTCCGCTGCCATGGGCAAAGATGACTAGTGCCTGCGCGTCGGGCGTCAGCGTCAGGTCGCCGATAATGCCGCCATCCTCCAGGGGAATCTTCATCTGCTGTGTGTGAATTGTCGCGTGTTTATCCATAGTTCGCCCTTTCTTTTGACGGTAAATCATAGCCCGTCGAAATGCTCGTCCGACGCCTGTTGACAATCGTATCTTCCCATATAGACCTTGGCAGGATATGTTGGAGAAATGATGAAACGAACATCGATCAGGAATGTTATAGAAGATCTGTCCCCCGGTGATAAGGCAACTATTGGCGGCTGGGTGCGGACGTGTCGGCCTTCAAAGGGCGGCTTCGCGTTTATAACCGTAAATGATGGATCGTGCTTTGATACTATTCAGGTTGTCGCGGACAACGACCTGTGCAACTACGACAGCGAGGTAGTGAAACTCAGCGCCGGCTGCTCTGTGCTGATCTCGGGAGAGGTGGTCGAATCACAGGGCAAAGGGCAGAGGGTCGAACTCAAGGCGGAGCAGATAAAGGTGCTGGGTTGGTCGGATCCGGCGAGCTATCCGATTCAACCCAAGCATCACACGATGGAGTTTCTGCGCAGCCAGGCGCACCTGCGAGCCAGAACAAACACCTTTGGGGCGGTGGCGCGGGTCAGAAACGCGGTGTCATCAGGCATTCATGAGTTCTTCCAGTCGAGGGGATTCATCTGTCTGCACACCCCGATCATCACTGCCAGCGATTGCGAGGGGGCGGGGCAGCTATTCGGGGTTTCCACGCTCCAGGCTGGAAATGAGCCCAAAGACCAGCAAGGGCAGGTGGATTGGTCGGAGGATTTCTTCGGCAGACGGGCGTTTCTGACTGTTTCAGGCCAGCTTGAAGCCGAGACCTACGCCTGCGCCCTGAGCAACGTATACACATTCGGCCCGACGTTCAGGGCAGAGAACTCCAACACTCCCCGTCACCTTGCCGAATTCTGGATGGTCGAGCCGGAAATGGCATTTTGCGACCTTTGCGGTGATGCGGATGTGGCCGAGGAGTTTTTGAAGTTCGTCTTCTCGGCAGTTCTGTCCCGATGCCCGCAGGATATGAAGTTTTTCAACGAGCGGATCGACAAGACGGTTATCGAGACCCTTGAACACGTCATGGCAAGCGATTTCGTTCGCCTGACCTATACCGAAGCGGTCGAGCTGTTGAAAAAGGCCCCGAAGAAATGGACGTTCCCCATCGAGTGGGGCAGTGATCTTCAGACCGAGCACGAGCGATATCTCACCGAGGAGGTCTTCCGCAAGCCGGTGATTCTGACCGACTACCCGGCCGGGATAAAAGCCTTCTACATGCGGATGAACGACGACGACAGAACCGTCGCGGCGATGGATGTTCTGGTTCCTCGCATTGGCGAGATCATCGGCGGATCGCAGAGGGAAGAACGGCTGGCCGTTCTGGAAGACAGGATGAGAGCGACGAATCTCGACCCGCAAAGC
>CAZWAT010000206.1:0-4854 GCA_964632015.1 uncultured Planctomycetaceae bacterium
GCCCGAGGTCAAGTGGCAAAGAGGCACCGATGGTCTTACGGTCAGTTGGGACAGGCCCGACGCCAAGGCGTATCTGTGGTCCGCCCACTCGCCCACACGGGACTTCAGAAAGGCGAAGTGGCAGGCGACACCACTTGTCGGCACAGGCTCTGCGACGGCGACAATCAAGGCCCCAGCCAATGGATGGACTGCCTATTTCGTGCAGGTTCGGTTTCCCGACACTGTGCCCTTCTCTCTGAGCACCGCGATGACCGTCGTGCCGGAAACCTTCCCACACGACCTCAACGACAAGTAATCGACCAGTCATGAACATGCGGAACACGGGCATAATCCATGTTCCGCATGTTTCATTTGTACAGGCGGGCGTTAGTCCAGTATCGCCTTGATGTCTTCCTGTGCGGTGGTGATTGGCTTGATGGCGAACTTATCGACCAGCACGCCGAGCACCGCGGGAGTGACGAACGCGGGCAGGCTGGGGCCAAGGCGGATGTTGCGAATGCCCAGGTGCAGCAGCGTCAGCAGGATGCTCACCGCCTTCTGCTCATACCAACTCAGCACGAGGCTCAGGGGCAGATCGTTCACACCGACCCCGAAGGCGTTCGACAAAGCCAGCGCGATCTGGATGGCGCTGTACGCGTCGTTGCACTGACCCACGTCGAGCAGGCGCGGAATGCCGTTGATCTCGCCGAAATCCAGCTTGTTGAAGCGATACTTGCCGCAGGCCAGCGTCAGGATCACGCAGTCCGAAGGAACCACTTGGGCGAACTCGGTGTAGTAGTTTCTGCCGGTCTTCGCCCCATCGCAGCCACCGATGAGAAAGAAGTGGCGAATCTTTCCATCTTTAACCGCCTGCACCACCTTGTCGGCTACGCGCATCACCGCATTGTGCCCAAAGCCAACGGTGATATTCTTTTCCGCATCGTCCGCGACGAAACCTTCCTGCTGCAACGCCGCCTCAATCACAGGCCCGAAGTCGCTGCTATGCACATGTTTTACGTCAGGCCAACCGACCAGACCGGTGGTGAATATCCGGCCTTTGTAGGTATCCCTGGGCTTCTGGATGCAGTTGGTTGTCATTAAGATCGCCCCGGGGAATTCATCGAACTCGCGTGCCTGATCCTGCCACGCCCCGCCGTAATTGCCCACCAGGTGCGAGTATTGCTTCAGCAGCGGATACCCATGGGCGGGCAGCATCTCGCCGTGCGTGTAGATGTTGATTCCCTTGCCCTGGGTCTGGCGAAGAAGCTCTTCAAGATCCTTCAAATCATGCCCGCTGACAAGAATCGCCTTGCCCGCGACCGGCGTGATTCTTACCTTGGTGGGCGTCGGGTCGCCATAGGCGCCCGTGTTCGCTGCGTCCAGCAGGGCCATCACCTTCAGGTTTATCTCTCCACATCGCAGGTTCATTTCCAGCAGGGCTTGCACGTCGGCGGGTTCATCGGCAAGGAAGGCTAATGCGTTATGGAAAAACCCATATATGTCTTTATCTTCTTTGCCAAGAATGCGGGCGTGATCCGCATACGCCGCAACGCCCTTGATGCCGTAAGTCAAAAGCTCCTGCAGACCAGTAACGTCATCTCCAAGCCTGTTGAGACGATTGGCGATGCTGATTTCCTGGGCCTGGTTGAGCATCGCATCGATATCGGCAGCAGGTTCGAATTGTGCAGGCCCGTCGGGAACCTCACTTGACGCCCCACCTGCCGATTCGTAAAGGCGCCTGGCCTTGTCGCGCATGTCTGTGGCCTGGGTTACCAGGCCCGCAATGCGATCGGCATCAAAGTTGACGTTGGTTAGCGTACTGAACAACGCCCGCGTTACAAATACGTCCACGTCATGATCGATCGCGCCAAGCCTTCGAGCCCGGTGCGCGTACTGGGCAACACCCTTGAGCGACCAGACCAGCAGATCCTGCAACCCGGCGGTGCGAGCATCCTTTCCGCAAACCCCCGCAACGCTGCAACCACGCCCACCGGCTGTCTGCTCACATTGATAACAAAACATGCTCATGCGTCTACCTTTCATTCTTATGTAAGTTCATTAACCGACAGCCAGGCCGTTGACCTGCTGTATCCTTCCGTTCGTTCCAATCACTACTACGTTCAGCGGTATCGACTTGCGGACCTGTTCCATCGCCGCTTGCACGATACGCTCAAGCCCGCCGCAGCATGGCACTTCCATGCGGGCAATGGTTATCGACTTGATATTGTGCTTGGCGATAATGTTCGCCATCTTCGTGACATACGCTTCAGTGTCATCCAGTTTCGGACACGCGACCGCGACGGTTCTACCCACCATCAGCCGTTGATGCAGATCGGGCATTGCGAAGGGGACGCAGTCCGCACAAAGAAGCACGTCGGCGTCATCCCAGACATCCGCCTGCTCTCCAAGCAACGCCAGTTGAACAGGCCAATGACCAAGCATCGATGCACGCCCGCCGCGTTCAGGGTCACCCGGCTGCGCGGGGGCCTTGCACTCACTCGCCTCGCCAAGCCGACGAAGCATTGTGCCAGGACACCCCCCCGCCGGAGGAACCGCCCGCTTCGCCTCGTCACCAGCATCAAGATGATTCCGTACCGCTTGTTCGTCGAACTCCTCGGCCGGTCGCTCCTCGATACTGATCGCCCCCCGCGGACACTCGCCCAGACAGTTGCCCAGCCCATCGCAGAGGTTGTCCGCCACCAGCTTCGCCTTGCCATTAACTAACTTGATAGCGCCCTCGGCACATTTCGGAACACACACGCCACACCCGTCGCATTTGTCCTCGTCAATCTTCACGATCTTTCTGATGCTCGCCGTCTTCATGATCCGCTCCTCTCTGCGTCTATCCATTTGTAAGAAACTAATGCCCCAACCGACTTGACTTAGGTCAAGCAATCGCAAAAAAACTTCAATTATCTGAACCTGCCTCTTTCGGACACGTTTTTTGCGCCGAACTCGAGCTGCGCCAGACGTTTTTACTGCTGTCAAGGTGGTTGGTGACGCCCGAGACACCAACTTCGCAGTCGCGCGGAGACATTTTTGCTGTTGTCAGGCTGGTTGGAGACGCCCCTACAGCGAAAAAGATTCGCATTCGCGAATAAACCGGAGACCTTTTTGGCAGATTCAACCCCGCGCGGAGACGTTTTTAGTGCTGTCAAGCTGGGGCTGGTGATGCCCAAGACACCCACTTTGCAGCCGCGCGGAGACGTTTTTGATGGTGTCAATCGCATTGACTCCAGCAAATGCTTCGTTCGCACGTGCGGAGCAGTCTGCATCGGCTAGGACAACGGCCTACCACTTTCATCCTGTCATCGATATATATTGATTCCTATTTACCTGTCAGTGCGTGATAGGCCCTGCAGTTTACTTATCGCCTGTTCAGCTTTTTGCGTGCGCAGCACGGGACGTATTCTACGATCTGGGCGAACAACGTTCGACGTAGGTATTAGATTGGGGTAAAATATAGCTTTGATTTTGGAACTGGTAAAATATCGATTTTGGGATTTTGACATGGAAGAGATAAAAGTTGGCGTGGTTATGGGGAGCGACAGCGATTACGAGGCGATGAAGGCGTGCGTAAAGCAGTTGGATGCCTTTGGAATCGCCTGCGAGGTTCGGATAATTTCCGCTCACAGAACCCCGGTCGTCGCGGATGAGTACGCCGCCACTGCCGCGGCGCGTGGATTGAAGGTCATCATCGCGGCTGCGGGCATGAGCGCCGCTCTCAGTGGGGTGCTGGCTGCGAGAACCACTCTTCCGGTCATTGGTGTTCCCATGTCGGGAGGGGCGCTTGGTGGAGTGGACGCCGCCCTGAGCACCATGCAGATGCCTCCGGGCATTCCGGTCGGATGCATGGCTATCGGTGGCGCGCTGAACGCCGCGATTTACGCAGCCGAGATTCTCGCCCTGAGCAACAAGAACCTTCAGAATAGGCTCGAACAGTTCAAGAAGGAACAGGCCAACAAGGTCATGCAGAAAGACACCGGTCTGGGCGACAAGGGGGCATCCAGCGCCGAGGCGTGATGTAGGTTAATCTTTTTCGCTGATCATACCGATATACCTTATGGGGGGCACATGTAAGGAATCGTCATGGTTTATTGCGAATTCGATAATTTGGTATCCGGCAAGAGCGAACCCCCTACCACCAGGACAATCGAGCAGCAGCGGCGCGAGCAGCTTGAGCTGGTGTTGAGAATTCGTCGTATTCTCACAAACCCCAATCGGCCCTCAGCCGAGAAGGCGGCGTAAGCTACGACCTGGGCGGGTAGATCGCCCGAACTGCGCCCGCGTCGACGCACGCGACCGACATGTGGCACGTCACACACTTCCCACGCCTGTGTGTACGGCATCGATACGACATCAATACCACCCGAACTGGCAGAATTTGTGACTATCCGGCAGGTAGTTTGCGTCGTATAATCCGCATCATGAAAGACCCGGCCAGAGATTCACGCAACAAGACCTTCGGGCTCACCCCCCCGTAAGCAACGTTGTTTCGTCCCGGCCCTGATCTGTCTGTCTACCCTCTTTAATTCCCGGATTACCCATGGATAACGAAAATACAGCAGGAATATCGCGTCAGGAAATCGCCCGCCGACGGACATTTGCCATCGTCTCGCACCCGGACGCGGGAAAGACCACACTGACCGAAAAGTTTCTTCTTTATGGAGGCGCCCTCAACCTCGCGGGCTCCGTCACCGCCCGAAAGAACCAGCGGGCGACCAGCTCTGACTGGATGGAATTAGAGAAAAAACGCGGCATCTCGATAAGTTCGACGGTGCTTCAGTTCGATTATCGGGGCTTTCGCATAAATCTGCTCGACACCCCCGGCCACAAAGATTTTTCGGAAGACACCTATCGCGTGCTGACCGCGGT
>CAZWAT010000207.1:0-4821 GCA_964632015.1 uncultured Planctomycetaceae bacterium
ACACAAGGCAGGATGTGGTTGAGTTGCATATTCCAGGTCAGGCGTCTGTCGCCCAAATGCTGCTTGATCGGCTGATATCCGCCGGGGCGCGTGAGGCAACTCCTGGAGAATTTACCGCGCGGGCGTTTTTCAGTGGAAGGATAGACCTTTCGGCCGCACAGGCAGTTGCCGATGTCATTAATGCCGCCGGCGAGACCCAGTTGAGATCTGCAATGGCTGCACTTGAGGGGCGGTTGAGTCGGATGTGTTCCGAGGTCTCGGCTTCCCTTGCTGATGTCCTTGCCGAGGTCGAGGCCTCCATAGACATTGCCGATGACCCGATCGACATTCAGTCTCCCGCTGATCTTGGTGTGGTGTTGATCGAGGTGGCGAACCGGTTGGACCGTCTCGCACGGGAGGCGGTGGATATTTCGCAGGCGGGATGCCTGCCGCATGTTGTCATAGCGGGCAGGCCCAACGCGGGCAAAAGCTCGTTGTTGAATGTGCTCTCTGGAATGGAGCGTGCGATAGTCTCGGCACTTGCGGGAACGACGAGGGACATTCTCAGCGCCGAGATGCCCACGCCCTCTGGCGTCAACGTGATGCTTCAGGATGTCGCGGGTCTGGTGGACAACCCTAATGCCGACTGGATATCTTCGCAGGCACAATTGGCTGCTCAGAGAGCGGTATCGGCGGCCGATGCGATCATCTTTCTGTTCGACCTGTCGGATTACGATAATACTGCAAACGCCGAGTTGCTCGAAATCCTCACCAAGTTTAACCCAGCGGCGCCCCGGCTGGTAGTTGCGAACAAGTCTGACCTTGCTCCTGGCCCGGCAAGAACCAATGACATTATCCGCATCTCATGTGTGACTGGCTTGGGTATAGACGGCCTCAAGACGAAGTTGTTCGATCTGCTTGACCTCAAGTCGGGTTCTTCGGAGGCGATGGGTCTTCACCGGCGTCAGAAACGAGCCCTTGTGCAGGCGGCAGATCTAGTGCGGGGAGGGGGAGAGCTTCTGGCGGACGCCGCCGAGGTGTCGGACGTGGCGGAGCTTGTCTCGCAGAGCCTAAGGGGCGCGCTTGGCGAGCTGGGTACGATCAGCGGCCGGATTGTAAATGAGGATATCCTCGGGCGAATCTTCTGTAGATTCTGTGTGGGAAAGTAGGCCTCTTGCAACGCCCTTGACCAAGACCCGCTTGATTACTTGAAGGTGCTCTGATAGGCTTGCAACCCTGTAATGGAATAGATTAAGAAGGAATATCATGCCACCGAAAAACCTGTTTGACTGGCAGTCGTTGGATCTGAGCCGGGTTGAAATCAGCAAGGATGAGATATATCAGGTCAACAAGCATCGTTACGAGTTTCAGTTGCTTGACGGAATCTTTCACGTCGACCGCGAGATTGGTGAAATGGTCGGTTTTCGCGATGTTCGCGACGACGAGTTCTGGGTGAGGGGGCACATACCCGGCAGACCGATCTTCCCGGGCGTGCTGATGATAGAGGCCGCAGCTCAACTGGTGAGCTATTATGCGGTTACCGCCAGCAAGACCGACCAGTTCCTTGGTTTTTCAGGTGTGAACAATGTTCGTTTCCGCGGGACGGTTGTTCCCGGAGATCGGCTCATCATACTGGGAAAGATGGTTGAGCTTCGCCCGAGGCGTTGCATCGGTGCGACCCAGGGATTCGTCAATGGTGAAATGGTCTACGAAGGCGTGATCACCGGCATGTGGCTTTAGTTTCTTCGCCGGAGTCGCGATCGATGGTGCTAAACTGACTGATGCCTTTTGGCCCAGCCTGGTTGACTCTTATCGGAGGATGTCCAGACCGATAAGCGAAGACGCCCTGTCCGTCCTTCCCCCCAAGCGCGGCGTCGTGCTGCTGCTTGGCGAGGATGACAAGCCAATTGTGGTGCTGCCCGCCGCACATCTGCGCAATCGCACCATGAATCGCCTCAACCAGGACGAACCATCCCGACTTGGCGATCTTCACAATATTGTTCATGCAATCGCCTGGAAATGCTCCCACAGCCATTTCCAAATGGACTTGGACTATCTTGAACTCGTTCGTAGGCTCTGGCCGAAACGATACCAGGCCATGCTGGCGTGGAAGTCTTCCTGGTTCGTTCATGTTGACCTTGAAGAACGTTATCCTTATTTCTCCCGTACCCGTGAAGTTTACTCGCAGAGGGGCACCTACCTTGGGCCGTTTCCTGACGGCGCCAGCGCGGGGCGGTTCATAGAGACTCTTCAGGATGCGTTCGACCTTTGCCGGGACGTCAAGTGTCTGCGACAGTCGCCTTCCGGTAGGCGATGCGCATATGGAGAGATGGGCAAATGCCTGTCGCCATGTGATGGGACCATCTCCGCGGGCGATTACAAGCGGGTTGTTGAAGAAGCGTTCGCCTTTGCGAAGAGTCCCACCGACCCGGAGCTTCTGGACGGGATTCACAACCAGATGAAACAGGCGGCGGGGCAGTTGGAGTTTGAGCGTGCAGGCAGACTCAAGGCCAGGCTGGAGCGGATAGGGCGGCTCGACAACGAGAAATATCGGCACGTCAAGCCGGTGAAACAATTCAACTGGCTCATGATTCAGAGAGGCCCCGCCAGGCGACGGCTCTGCACGTTCTTCGTGCAGGGAGGCGCTATATCGCAGGGTCCTACGATCAAGTACCCACCCTCAGCAAAATCACTTGACGAAATACTCTCCGCCGGCCGCAAGTATGTTCCGCAGTCCATTGCGGATCCGACACTACTCAGGTTTCGCATCGGGTTGGTGGGGCATTACCTCTTCACTCCACCCCGGCGAGGGGGAATTATCATCCGCTGGAACGATCAACTCGACGCCACGGAGGTTTTGAGAAGAATTGAAGAGTCTGCCTCCGACATGAAGCTTATCGCAACTCCGGGGTCATCTGAGTAGCTCACCCGCGGATCTAGTAGTATCCTGTTGGGTCACGGGCCTGGACGAGTATAATCAGGCTTGGATGATAGAAGTTCTGCAAAAACTTGCTCGACGAAACCGGTCTTCCAGGCGCCCGAGGTTCTGGCGATATGTATCTCCCCAGCGGCGCGGAATAGGCGTTATCCTGCTGCTGCTTGTCGTCAGTGCCGGCTCGGGGTATTGGCATATGACCAACGACGCCAGAATCCGCGAACAGGCGATTGAATACCTGGAATCACTCACTGGTGGACGGGCCAGCGTGGACCGGGCGACCTTCAGCCTGTTTGACGGCATCCGCCTGGGTAGCGTGCGGGTGTCGCTGCCTGACGACGATCAGCCGATGTTCACCGCATCGGAAGTAGTGCTTCGACATCGCCCTTGGGCGCTGCTGTTCAAAGGGGCCATCGAGGTTTCGGAAATCTCCTGCATCGATCCCGTGGTCAATCTGACCTACGATGTGGAATCGCGGTCTTTTGTGCAGACAAGGTTCCTGAAAGGCTACGGCGGGGATGCGCACTCCACCCCTCCGAAGATGCTTCCGGTTCTCGCTGTTCGCAACGGTCAGATCCGACTGGCTGAGCAGCTTGAGGGCCTCAGGGTGCACAGACATCAGTATGATGTGAACATCTCGGGCTTTCCCATCGATGAGAGCGGCTACCAGATAACGCTTGAAGAACTAACGGGTGGAACCCTGGGCACAGTCCGCATCGATTTTTCAACTGGTCTGGTCGAGCTGCTGGGGGGGTCGATGATCGACATGGCCGGGCTTGACCGCACCCTGCTGCGGCAATATGGCGAGTTGAAAGATCGCTACGACATTACAGGCCCGATAGCTGTCGAGGGAAGTTGGGACTCCTCCTCTGGCGAAGGCGTGCTTGTCGCGACCCTCAGAGGCATATCCTTGACGCTCCCTGCCCAACACGGGGGGCTTGACCTGCACGACGTCGAAGGCATGCTTTGGCTTGAAACCGAGGGCATTACGCTTACAAACGTCACAGGAAGGATAAACGCCGACAAGGGCAAGTTCACCATTAATGGCCGATATTACGGTTACGATGCCGACAGCCCATACGACCTGCACATCGCAATTGACAGGCTGATCATGCCGCCATCGGCTTCCACGGATGGTCAATTGGCGGAGGTGCTCAGGAACATTGAAGACGTTGTGAAAATAGACGGCGCGCTTGATGTGGAAATGGAAACCCGCAGAACCGCTGACGGCGCGGAAATCCACGGACAAGTCAATCCAGTCAATGCCGGGGCGATGTGTCACTATTTTCCCTACTGGGTCGATGATGTGACGGGACGTATTTCGTTTGACGAAGATTTCATCGCCTTCGATCTCATAGGTGTCAGTGAAGGCGCCGAGATATCCATAACAGGCGAGATAGATCACCAGTCAGACACTGAATACGATGTTCTTGTCGTCGGGAAGGACGTGCCACTGGACGACCGTCTGGCAAGGGCGATGCCTCCGACAATTCGCAGGCATTTTGAATCTCTGTCGTCCTGCGGAATCGGTAACACCCGTGTGCGCGTCAGGAGTAGCGGCGAAGACGATGAACCCCGCGTCGAGGTCGATGTGGAACTCAATGGCAAGGCGTCTGTTCAGTACGAGCAGTTTCCGTATCGGCTCGAGAACGTCTTCGCCCAGGCACGCATCGATAATAACAGCGCGCATCTGAAATTTGCCGAAGCCTCCCATGAAGGTTCAAGACTCTCGCTTGACGGGCACGTTCGCTGGCGGGACTCGGGCCTGGAGGATGTGGACCTGACTATCAAGGGCAAGGTGCCGCTGGACGATCGCCTTGTCAACGCCCTGGGGCAAGATGGCCAGAATGCGTTCGTCAGGCTTGGGTTGAGCGGCATGGCGGACCATGTCAGCGGCAAAATCAGGA
>CAZWAT010000208.1:0-4797 GCA_964632015.1 uncultured Planctomycetaceae bacterium
CGATTATTACAGGGTGGGTTTTCTGGCGGCGCGCCACCTGATCGAAAACGGTCATCGGCGCATCGGCATGCTCGCGGGTCGACAGAGCGATCATCCCGAACTGCTCATGATTGCAAGCGGCATACACAGCGCCTGCGAAGCGATGGGCGTCAACGCCTTCGACCAGCGTGGTCTGTGCAGCTACGAGTCCGGCGACACGACGCGGCTCATGCGCTTTATAAAAGATTACAAACCAACCGCGATGTTCGCCCGCAACGACATGATCGCCGCCAGGGCATTGACCGAGTTGACGAACCGCGGGTTCAAAGTGCCCCAGGACATCAGCATTATCGGAACAGGCAACTATTCGTGGGGCAAAGCGCCCTTCATCGGCATAACGACCATCGACACCAGGCTCGATGAAGCATGTACGCGCGGGCTTGAACTGGTTCGGGCGATGGCACTTGGCGATAAGGCGCCAACGGCGGTGGAAATGCTCGCCCCGACGCTTATTGAACGACAATCTGTATGCAAGCCCCGAAGGGCAAGCACAAAACAACAATGTGGAAAAGCGGTGCGAAAATGAAGATGGTTGAATGCCGCGGCAGTGACAAACAGATCGGCCTGACCATAGGCGAGGCGCTCAGGGACGAAATACAGGCAAACATCCAAGGCTTTCTACCCGCTGACATCAGCGTGCTCGACCAAGAGGCTGCCTATCTCAAGGCGAGCCTGAAGAAGTACCTGCCCGGCGTGTTGGAGCAGATCCTCAATGCGGCAAAGGCAGCCAACGTAACTGAACAACACATGCTCGCGCTCAACGTACCGGTAGGCAGACCTGATTATCGCTATGACCAGGGGTGCTCCAACGCGGTCTTCGGCGAAGGCCCTGACGGACCAATCTGGGGAAAAAACAACGAGGGCGCCTTCCCACCCACAGACAAGCCTATCGTAAACTCCAAGGGTCCCCGACCCGTGTGCGCGCTGAAACTCTATCCCGAAAAAGGAATCCCTGCGATCTGCTTCACATTCTGTGGCTGGTTTTCCGGGGCGGACATGATGAACGCCGAGGGCGTCGCCACGGGGCACTCGTCCGTCGGCTCGAAATTCCAGCAGAGCCCCTTTCATGTGTCGGCGCTGCATTGGCTTTGGGCGGGAATGTTCATCTACCGAAATGTCGGCGATTACGTCAAGCACGTCACATCGCTGCCCCTGCGGGGAAAGGGCTTTTCACAGATCGCAGTCGATGCCCAAGGCAACATGGCGTCAGGAGAACTCGCCTGCCCCATCTCGCAGATCCGCTGGCCTGAGGAAGGCGAAAAGGCAATGAACTGCGTTAATCATTACCAGTTGCCGCTGCTCGAAGGAATAGACGCCCGAAGGCCCGGGCCACTGGCGTTTTCGAAGGGAAGACAGAAATATCTTGAAGGCGCAGTGCTCGACGGCGACAGAAGCCTCGAACACATGAAGAAGATCCTCATCCACCACGGAGATTTCTCCATCTGCCGGCATGGCGGAAAAGACCTGTCGCACACCGAGTATTCAATGATCGGTCTAACCCGCGAACGCAAGGCCCTTGTTGCTCATGGATACCCCTGCCAAACCCAATATGCTGAAATTGTCATATAACTATGTATTTGTCACGCACAACATCAATATGCAACGATGCCGCTGATTTGCGGCCTGTGGTACACGCCGTTGATGCACTTGCTGGAGATATGGCCCTGCTGGATGAGTAATATTGAATGATTTAATCATATTAATGAGTAGAATTGAGAACCATTATGTCAAACACTGCTGACGCAACCGCAAACGCCTGCACAAACCCGTTCACCCTCGACAATGACAAGTTGATGACCTCCATGCGTCTTGCATGCGATTGGTTGACCGACATTGCCCAGACCCCCACCGACGAATTGCCCGCCAACACGGTCAACCAAAAGGGTTTTGCGTATTCCTCGTGGAAGGGCGCATTCCGGGGCGAGTACTCCGCTGCCAATCGCCAGTGGTGGTACTACTGCCCCATCTGGCACGGCGGCCAGGCGGTAAAGGCGCTGGTTATGGCATCGGAGATACTGGGCGATCAGAAATATCTCGACGCCGCCAAGCTCGGCGCGCAATGGATCTTCAACAACCAGGTGTGGGACAAGTCCAGCCCAGACCATGGGCTCATTCTCGCCTTCGAGGACATCGCCGACAAGGTCAACACCTCCGCGGTGCTTGAATGCATGCATGGCCTGATGATGCTTGCCGACCAGACGAACTCGCAGGAAATGTGGGATCGCATCATCGCCGCCGGCGATTTTATCGTGCGCAAGATGTTCATGCCCGAAGCCGGGCTGTTCCGCGACGTTTACGACCCCGCCAAACACGACCTGCTATTGCCCAACCCGTTCCGTACAAAAAATGATATCGGTGGAAGGCCCCTCATTGATGACGCCATCCTGCTGAAGCTCTATGACAAGACAGGCGATACCCGGTTCCGCGATGTGCACATAAGCATCTGCGAAACACTGCTGCGCGACCAGAACCCCGCGGGCAATTGGCTTGATTATGGCCCGTGCAGCGCCGAAAAGGGCCTCTTCCACCCCAGGCACACGTACTGGTGGGGAATGCCCATGCTCGACACCTATCGCGAAACCAACAGGGAAGAGTTCCTGAAGGTCGCGATTGCGTCCGGCGAATTCTGTCAACACGCTATGCGAGCGGATGGCGGTTGGATTCGAGGATTGTACACAGGGTTCAATACCGAGTGCTTCGGACATGCAACCAGCGGATCGGCCTGTGCGGCAATACTCTGGATGGAACTGTACAAGCAGACCCGAAACGCCGAGTGGATTCCGCTCGCACAGAAGGCGATCACATACTGCCAGAGCGTTCAGATGGTTGACCCCCGCGACGAATATCTCAAGGGTACCATTCTCGAAAGGGTGCTTGCCCCGGACGGAACAGACAGAAACCCATACTACATACGCGACCTGGGAAGCATCTTCTTCGTTCAGGCGTGCGCCAACTTCCTGCAATTGAGCAAGTCGGCAAGGTAAACAGGCGGGTTACATCAACTGGCACGCGAAGACGCCTCTACCTGTCGCTGACATAGAGTCCTTCAAGCACGTCGCCGTACGCGCCGTGAATGGCGTGTCTGCGGATCTTGAGCGTCGGCGTAAGCATGCCGTTCTCTATGGTAAACGGTTCGTGAACCAGCGCGAAACGTCGAATCCTCTCAACGGGCGATAGGCTTCTGTTCACGCGGGCGATGGCCTCCTGAACCATCTTGCGAAGTTCCTTGTCGTCGGCAAGCTCGGCGAGAGGTTTGTTCCTGCCGGTGCGTTTGGCCCAAGAATTTACCAGTTCAACATCGGGCACTATAAGTGCGGTCAGGTGCGGGCGCTTGTCGCCCCACACCATCGCCTGGGCGATTATCGGCTCCATAGTCAAAACGCCCTCTACACGTTGCGGTGCTATGTTGTCGCCGCCGGAGTTGACGATGATGTCCTTCTTCCGGTCGGTGATGACAAGGTTGCCATCATCATCGTACCTGCCTATATCGCCAGTGTGCAGCCAGCCTTCTTCGTCCAGAACCGCAGCCGTAGCGGCGGGATTATTCCAGTATCCATGCATCACCAGCGGGCCGCGAACGCAGATCTCGCCATCGGAAGCGATTTTGATTTCAACCTCGTGAAGCGGCGGGCCTACCGAGCCCAGACGTTCCCCGCCCGGAAGCGTGACCGTGATCACCGGCGCCGCCTCGGTCTGACCATATCCCTGAAGCAGCCGAACACCCAAAGCCATGAAGAACGCCCACACATCCGCATGCAGCGGCGCCCCGCCGGAGACGAACGCCTTGAGCCTGCCTCCAAATCGACTGGCAATCTTCCGTCGCACAAGCGCCGAGCACAGCATGTCCATCGCTCGTTCGCGCAGGCACAGACGCTCGCCATTGATCCGCTTCAGGCCGAGGTTCAGCGTCCTGTCGAACCACCGCTGGGCCGAGCCCCCCTTTCGCCGGATACCTTTGGTGATTTTCTGCTGAAGCACCTCAAAGAGTCGCGGCACTGATGGGACGATCGTAGGCCTGGCTTCGAGAAGGTTCGAGGCGAGCTGGTCGATCCCCTCGGCGTAGTAGATCTGCGACCCCAGCGAGATGGGTATGAACTGGCCCACCGTGTGCTCATACGCGTGCGAGAGCGGCAGAAAAGACAGGAACACCTCATCCCCCAGGTCGAGCTTCCGCAGCACATGGTATCCGCCGAGGCAGTTGTGCATTATGGAACGGTGACTAAGCATGACGCCCTTGGGAGCACCGCCCGTCCCGGAGGTATATATAAGGCACGCAATATCGTCGCCCTGGATGTTTCGTACCGCGGGTGGAGGCCCAGACAACGCCAACCCGGCGCCGTTCGCAAGCACGTCTTCCCATAGCATCAGATTGAGCCCTGGGTTCTGGTGAACGTCGCTGCGGTCCATCACAACCACCATCGGGGATGGATCCATCGCGGCACATGCGGACATGACCGTCCGCGCCAGCCTGGAGTTTGAAACGATAATGCACGACGCGCCACAGTCCTGGAAAATATGGATGTGATCCTTGACCGTATTGGTGGTGTACGCGGGAACGGTAATCGCCCCTGCCGACATTATCGCCATGTCAGAGATCAGCCACTCCGCGCGGTTTTCAGAGACGACCACAACGCGATCGCCCCTCTTGACACCCGTAGAGATGAGCCCGTGCGCAAAGGCGTTCACTTCGCCAGCGACCTGCCGCCAGGTCATTGGCGTGTATTGGCCTTTTTGTTTGCTCCATACAAACGGCTTGTC
>CAZWAT010000209.1:0-4785 GCA_964632015.1 uncultured Planctomycetaceae bacterium
GTTCGACATGGGTTTTCGCAGGTTCGGCTGGTATGGCAAGGCAGAGTCGCCCCCGCACTACGAATATCGCCTTGACATGATCCGCGGGCGGTTGGCGTCCAAAAACCTCTATCTTCAGCCCAAGGACTGCCGGTTTCATGACTACAAAGCCAAGGCTCGCGAGCTTTGCGATGTCTTCAAGGAGTGGATTCTCAAGGGCGATCTTCCCGAGGTCGTTATCTGTTCCAATGGCAACTCCGTGCCTCATATTCAGCGAGCTATGGCTGCGACAGGCGTTCGCTGCCCCGAAGACCTGAGCATTGTCTGCTTCGACAACAGCGACTTCGTCAAGTATTGCGATCCCGAGCCTACGAGAATGGCGACATTCCCAGCCGAGATTGGCAGGCGATCGTTCCGGCGGATGCTGGAAATCATAACCGACCCAGACGAGAAGAATCGCCCCGCGACAATCATGGTTCCGACCAGGTTTATCGAGGGCCCCTCGGTCAGAAAGATACCACGAGAATAGACAGATCAGGGCATCGGTACCCTCGAAAGGTGACGATGCGAGTGTTTCATTGAAAACCTTGGCCTGCGTCAGGCCTGGTTTAAGTACTGAAGACAAGGAGAAGAAAATGGCGAAGAAAATCACGATGCTGGGAATTTCATTGGTTGCCGTGGCCCTCATGATCACACCCACAAACGCCGCAACGTTTGAGATCGATGGTGAAGTCGCGTCGGCCGATTTGTACAGAGAGATTGATAAGGATGCTGGCCAACCCGGTGGAACCGGGGCTTACCTGTATCTGAGTAATAAGTTCTTCGGGGTGATCCAGTTCGACCTTCACCACGACTCAGGCGAGCCTATCGAAAGCGTTACAAGCGCAAATATCCAACTGGTAGTAAATACCCACTCAGACAAAAGCCCGGCGACCTTTCACATCTGGAGAGTGACCGAAGCCTTTGATGAGGCAGACCTTCGATCATTCGAAAGCGGCGAACTGCCTCTTCATGATTCGACAGTTGATCCGATTGTTCTGACTATAAATCCCTCTGAAATACCAGTCAACGAGCCATTCCAGGTGGATGTGAGCAGCCTTCTCGCGAACAACGGTGACATGAGCACATTCGGCATTCTGATGATACGTCAGACAAGCGGATCTAATACGCGGTTCTATTCGAAGAACCACAGTTCGAATTCATATCGCCCACGACTTTTTGCTGAATATTCGGCGGTTCCCGAGCCGGGGACGATGGTGCTTCTGGCGGGCGTCTCGACTTTGATGCTTCGAAGAAAGCAGTAACGATGTAAATTCAGGTCAAGCGTCTTGCGGGCGGCGGCCAACAGCCGTCGCCCGGGGACGCTCTTGATATCACGAGGACAAAGCCATGTGGTGTTATGTGAACAGGTCGCATCACAGAAGCCTGCCAGCCTTTACCCTGATCGAACTCCTGGTAGTAATTGCCCTGATTTCGCTGCTCGTGTCCACTCTGCTGCCAAGCCTTCAGGCGGCTAAGGAACACGCAAGCACCGTCAAGTGCATGGCCAATTTGCGCCAGATAGGCATGGCGAACCGATATTACGCCGAAGACAACGCCGGGTGGGGAGTTTTCGTTTACGACAACGACAGCAGTATCCAATGGAAGTATGCGTTCGCTTCGTACCTGGTGGATGGCGATTACGCAGCGCCCAGCGCGTTTGTGTGCCCGTCGGAACCGCTGGCGAATCCTGACAGATGGCATGTCAGGGGCGAGTACAGCTATGGGATGAACTACAAGTCTTTTGGCATATTGAATCATAAAGACACGCCCCCGGTGAACATCGAGACGATAAGTGCGTGTGGAAGGGACTCCACCCTGATTCACATTGCCGACAGCACGCCCAATGCTTATTTGAACCCAGGCATATATGGGGCGGCACTCATACAGAGAATAACCTTCCCGTTGCATGGCCCGGGCATGAATTATCCCGTCTACACGCGACATTTGGACAGGGCGAATTGCCTGATGTTCGACACCCATGTGGAAACATTAAACGATGATGAGATCATGGATGGAAATCGCTGGAGCCCGAGACATCATTGGGAAGGTGACAAACCCGGATACTACTGATCGCCTCATCGCGCGGGAAGATTGATTAACTTACTGGCTTACTCTTGCAAAGGATTTATATCTCATGATGACTCGCTACGGAAGATCTACAGCCGCTCTTGTCGTTATCCTGCTTGCTGGATCATCGCTGTTCGCCCAACCCAAGCGTCTGAACAACCTGGTAACCGAACTGGCGACCAGTGATGCAGTGATGTCGGGCGAGTCGATCTCTTTCACGAACCCCAGGCGCGGATGGGTGTTTGTTTCGGCAGGCGCGGGCGAGGGGGCTGTCACGTTGTTTGCGGGCGATAAGCCTGATGTGTTGATTTCGGGCAAACAGGCGGGCGGCGAGGCAATGAGGTTTCTCTCCCCCGGCCAATACCAGGTGAAGATCATCGGCGGAGACAGGCAGGACGTGACGGTTCGCGCAATACCCGCAATCCTGTTCATTGGCTATATGAAGCTGATGCCGAATCCGTCCGGCATCGAAAACCACACCAACGATTGGGACTTCCTGCGAAGGTACATTCATCCGCATATCAACACGCTTGCTATCAGCCGAGGCAGGTACGGAATGCCCACTGATGAGCAGTTCCGCGAATGGGAAGAACATCGCAAACGCTGGCTTGTCGAGATACCGCTGCCGTTCATCAAGTTGTCCAGGAAAGAAATGCTCAAGAAGGCGAAATCAGGCGAGTTGATCGAGGCCTTCAAGCAACTGGTGGGTTTGAAGGACCCCCGTGTTGACGGGGTTCTGCTGGACGAGTTGGTGTCAAAGGAAGCCTATGAAACCAGGAATCTCGCCTGGGTTGACGCCATACGCAAGTTGAAGCAAGACGCGCAGTATGAGAACAAGGAATTCTACCTCTATGTGAATCAGCCCAAGAGGCAGTCCGAGGATTACAAGCAAATGGCGGACTTGTGCGTTCAGTACGACTGCCCCGTGGTGGTGGAGGTCTATCCGCATGAACGGGTCATTCAGGGCAAGGATGCCGAGAGTGTCTTCGCGCCCGCATGGAACGCCGCGATGCGCGAGAACTGGAGGAAGCTTAATCCGCGCATGGACGAAAGAATAATGATCGCGCTGGGTGGGTTGAATATCCCGTGGACCAACTGTGACGTGGACCCGGGTTTGAATTACAAGGTCTGGCTTGACATGTATTTTCAGTTTGTCGCAACCGATCCGAGTTGGAACCCGACGCAAGGTGTTGGGTTCTGGACATCGCACTATGCCGACGAGGAGTTGCTGCGGTGGGAGGCTCGGCTGCTCAGGCACTACGCCATCGAGGGCAGAAGGGACAGGCTATCCTCTGATCCATATGAACTGGATCACCTTGACAACCCTGATATCGATGAAGGCGTCAAGGGTTGGGATTTGCAGCCCGCTGCCGACGGAAGCATTACAGTCGGCTCCATACCGGGTTATGGATCGATGCAAGGACGGTTTCGTTATATGGGTGGGAATTATTTTCTGGTCACCCGCCGCGGCGCAAGCGGGCCCAATCGCATTCAGCAGACCGTCAAAAACCTCACGCCGGGGCGTCGCTATACCTTGCGCATGTACACGGGCGACCTGAACGAGTTCAAAACAGGCAAGTCACGAAAGTCGATGCATAGCCTGAATATCCAACTCAAGGGCGCGAAGATAGACGACCAGATGCAAAAGCCCTATCGAGGCAAGGCGCCGCTTAAACGCGCGGTGCTCGAAGCCAACCATGCCGAGATGCCCCAAGGGATGGATAACGCCCCCATTGAAACAGAGGGTACCCCGTGCTGGCTGAACTATCACTGGGTGCTGTTCCGTGCCGAGGGGCCAACGGCCGAGTTGGTCGTCTCGGACTGGAAAGACGACGATACGCCCGGCGGACCCGAAGGGCAGGAACTGATGTTCAATTTCTTCCAGGTCGAACCGTATTTCGAGCCAGACTCCCCGACGCCCGGCGGTTTGTAACACGCAGGGTGAATATGGGCTGACGCTAGTTTGTAGAATGATCCGTCCGTTTGAGATAAACGGGCGGATCATTCTTAATTTTGCCGGGGTTGGGGGCGAATCGTACACTTCGAGCGAATCGGCTGACATTTCCAATGTCTCAGGAGGTGGTGAGATGAAGGTTCGCATTCAGTATACCGACGAGCACGACCAGGCGCGGGGCGAAGCGGTACTCGAAGCGGGAAACCCGACAGAGGCGGTGGTCAAATTCCGCTGTACGCAGGGCCCCGGGCAATGGCGAGTCACCAGCGTCGAGTACGAAGATGAGGACGACTTTCTGGGCCTGCGAGACGCCGAAGATGTCTGACGCCGGCGGGTGAGAGATTCGATTTCCACGGGTCGAAATCTCTATTCACCCGTGGGTTTCCCCCGCGAGAAAGCAGGGCATTAGACAGTTGAACAGTAGATGCGATAACCCCAGAATCGTGATTGTTCTTTTGGGGTGCACGCGATGGTTTGCGATTATCCAACTCAGGCCGAACCTCAATGATCCAGTTGCCCTAAAGACGCCCTGGGTTGGCATATCTATCGCGCACCTTTGGTGCTGAGACGAAAAACGGGTGACTTAAGTTTAGGCCAAGTCAACGCGAAAACGCAAAATCGACAGGTCCCGAAAAACATTATCGGACGTTAAAAATAAAAATTTTTTCGAGGGGTTAACTCTTGGTCTTTAAAGGAGATAACGTGTTTGAGCGAAGTCAAGGTTTTTAAGAATCCATACCGGA
>CAZWAT010000210.1:0-4776 GCA_964632015.1 uncultured Planctomycetaceae bacterium
GATTCGCAGAAGATTCGGCAGAGGCGCCGTATGGCTGATAAACGGACTCCACCATCACGCCAATCCGAATTACCTGCGGCTGGTGAACAGGATAATCCAGGCAATATTCGGCCACGCCCGAGGGCCGCTGCAGTTGATCAACTCCCAGAACATCAATTACTTTGTGTACGACCACGATCTTGCCGAACAGAGTTTTCAGCAGGTACTTGTCCTTAACAACGATTGGTGGTCCACAAGCGAATCGCACCGTGCCCAGTTCGACTATAAGGGCACGAAATTCGACCTGTTCGTGAACAGAGCCCAGCCGGGGCAGTTCTTCATCTGCCATGATGTGATAATAGTACCGGAGTCTGTAGAGTTTCGAATCAATTCCGCTCTGAGCCGTGATGATGGATCAATAGAAATCGAATGCGAGGGTCTCGGCGAAGTCCTCCTGAGATTCTATTCCGCCGGCCGTATCAAGAGCGTGCACATCTCTGCCGGCAATGGCAAGTATAAATCAGAGCGTGTTTCCCAGAAAGAGCCCGCCCTGGTGGTTGCTGCAAGGCTGGGGGAACCTTGCAGGATCAGCATAGAGATGTGCAGCAGCAAACATGCTCGGCACGTGGGCTGTACAGGCACTTCGTCAGTATGATCTTCGTCAGCGACTCGCCAGTTCGAAGTCGTAGAACCTGTTATTACCTTCGCATCCTGTTATATGCTTGAACCGATGTTGAGCCCGACCGCGAAGACAGACGGCGCGTGCCGATCAGGCAAGGGATGAGGCTGAAAGCCCGTTCGCATTCTGTGCCGCGCGCCTTGAGAGCCAGAAAAGTCTGGCAGCGAGTTGACCGCCCCGGCAACGTCATGGGAAAAAGGGGTCTGACCCTGGCGGGCCTTCAATGGTCTTTGCTGGTTCGATGATCCTGTCATTTCCGATCTTGCTGGCATTTCGACCCAGGATCGGCAAGGCGGAGTGCTCCTTCGGCCTGATTATTGCGATATGCAGCCTGATGGCGAGCGGCCTGCGCCCGTGGGCTCTCAAATCTCTGCCGGGCACGGTGGTCTTTCCAGTCACTGCGATCAGCGTGACCCTTCTGGTGCTTGCGCCCGGCAGGCTGATATGGAAAGAAAAGCTCGGAAAATGGGGAATGTTCGGCGCAGTAGCAGCAATATTGAGCATTCTGCTGTTGACGCTGCAAGTCTAAGCCCCCCATCCCGGTAGTACACAGTCACACCGGTTACTGCGGAACCTGCAGAGGCAGATCCCCAGGACAAACCATGCCGGGACGATTGATCAGATAGCTGGCTCCGCATCGCGAATAGACATGGGATATGGGCATGTGTGTTTTTCGGGGTATTGAAGCGTTTCGTAAAAGCAAAGTCCTGGCGGACCACCGGCGCCGGCGATCCGCCAGGACAACATGCAAATACTATTGGCGTATCTCCTTCCACAAAAGAACGAGACACCAAGCGACAATTATTTCTTGCGGCGTAACAGAAGCATGCTGCCAATGCCAAGCAATCCCAGCGAGAATGGCTCTGGGACCGTCACATTGTCTATGTCCATGGTAAATCCCGATACGCCATTGTTGTTATGGAGATACCATCCAAACTGAACGTCTTTCAGGTTGTCCAAACGCAGATTGTGTTCGGCTGTAAAGACTTTGTCATCCCCTACCACAGTACCACCACTCACACCATACATGTTGGCGCTGGAATTGATTCTTACTGTAAGGTATGTTTCATCCAGTTCTATCTCCATGTGGGTTATCTTCCCTGATGAAAGGTCACAGTTTCCGCTGAAATATGTGTCACTATTGCCGCGTTGGCCGGAGGCGTTATCGCTGTTCTTAACACCCATAGATAACCACGTCTTGCGGAAATATATGCTGATACCGTCTTGGGCGTTATACCAAGAAGTTCCCGTGGGCATTACAACAAGATACATACGGTGGCTGTCATTGACGGCGTGATCAAGAATATCCATTGAGATCTTGGCGCTACCCTGGGACAGATCAAGACTTGGGGCAACTGTCGCCGTCATGGACTGATTTGCTGAACCACCACAAATCATGTGAAGATACTGGTTCTGGCCATCGTTAGCTAGGCTTGAATAGGAATGGCCGCTCACTGACCAGGGGCCCCCGTCTGTTGTCTGCCACTCGTTACTACCGGCGGCATAGCCCTCAAAATCATCTGACCACATCGCATCGGCAAAACCCTGCGCCGACAGAAATGCCAACACTACCATCATCGTTACAATACTTGTCTTGTGCATCCTTCTTCTCCTTTTGCCTTGTAAGCACGAACCACAATGTTATTGACCTAACAGTCGCAACTGGCTTGCGTTCAACCGATACAGATGTGAATACAAGCGCTTCCTTGTATCTCCAAGATGACCGAGCGTTTCATCACTCATGACTAAGCGTTTCATCATGCATGTTTGTCATTCTACCCTTAAACAGAGATTTGTCAATGCAGATTCTTAAGTATTTTTCCCAAGGCGAATGGCATAGCTTGGCGAGCAGGATCCCCGTCTTCGAGTGCAAATCTGCATCACAATGAGGGAACACGGCCCAGGCATTTGAACCAAGCAAACACAGTGAGTCTAGAGGTTAATCCGGTGACACCTTACATGTTTGTGCGTCCTCATTTGGTCTTCTTCGTCTTCCTTAATGGCCACCGGACCCACGCCGGGTTATGCGACGCCCCGTTCTTGACATGTTTAGGAGCAGCCGCTTGTTTTAGGAATTGACCCATATCGAAAACAACGATGTCGTTTGTCTGCGGGAGCGAAGGCAGGCGTCGCGTGGCCGATCAGGCAAGGGATGAGGCTGAAAGCCCGTTCGCATTCTGTGCCGCGCGCCTTGAGAGCCAGAAAAGTCTGGCAGCGAGTTGACCACCCCGGCAACATCGAGCAGGATCGGGTGGGTGTAATACTGGTTCGTCAATTCCATCCGGCTGTGGCGCATAGCATGATAGGCCACACGAGCCTTGAATTCCTTCGTGAACCGTCGTGGCGCCCTTGCCACGGAATCGTCTCCTCTTCAGGCTGTTTGGGCCCATTCTACCTGGTAACGATTCCACCTTAAACCCGCGCTCAGTTTTCAGCGACACGCTCAACAACCTAACTAAATTGCCTGCAGTACAACACTAAGGGGCGTTTATGATGATCTAGCCAGCAGGAGCATCTCGTGACCGGTCAAAGACAACGGGCCGGCTGGCAGAGGGCTCATCTCACCCTTGCCATATGTATCGACAATCTGAAACGGCCCGGCGGGCGAGACAATCCGAAACTCCGTTTCGCAGTGAAGTTCGTTGAACAGCAGGAAATAGTCCAACCCCTGCTTCTGCACGCGGCGAACACGCAGCATTGGTTGTGGTGGGTCCACGAGAATTTCAGGTTCGGTTCTTTGGGCCAACTCCACCAGCAGACGCTCCGCATCGCCCGTCCATTCGATCCACAACCCCGCCGCCTGGAGCTTCTCTCGCATCACCGCCAGGGCAGGCGATACGATCAGCGACGGTTCGGCTATCACGGCGCAATAGGACATTTTGCCAAGTTGGACATCCTGGTCGACGGTAGCGTCTTGGAGCAACAGTTCGGTATCCAGGTAATTGAAGTCTCGCTGGTGTTGATAGAGCACCTTGGCGGACTGCCAAGGGCAGTGCTCCGGGTTGGTCAACACCGCGATCCGGCAGTGATGCGTGCAGTCGGTATTGACCCACGACAGACGACGAACATGCGCGGCGAAAGGGGCAAACTGATCCCACCACGGGCTGTTGGGCCCAACGTCCGGCGGACGTTCGTCCCTGCGAGGCCCACGAACGGAATAATAAAAGGCGTGGGGTATAAGACAATTTACACCGCGCACCAGGCACCAGTTGGCTAACCATTTCATGTCGTCGAAAGTCAACTCCTTACCGTAGGCACCGCAGAACTCGTTGCTGTTGCGGCGGCGGCGAGCGTGGATCATGGCACTGCTGCTGCACTTTGCCTGCGTAGAATCCGACCCTTCCAAGCTGCTGGGGTGGTCCGGCAGGACTTGTCGCCAGACCAGATCCTGTCCGGGCACATGGAAAAACTGCTGTGCGCCGATCTCGTCACTTTTTGCGGGATGGCCTATCAACGCCACGCCGTGCGACTGACACCAGTCGTACAGAGGGGCATACCAGGTTTCCTCCATCCGCCGATGGATGGCCCATTCGTATTGCTGGCGATGGCGATCGGCATCGGGGAAGGCACTGTCAAACAATGCCGGCAGGTAGGGCGTAAAATCCTCGCCGAGGAGCCGATTGACGTGGGGAAGGATGTCCCGCGTCCCCGGCCAGACGTTTTCCTCCCGGCAGCGACCGAGGGAATCGGGCTCATCCGTAAACACGCCCAGAATCGTCTCGCCAAACCAGCGCCCCAGCCTTTTGAACATCCGATCATGCACCAAATGAATGAATGTCGCCACCGCCTGGGGATTGAGAATATCGCCTGCGGGCGGAGTCTCCTCTTGGGTTTCCTCCGAATCGAGGTAGTGCAGCCCACGGATGACGGCATCGACAGGGCGATCGATGATCCATCGTCGTCCAAACTGCGCGACCAGATTTGCGTTGGGAGGCAATGTCGGCGTGGCGTCTGTGTCGCAAAGGATCTCCGCGAGGCAGCGACAGTGAAACTCCGGATTGGCAGCCACTACCTGCCCGGCAGCCGAGCCGGAAGGATACATCCCCTCATCGTACAGGATGACCTTCATGTTTCGCCGCGTCGCTTCCCGCACCGCCAGTTCCATGAAGTCCAGCATT
>CAZWAT010000211.1:0-4735 GCA_964632015.1 uncultured Planctomycetaceae bacterium
GCAGCGAGCGGATTGGAACTGTTCGCGCTCCGGAATTTATCAGTTTTCTCAAGAATACTGTGTGTTCTTCCGGTCAGGTAGACCTGGTCAAGACGGCCACCAGGCTCAAGATAGAGATAATGGGATTATGCCTATCCTGCTGGCCGGACCACGTGGATCAGCCCGATCCGCGAATGTGGAAGTACGAGAAAATTCTGCTGTATGTCCGCATGCACGGAGACGCCAATCTTACGGTGGATCAACTTGCAAGGCAGTGTGGTATGAGGCAGGATGTCTTTTCGCGATCATTCAGCAGGGACCTTGGCAGGTCACCCAGCCAATACATTGCAGACTTTCTTGTCCAGAAGATCAGCACATACCTTCTGACTTCCCGGTTGAGCCTTAAGGAAATCGCCCAGAAATTGAACTTCAGCTCGGAGTATTATCTGTCGCGCTTCTTCAAGAAACATACCAAGCTTTCTCCACGCGATTTCAAAAAACAGTTTTTCGGGTGAATCCCCACAATTGGCCCGCCTCCACTCGCTGAGAGTCTCATAATGGGTAGAAGCATAGGAAGCTTCTTTAGTGATGCACGGGTCGCCGCGGACGGCTTGGACTGACGCCTCTAATCCCGGGGAACCATAGTCAGTGGGGTTGATGCGACGTAGATGCCCCACAAAAGCGATCAACTTCAGGTCGGGCATCGCGCCGTTGCCGGCCTTTTTCGGAACTTGTCCATTTCTGGCTTGACGTATTTTGATTTAACGCTATAGTAGAGGTAATATAGCGTTAAAGTGCTGGGATGGATTTATGCGAGTGACTATTAAAGACATTGCGAAGAAGGCTAACGTTACTCCGATGACTGTCTCGCTGTCGTTGCGGAACCGTCCGGGCGTTGGCACAAAGAAGCGGGCTGAAATCCACCGTCTGGCCAAGCAGATGGGGTACCGTCCGGACATCTTTGGTAGGGGGCTTCAAGGCAATAGCACCCAGAGTCTGGGCATTCTGTGGGCGTTGAGCGGGCCGCATGCCCCGCAAATCGCCGTGCGGGAACTGACGCTCCGTGCCCTGCGGCGGGAGTACTTCTCGTACGTCGTCGACAGCCTCGGTGACCCAATGATCTTCGACCGCACGCTGGAAGACTTCGCCCGCCGGCGTGTCGACGGCGTAATCGTCCAGTACAACCAACCCAAGAAGATTGAATCGCGGCTGACGGAATTCGCCGCCGCGGTCGTCATCTGCCCCGATCCGGTACAGCTTCGCGTCGACTGTATTCACCAGGACCGCCTCGTGGGCATCCGCCAAAGCGCGCAGTATCTGCTGTCGCGAGGGCGGCGAAGGCCGCTGTTCCTCTACCACAATGAGGTGAACCGCTTCAAGGGAGAGGCATTCCTGGCGGAATTCGAGCAGCACGGCGTGACGCGGTCGATGAACAACGCCTTGGAAGTGCCGTCGCTGAAGGATGAAGAAATCATTGGCTTTCTCGACAGCGAGTTCTCCACCAGGCGATTCGAATATGACGCCGTTTTCTGCCACGCCGATGAAATTTCCGCCATTCTGATGCTGTGGCTTCGGTCTCGCGGAATTCGCGTTCCCGACGACGTTGCTGTCGTCGGTTTCAACGATTCGGACTACTGCCGGTGGGTCACGCCCACCCTCGCGAGCATTCATCGCAACGATGAGATGATCGTTGAAATGGCGGACGAGTTTTTCTTCAGCCGGCTGAAGAACCCCGACTTACCGTTGCGGAACGTCACTGTACCCATGAAATTCGTGCCCCGCGAATCAGCGGGATGAGGAAGAAATGAAATACCTGTCCCTCACGTGCCTGTCGGTGCTGCTGATCGCCCCGAGTGTTTGGGCCTTGGACATCGTCCGCAACGGCGAGCCGCAAACGGCCATCGTTATTCCCGACGAGGCGGTTTCCATGGTTGAATTCGCCGCTGGCGAGTTGCAGCATCACGTTCGCAAGGCCACCGGGGCCACGCTGCCAATCGTTCCCGAAAGCCGGGCTCCCGAAACCTTCAAGGGCCTGATCTATCTCGGGCACTGCAACGCGACCGATCGCATCCGGCCCGCCGACGAGAATCTCGCCGTCAACGGCTACGCGATCCGGCTCGTCGACCAGGACCTCTTCCTCTACGGCGACGACGACACCATGACGGCGGAGACTTCCTACGCCCGCATCGGAACCTGCTCGGCCGTTTACGAGCTTCTCGAAACGAAGATGGGCGTTCGCTGGTTGTGGCCGGGTCCACTGGGCGAATTCGTTCCGCAGCGCCGCGACCTGTCAATCGACGCGTGGAACGTGCAATATCGCCAGCGGTTCAACGCCTGGGACGCAATGACCCAACTGAAGGAGAACCACTCGCCCAGCCGGGGGTGGTCCACGGGCGACATGAGAGAGCAGCGACGGCGCGAGACCATGGTCTGGCTTCGCCGCCACCGCGCCAACAAGGGCGACTGCATAATCGCGCCGCATTACTTCCGGAACTACTGGAAGCGCTTCGGCCAGACGCATCCCGAATTTTTCGCCCGCCTTCCCGACGGACGACGAGGCCCGCTGGAAGGCGACCGCACCGGGCACGCCGTGTCGATGTGCGTCTCCCAACCGGCGTTCTGGAAGCAGATCGTCGACGACTGGAAGAACCCTCGCATCCGCCCCTGGTTCGAGATCATGTACGCCGACCGGTACCTGTGTTGCAGCGTCAACGACACGCCGGGCCTGTGCATGTGCGAATCGTGCCGCGCCTGGGACGCGCCGGACGAGCGGTTTGAAACCTCCCGCTACTGGTCGGGGAAGATGGCGCCGAAAATTAATGATCGTAGCGAGATCGGGTCCAGCAAGACTGGCCCGGCATTGAGCGACCGCTACGCCCGCTACTACCTCGCCGTCCAGGCCGAGGCGCAAAAGGTCAACCCCGACGTCATCGTCACGGCACTGGGGTACTGGAACTACTCCGCCCCGCCCAAGCAGACCCGTCTGAACGATCGCATCCAGATATCCCTCGTTCCGCACTTCATGTATCCCGTGAGCGAAGAGCGTGAACAACGCTTCCGCGAGCTGTGGGACGGGTGGCACGCCACGGGTGCCCGACTGGTCTTCCGCCCCAATTTCACCGGCGTCGGGCACAACATGCCGATCTCCTACGTCCGCACGCTATACGACATCTGCACCTACGCCGCCGAGCGAGGGATGGTTGGGGCTCTCTTCGACAGCATCACGGGCGAGTGGGCCGTGCAAGGCCCCAGCCTCTATGTTATGGGGCGCGTAATGGACCGGCAGTACCTGCCTCTCGAGACGATCCTCGACGAATATTACGCCGCATTCGGACCGGCGGGGTCGGCCGTGCGACGCTACTTCGACCACTGGGAAGACGTGTCCGCCCGCCTGACTGCCGAACAGTTCGAGCAGTTCGCCGAACAGGCCAGACCGGATGGATATCGCGGGTTCAAGTGCTGGCTGCCCGTGGCGGACCGCATCTTCACGCCGGAGGTCATGAAGATGGGGCGGACCCTGCTGGAAGACGCCAAGACAGTTGAGGGCTTGACCGAGATCGAAGCGGCCCGCGTGGATTTCCTGGACAAGGGCCTGCGGCACACCGAGTTGACGCTGGCGACCCTCGCGGCCGCCAACCGCTACAGAAAAACGGAGTCCGCCCAAGACCGCGTGGCGCTGGCGCGGGCGTTGAAAATGCTCTATGCGTTTCGCAACCGCATCGACTCATTGCCGGTGTCGAATATGGGATACCTCTACTACCGCGAACGGGGGCTGTGGGAGCCGTCCCTGGCCTCGCTGCCCCTCGATGAGAGCCAGGTCCAGATGCTGGCGGAGGTGTGGAAATTCCGCTTCGACCCCAAGGAAAACGGGACCCAGAACGGCTGGGCGTCGGTCGACCTGGACGACTCCGACTGGGACGACATCCGCGTCGATGCCTGCTGGGAAGAGCAGGCACCGGGTCGGGCATACAAGGCCGCCCATGGAAATGACTACGACGGAATCGCCTGGTACCGCACGCGGTTCGACGTTTGCCCACTGCAGGATGATCAGCGGGTGATGTTACTGTTCGGTGCAGTGGACGAGGCGTGCGAAATCTACGTGAACGGCCGGCACGTTCTCCGGCGCATCTACGACCCCAAGGTCAACCCAAACAGTTGGGCGGAAGCCTTTGAAGTGGATGTCACCGACGCCGTGCAACCCGGCCGGGAGAACACCCTGGCGGTGGAGGTGGAAGATCGCGCGTACGTGGGCGGGATCTGGAAGCCGGTTCGCCTGGTGTACCGAAATCAGCCGCAGGAAATGCGGAAGGAATAGAGACAGTTGGAATTCAACTCATGTGAACATGTGGGCAATATCGCCCGAAAACAGCAAAGGGAGCAGAAAATGATTCGAAGAACGCTTGTGATGGCATTCGTCTGTTTCGCGGCCTCGTTGCCCGCGATGGGATACGTGTGGGAAGCCCAGGACAGCGGGTTCACTGGAAGTGTGCAGGTGTCCGGCACCTCGCTGGACAACATGGTGATTATCTGCAGGGATTCGGCGACGATTCGGAAATTCGACCCGGTCACCAAGACGTGGAATGAACTGGCCGACTGGACGGCGCATTACACCGACAACACGAACTGGGCTGGCGGCCTCAGGTGCGTCCAGACCGTTGGCGACAAGATCTACGTCGGCGGGTACAACTCCGCCGCCCACGTGATGGGCCTGTACGATGGCGTGAATTGGAACGACGTTTCCATTCCGCACCCCTGG
>CAZWAT010000212.1:0-4726 GCA_964632015.1 uncultured Planctomycetaceae bacterium
CCACCTTACCCTGACATAGTCCTAACCCTTGACATTTCCAAAAACGTCTCCGCGCTGTTGACTGGAGGTGGGGTTGGCGGTATCTATGTGAACTGATAGGCATCACACAAAGGATCAGGTACAGATGGCGATTAATATAGAATCCATTATTTGTTATACATATGCGATAAGATTGAAGCGACCATTCAGGATATCCGTGGGTGAGATGCTGGTGAAGGAGGGCGTTCTGTTTGAGGTGCACGCCGATGGCCTGGTGGGATGGGGGGAGGCGTCGGTTGATGGCATCCCGTTCTATACATCCGAGACAGTAGATACCGCCGTCGCGTTAACTCGCAGGGTTTTTGGCCCTTTGATGAAGGAGCGCCCGTGGTCAAGCCCCGAGGAGCTCGAATCGGCGTTGGGTGCTTATCGCGGACATGCTTTTACCAAGGCGGGGCTTGAGGCGGCGTTCTGGGACATATACGGCCAATCGCTAGGCAAAAGCATGTCATCCCTGCTTGGCGGGACGCGAGAGTGGGTTGAGTTTGGCCCGAGTCTGGGCATACAGAAGACACCCGACGACCTGGTCGATGCGGTGGCGGATCAGAAGGCGCTGGGTATGCGGCGCATAAAGATAAAGGTCAAGCCCGGATACGACGAGGAGTATATCGCTGCGGTACGTGAGGCGCACGGCGACATCACGTTGATGGTAGATGCCAACAGTGCCTACACGCCGGACGACATCGACAGGCTTGCCGCGTGGGACAGGTTCGGCCTGTTGATGATCGAGCAGCCCTTCGACCATGATGACATATACTTTCACCGCTTTTTGTGCGAGCGAATGGATACGCCGATCTGTCTGGACGAAAGCATCGTCACGCCTCATGTTGCCCGCTGTGCCCTTTCGTGCAAATCCGCTGACGTGGTCAACATAAAGGTGGGTCGCGTTGGCGGGCTGGTTAACGCCAAGCGTGTGCATGACCTATGCGCCGAGGCGTCGGTACCGGTGTGGATAGGAAGCAGGTTAAGTTCCGGCGTCGCGGAGGCAATGCGCCTGGCGGCGGCGTCGCTACCCAACGCCACCTTTCCGACGGACACGGGATTTGCCGGCCTGTACCTTCCTGAAAGCTTGCTCGTGCAGGATTTGGAAATCCGCAACGGGTGCGAGATTTGCGTTCCGCATGCTCCGGGTCTGGGGGTGCGGGTTGACCGCGACAGGCTGGATAACTTCACTGTTCGCAGGGAAGAAATGTAGAAGAACAGACGGGGATGTGGGCGTGTTCCGCAGTGTCCATTAGGGGAGCTATCGACGCCAAAAGCAGGGTTTGAGCGGGTGAAAGCCCACAAGTTGAGGGCTATGCTTTGGTATGCGGAAAACCAGTTGTGATGTTTTCCCGGGGCGTGGTACTGGGGAAGTAAGCACATGATAACTTGATCAGGGGATACTCTTCAGAGCCCAACAATCAACACGAAGGCCGGGATCGCTGCCAGACGGTTTTCGCGAGCGCGGCGTGTGGCCGGGGTTGCTTGGCAGCAAGTTGTGCCCCCGCGGGGGGGCAGACAAGAAGGAGCACAAGATGAAGAAAGCAATTGTCGTTGCGATAGTCCTGGGGCTCGTTGCCTCGGGGGCGATGGGGGCCAGCTTGATTAACGACGGTGACTTCGAGTCGCAGTCACAAATCATGGATGGCAGCTACACCGCCGGGAGTAGTCCTTATGGTGTGTGGTTGGGTAGTTCGGTCTGGCAGAAGGTCTACGGTGACCTGAACGGAATTCCCAATACTTACGCCAGTCATTCGCAGTATTCGGACGTCAAGCTGGTTCAGGCGTTCGATGCTACCTCTGCCGGCATAACGACCGGTACGCCGCTGAGACTGACTTTTGACTACATTCTTCAAGACGCCTACAACGGTAACGTCAGCGTTGTCGGCCTGAACAACGGGCAGAGGATTCTCACCTACGGTGGCGGCGCTGTCGAAGGGGATATGGTTCTCTCGCCACAGGATCTTGAGGAAACTTCAGGGTGGGTCCGCGGAGTCACGCACAACATGACGGTGCACGAGAATTACGACTCGCTCGCCGTGGTGTTTACATTCAGTGCCGACACCGAAGCCGCTCGCGGCGTGGACAATGTGAACCTGGAAAAAGGAAACAAGGCGTCGGGCGCAATACCCGAGCCTGTGACCTTGGTGGGTCTGGCGGTTGCCTTGGGCGGTATCGGCGGATACATGCGTCAGAGACGCCGAGGGACCTAGCACCGCCGCCTCGGCAGGAAGCGAAGCGGTTGTCCCAGGACAGCCGCTCCGCTTTCGTTCATACACAAAATTCAGCCATAAACATATAGCGGTGTATTTAATTATTGCCTGGCGTACCGGGTTTTCAGCGTGGTTGCGTTACCGGGCGAACTCGACGCAACGCACCTCGCGGACGAGTGTGACTTTGACCTCGCCGGGGTATTCCATTTCGTCTTCGATTCGCTTGGCGATATCGCGTGCCATCTTTCCGCTGAGCCTGTCATCGACCTGCTCGGCGTTGACGATGACGCGAACCTCTCGCCCCGCCTGAATGGCGTACGCCTGGCTGACGCCTTCGAACCCGGTGGCGATTTCTTCGAGCTTCTGCAACCTCTGCACGTATCGTTCGAGCGTCTCTCGCCGTGCGCCTGGTCTGGAGGCGCTGATGGCGTCCGCGGCTGCGACGATGGGGGTGTAGATGCTCGACGCCTCAAGATCGCCATGGTGCCCTCCGACGGCGTTGATGATCTCGTCTTTTTCGCCGTAGCGCTTGCACAGGTCGGCACCGATCTCGGGGTGTCCGCCCTCGACCTCGTGGTCAACCGCCTTACCGATATCGTGCAGTAGTCCGCACCGACGGGCCAGCGAGCCGTTCAAGCCAAGCTCTTCGGCGATCACCTGGGCAAGGTACGCGACCTCGATGGCGTGCTTGAGAACGTTCTGTCCGTAGCTGGTTCTGAAATGCAGCCGACCCAGCAGCTCGATAAGCTTGTTGTGCATCTGCCTGACGTTCGCCTCGACGAGCGCCTCCTTGCCGTACTCGAACACCTGCTTGTGAACTTCCTTTTCGGTGTTGGCGACGACTTCCTCGATGCGTGTCGGGTGGATCCTGCCGTCCTGTATGAGTTTTTCGAGCGACCGCCGTGCGATCTCCCTGCGGATAGGATCGAACCCGCTTACCACCACCACGCCGGGCGTGTCGTCCACGATGACATCCATGCCCGTAGCCTTTTCGAACGCGCGGATATTGCGACCCTCGCGTCCGATGACCCGTCCCTTCATCTCATCGGATGGAATGTCAACGGTTGCGACGGTGCTGTCGCACGTATGCTCGGCGGCGTATCGCTGAATGGCCGAGACTATTATCTCCCGCGCCTGGGTCTCGGCGGTTTCGCGAGCCTGTTCAAGCGAGTGCTGGATAAGCTGGGCGGACTCTTTTTCCATCTCCTTCTCGACGCGGGCGAGCAGGAGGTTTTTGGCTTCGTCCATGCTGAGGTTGGCGACCTTGAGCAGTTGCCCCTTCTGCTGGGCGATCAGCTCGTTGAGGTGCCTGTCCTTGGCGGCCAGTGCCTTTTCCTTTTCCGTCAGCGCGTTTTCCGCCGCGTCGAGAAGGCGTTCTTTGGTGTTGAGGGTGTCGAGCTTCTGATCGACAATATCCTCTCGTTTCGAAAGTCGTTTTTCTTCTGTTCGCAGTTCCTGTCGTTTGGTTTCTGTTTCAACGTCGAATTTTTCGCGACTTTTGATGAATTCGGTTTTCGCCTGCGCCTCTGCCTGGGCGATGATTTTCTGGGCTTCCGCTTCTGCGGCAATCCTTGTCGAGGCGAGTTCTTTTTCGGTCTTTTCGCGACGTACTTTGTCGAGTCGCGAGAAGAAGAAACCCGCGATAAGCACAAGTATTATGGCGGCTGCGAATGCGAGGGCAATGACCAGGTTCTGCCCTTGTGGCGCCTGCATCAACAATGTGAGGTTCATGACACGATTCCTTTTCAACAGGTGTCGTGCCGAGGTGACCAAAGACAAGCAGGCAGGCCGGAGTGCGAAGAAGGTTCGACATCTCCGGTGGGTCGATATTTCACTTCAGGGGGCGCATCACGCAACCCCTGATCTTAACACCAGGCGTTCATGCGATCGGAATAACCGGTAAGGGCGCTGGGAATCTTCAAATCGCGCACCGTGTTATTGATTAAAAATACGATTGATAGCATTTCCGCCCTTAATGTGTAGCTCCAGTGTTTACAGTGATATATATGACCCGAAGGCCTCGTCCGCATGGACGAGTTATCGGCATCCCCACCGCGACCCGCATGATAATGAATGATACCCCGTCAGGGGGCGGGTGCGCGACATGGTTACTTCCAGTAACCCGGACGCCGCTTCTCCCGACGGCCTGCTTGTCGATCCTCGGCCGTCACAACCTGAAAATAAGCTGACTATCCATCGTTCCTGAACGAACGATACCCTGAGTATACAAATTGCCAAGCACTATGGTCAAGGTGCATGAGCACCAAATTGACATAACTCGCAAAAAGAAGATGGTTTTGGCACAGTCAAGCCTACTGTACCGCTGAAAACGACACGCCAGTGATGGGATGATCCCGATTGGCCGACCAGTCTAATAGCAGATTCTATTCGCCGATCATTCGTCGCAGGGCGTGATAGACCGCCTGGGTTCCGCTTATACCGTATCCAAGGGCAGAGGCGCTTAGCATCATCGACTCGGCAAGAGCGGTGGA
>CAZWAT010000213.1:0-4668 GCA_964632015.1 uncultured Planctomycetaceae bacterium
GCACGGTAAGGAGTTGTATTTGCGGCGATAATTTCGTTTGACACCCTGCGCCGCATTTGTATACTTGGCGATCTATCTCTTTGGGCATGGTTGCATTATACCCACAAAAAGCGGCGGTTTTTGCTGATGGTCGCGCTTTCAAGTGGGTTTGCTGTTGCGCCGAAGTGCTGCTGTAGCTCAGCTGGTAGAGCGCGTCCTTGGTAAGGACGAGGTCATGGGTCCGATTCCCATCAGCAGCTGTTTTGAATCGGACGGTCGGGATAGGCCGACAGGATATGTTGCCCGCGTATGGCCGTGCGCGGGCTTTCAGGAAAAATTTCAGCGAAACCTTATAGGAGCATGATCAATGGCCAAGGAAGTATTTACAAGATCGAAGCCGCATGTGAACGTCGGAACCATTGGGCACGTTGACCATGGTAAGACGACGCTGACGGCGGCTATTACCAAGGTACTGGAAGTCCAGGGTCTGGCGAAATTCAAGAGTTACGATGATATCGCCAAGGCGAGCGAGTCCCAGGGTCGACGCGACCCGACGAAGATTCTGACCATCGCAACCGCCCACGTCGAGTATCAGTCGGCAACACGCCACTATGCTCACGTCGACTGCCCCGGTCACGCCGACTACGTCAAGAACATGATCACCGGCGCCGCACAGATGGACGGTGCGATTCTGGTGGTGTCAGCCGCTGACGGCCCGATGCCCCAGACTCGTGAACACGTTCTTCTTGCCCGCCAGGTCAACGTTCCCCGACTGGTGGTCTTCCTCAACAAGGTTGACCTTGTTGATGATCCGGAGCTTCTCGAACTGGTCGAGATGGAAGTTCGCGAGCTTCTGAGCAAGTACGAATTCGACGGTGACAACGTTCCTGTCATCAAGGGCTCGGCCACCAAGGCCATTGGCGCCCCGGACGATCCCGAAAGCACCAAGCCGATCATGGAGCTCGTCGAGGCTCTCGATACGTATATCCCCGAACCCGCACGCGAGGTTGACAAGCCCTTCCTGATGCCCGTCGAAGACGTGTTCTCGATCAAGGGTCGCGGAACCGTGGGTACCGGAAGGATCGAGCGCGGTATGGTCAAGACCGGCGAGACCGTCGAAATCGTCGGCCTAGGTGAAACCCGGCAGACCGTCGTCACCGGCGTCGAGATGTTCAACAAGACACTCGATCAGGGTCAGGCGGGCGACAACGTCGGTTGCCTCCTCCGTGGCGTCGAGAAGAGCGAACTCGAACGAGGGCAGGTTCTCGCCAAGCCCGGTAGCATCACACCCCACCAGAAGTTCCAGGCAGAGGTGTACGTGCTGACCAAGGAAGAAGGCGGAAGGCACAACCCGTTCTTCACGGGTTATCGTCCGCAGTTCTACTTCCGAACCACCGACGTTACCGGAACCATCAAGCTGCTGGGTGGCGCTGAAATGTGCATGCCCGGCGACAATGTCGCGATGGAAGTCGAATTGCTGAATACGAAAGTCGCCATGGAAGAGCAGCTCCGTTTCGCCATCCGCGAAGGTGGAAGAACGGTTGGCTCCGGCGTGGTGACCAAGATTCTGGAGTAAACCAATGGCCAAGGCTAAGGCCCGTGAATATGTCTGGCTTCAGTGCACCGATTGTGGCGACCTCAACTACCGTGTTGAGGTAAGAGTCGCCGGTGGCACGCCGAAGCTGGTCCTCAAGAAGTATTGCCCTCGTACGCGTACGCATACGGAGCACAAACTCAAGAGGAAATAACTATAAGCCGCCCGCACCGGTCCGAACCCCCAGTCGGACCGGTCGGGCTTATACGGCAGTAGCTCAATTGGCAGAGCAGCGGTCTCCAAAACCGCAGGTTGGGGGTTCAATTCCTCCCTGCCGTGGTCCCGCCTGATGGCGGGCGAGTGTCTGGCCCAGGGTGGATCGAGCCCGACGGCGGGACTGGAATAACATAGAACTTTGGAATCGCTGTCAAAAACGGCAGGTTACACATGTTTGAGGTTTACAAAAAAGGCCAAGGTAAATACACGCGGGTGAGCACATTCATCGCGGTGATGGTGATTGTTGTCATCGGCGCATACTTCCTGAGCCGGACCCTGCGTTATTCGCCGTATCTTCAGTTCGGCATCCCCACATTGATGGTGGTTGCCCTGGCGTGGCTTATGTTCTGGATACTTAACAGGCCCAAAACCGCCGATTTCCTGATCGCCACCGAAGGGGAGATGAAGAAAGTCTCCTGGTCGACGCGGAAGGAAGTCATCGGATCGACCAAAGTCGTTATCGTGACAACTTTCATCCTCGCCGCGATATTGGCCGGGGTCGACATCCTGTTCACACTCCTGTTCGGTTGGATAGGAGTTACAGGCTGATGACTGAGCCAAGGGAAACGCCCACCATGACCAAGAAATGGTACGTTCTGAGAGTCGCCTCGAACAAAGAGGAACAAGTAAGGGAAGCCCTCGAACGGAAAGTCAAGATTGAAGGCCTGACTGATAAGATCGGGCGAATTCTTGTTCCCACGGAACGACGTCCCAGTCCGCGAGGCAGGGGGGGTGAAAAGAAATTCGTCGAACGGAAGATGTATCCGGGATACGTCTTCATCGAGATGGAACTGGAGGAAGACGGAACCATCGGCGAAAAGTCGTGGTTCCTCATTCGGGAAACCACTGGCGTTGGGGATTTTATCGGCTCGGTCGGCAAACCCACCGCCATGAGACAGGTGGACGTTGACAAGATGCTCCAGCAGGTAGAGAAGGCCGGGGAAGGCGCTCCGCTTGCGGTGGAGTTCGCAAAGGGCGACGCCGTCAAGATCAAGGAAGGCGCGTTCGAGAACTTCGAGGGCACTGTCGATGAGGTTCTTCCTGACAAGGGCCTGATTCGCGTGGTCGTGACAATCTTCGGCAGGGCGACGCCCGTCGAATTGGAGTACTGGCAGGTGGAGAAGTCGTAAGCGACCCGCTGCTCCGCATAGGGATCGACTGACAACTTGCCCGTCGGCATCATACCGGCAAACCAGATAGAGGCACAGCAATGGCAAAGGAAATTGTAGCGAAAATCAAGCTCCAGGCGCCAGGTGGACAGGCGACGCCCGCTCCCCCGATCGGGCCTGCGCTGGGGCAGCACAACGTTAACATCGGGCAGTTCGTGGCGCAGTTCAACGACCAGACCCGCGACCTTAACGGAATGCCCACACCGGTGATAATCACCGTTTACGGCGATCGCACCTTTTCGTTCATCACGAAGAGCCCTCCCGCGGCTGCGCTGCTTAGAGAAGCTGCACAGGTTGCCAAGGGCAGCGGCGTTCCGAACAAGGAAAAGGTCGGCTCGGTGACTGCCGATCAGGTCGCCGAGATTGCCAAGCGAAAGATGAAAGATCTCAACGCCCGTACAGTCGAGGCGGCGAGTCGAATCGTCGAGGGTACCGCCCGCAGCATGGGCATTACCGTACAGAAATAATGCATGATTCCGGGCGTCGCCGCGGTGGACGCGGACTTAGTCGCCCATTCCCCCTTTGGGGGCCTTACCACGGGTAATAGTGGGAGTCTCAGGACGCAAGGAAAGAAAATGGTAGAGAGACGAAGCAGGCGCTATCAGGAATGTCTCAAGGACCTGCCCTCGGGTAAGGTTCCTCTCAACGAGGCAGTGAAGGTCGTCAAGGGCTTCAAGGCTACGAAGTTCGACCCCACCGTCAACCTGGTCATTCATCTTGGTATTGACACCAAGCAGGCCGACCAGGCGGTACGCGGGTCTGTCTCGTTGCCCAACGGTATTGGAAGCTCCAAGAAGGTAGTTGCCTTCTGCGAGGGCGAGGACGTTGACAAGGCCATGGCCGCCGGTGCAATCGAAGCCGGTAGCGACGAGCTTATCAAGAAGGTTCAGGGCGGATGGTTGGATTTTGACGTTGCCGTCGCCACCCCCGCAATGATGAAGAACGTCTCCCGCCTGGGTAGGGTGCTTGGCCCGCAAGGCAAGATGCCATCGCCCAAAAGCGGAACCGTTGCCGAAGATATCGCAACCGCCGTCAAAGATTATTCCGCCGGAAAGCTGGAATATCGCAACGACGACGGTGGGAACATTCATGTTCCGGTCGGAAAGATGAGCTTTGAAGAAGGCAAGCTCGTCGAGAATATCGAAGCTTTCATCACCCACATCCGCAGGATCAGGCCCGCTGCCGCAAAAGGCATGTACATTAAAAAGGTGTGCATCTCGGCGACAATGTGCCCCGCGGTTCAGATTGACGTTGCATAAGGTGAACCATGAGCAAACCTGTTAAAGATTTGATTCGCAAGGAGTTGGTCAGCCGATTCGATGGCGTGACGTCGCTGGCCGTGATCGGGTTCTCTGGTCTTGATGCCGTATCCACGCACATGGTTCGCGGTCGCCTGGCCGAGAAGAACATCAACATGACGGTGGTGAAGAACTCCATCGCCAGAAACGCATTCAAGAGCGTTGGGCTTGACCCAGCTGCGGGTCTTCTCGAAGGTCCCTGTGCCGTCGCGTACGGCGCCGACAGCGTGGTGGAGGTCGTTCGCACGCTGCTTGAGGTTGCCAAGGAAGCCCCCAAACTCAGCGTTAAGGCGGCCCTGATGGACGGCGAGGTCTTCGGCGCTGATCGCATCGAAGAACTCAGCAAGTTGCGGTTGTTGCAAAACCGCATCCGTCACAGAGGTGCCAAACCTGGGCGACGAGGCCGAGCGGG
>CAZWAT010000214.1:0-4578 GCA_964632015.1 uncultured Planctomycetaceae bacterium
CACCTATCCGATCGCCGGCGAGGTTGCTTAACTCCTTGATCAGGCCCGCAAGCAGTCCGCCGATCATCCCCTCCATCAGTTTTAACACGACATTGCCAACGAACCCGTCGCAGACCATGACGTCGCATGTCCCACGGAACAGGTCACGTCCCTCGACGTTGCCTATGAAGTTGACGTTCGGGTTGTTCCGTAGGAGCTCGCGAGTGCTCTTCACCAGCTCGTTGCCTTTGGCGTCTTCCTCGCCGATGCTAAGCAGACCGACCCTGGGGTTCTCGATCCCGCAGATCTTCCGCGAGTACACCGACGACATCACGCCGTACTGGTACAGGTGTTGGGGACGGCAATTAACGTTCGCGCCCACGTCGCACAAAACCACCGGGCCGTGGTAGGTCGGGGTTACAACCGCTATTCCGGGGCGATGTACCTGCTTGAGCCTGCGAAGGTTCATCTGTGCAGCCGCCACGAACGCACCCGTGTTGCCCGCCGATACGCACGCATCGATTCGACCGTCGCGACTGTATTGGGTCATCATGTTCAACGAGCTTGTCGGCTTCGCTCGAAGAGCCTCAACAGGCCTTTCGTTCATCGTGATGACCTGGTCGCAATGGACGATCTCTATGAACGACTCCCAATCACTGGCGGATTCAGACTCAAGACACTCGAGAATGGCGTCCTTGATGCCGAAGAGCACAATCCGGTCTTCAGGCTCCAGATACTCGCGCGCGGTAATCGCGCCCTTCACTTCCTCTTTGGGGGCGAAATCTCCCCCCATTGCATCAATGCCGATCCGCATGGATCAGCTCTCCTTCTTGGTCTTAAGCGCAAGTCCCTTTCTCACAAAACCGCAATTATCGCAGGCGGCATGGGGAAGCTTGGCCTTGTTGCACTGGGGGCAGGTGCTCAATGTCGCCGGACGACGCGCATGATGAGCACGCCGGGTGCGAGTTCGTGACCTGCTGAGTTTCTGGGTTGGTAGCATGTTTTATACCTCTTGTAGTTCAGTGTTTTTTGCAGAACACTAGATACGATAAGCACTCATGTCAAGCAAAAAGATTAATCAACCTTCCAGACGACTGACGGCGAAGGTTCGCGCTTCCTCTAATGCCTGGGCGAGTTTTCCGCCTTCGCGACCGCCCGCCTGGGCCATGGTGGGTTTTCCACCACCGCTGCCTCCAACGACTGGGGCAATGGTCTTTACCCATTCGCCGGCCATAAGTCTTTTACCTGACGCCAGTTCGTCACTGACCATGGCGATAAGCGTCACCTTGTCGTTGTTGACTCCACCAAGAAACACCGCCGAGGCGCCGCGCTGACGCTGTATGTCGCAGATGTTTCTCATGGATGGTACGTCCACTCCGTCGGCCCGGCCGACGACAATTTTGGATCCCTTGATCTCACCTTCAAACTGCACCGCAAACGCCTCGCTGCCGCCACGCGAACCCTTGCCGCGAAGCTGCTTGAGTTCCTTCTGCATCGACTCGATCCTGCCGGCAAGATCGTCCGCGGACACCCGAAGAACGCCTGTCGCCAATTTTATCGTCTGATCCATCCGCCGGATGTGCTCAAGACTGGCGTGCCCCGTGATGGCAGTGACGCGCCTGACGCCCTTGGCGACGGATTCCTCGCCCACAATCTTGAAATATCCCGCCTGGCTGGTGCGGGAAAGGTGAGTCCCGCCGCAGAACTCCACCGAACCGTCAGGCCCGGACCCTATCGATATCACGCGCACAATGTCAGGATACTTCTCGCCGAAAACCGCCCGAACGCCGGGAATCTTCTGCGCGTGCGAAAGGGGCATGTTCTCCTGCGAAACCGGAAGATCCGCAAGAATCCGTTCGTTCACGAGCGTTTCGATGCGGTCAAGCTCCTCTGTCGTCAGGGCCTGATTGTGCGTGAAGTCAAACCTGAGTCTCTGGGCCGATACCTCGCTACCCGCCTGGTTCACATGCTCGCCAAGCACCAGACGCAATGCCCAGTTCAGCAGGTGCGTTGATGTGTGATTGCGCATGATGTCGAACCTGGCGTCATCAACATGACACCGCACCGAGGCCCCGACTTGCACATTGCCCTTCACAACCCTTCCGTGATGCAACACACACTGACCGGCGATGGTGGTGTTGTCCACCGCAAATTCCCCACCCTCGAATCGCAAGACACCCTTGTCGCCTACCTGCCCACCTTGCTCACCATAAAAATTGGTGCGATCAAGAACGACAGCCGCCTTGTCGCCCTCGTTTAAAGTATTGTCTGACAAAAACTTATCGCCTATGACCCATCCAAGAATTTTGGCCTCCAGCGTCGCCGGCGAGTATTTCGCCTGATCGTCAGAGGGGGGGAGGTTGGCGATGGCGTCAACCTTGAAGGTGTCGCCCGAGCCGGATAATCGGCGATGCTCTTCCATCGCAGCCTCGTACCCGGCGATGTCTACGGTCATTCCAAGCTCGCCAGCCATGATCTGCGTGAGGTCGATCGGGAACCCATACGTGGCGTACAGGTTAAAGGCGGTATCGCCCGCGAGCTGGGTTCCGCCAGCTTCTTTGACCTTCTGTGCCTGCCTGTTGAAAAGCTCGATGCCTCGATCCAACGTCCTACCGAAGGATTCCTCCTCGGAGGCGATGGTTTCCATAACGTATTGCTGTCGAGAGCGCAGCTCGCCGAAGGCATCGCCCATCATCTCTACGATTGCAGGCACGAGCTTGACCAGGAACGGGCCTTCAATGTCAAGGTACTGTCTGCCATACCTTGCAGCCCTTCGGAGAATCCGCCTCAGCACGTATCCTCTGCCCTCGTTTGACGGTATCACCCCGTCGGCTATGGCGAACGTCAGGGTCTTGGCGTGATCGGCGACCACCCTGAAGGCGACGTCGGCGAGGTTTTGGGTGCTGGTGACATCGAAGCGATCCTCGATGCCCGCATCCTGCCCGTATCTATGCGATGTAAGCGTTTCGACTTGCCCGATCAGGGGCACGAAAAGGTCGGTGGCGTAGCTGCTGTGCTTGTTCTGAAGGACAAAGCATATTCGCTCGAACCCCATGCCAGTGTCCACGTGCGTTGCCGGAAGGGCAGAGAGTTTCTGATCCTTCCCCCGGTTGTACTGCATGAACACGAGGTTCCATATTTCTATGACACGCGGATCGGAGGCATTCACCAAGCTCGCGCCGCTCAGGTCGTCGGTAAGGTCGATGTGAATCTCGCTGCAAGGCCCGCATGGCCCTGTTTCGCCCATCTCCCAGAAATTGTCATTCTTGTTGCCAAGATGAATGTGTGAAGGGTCTATGTCGGTGACCCGCTTCCATATCTCAAGCGCCTCGGTGTCGGGCGAGAGCCCCTCGGACTCATCCCCGCCGAAGACCGTCGCGTGAAGGCGTTGCTTCGGAAGCTCCCACACCTCGGTGAGAAGCTCCCACGCCCAGCGGATGGCGTCTTCCTTGAAGTAGTCGCCGAAACTCCAGGTCCCGAGCATCTCGAAGAAGGTGTGGTGGTAGGTGTCTGTTCCCACGTCCTCGAGATCGTTGTGTTTTCCGCCCGCGCGAATGCACTTTTGAGAATTAACCGCGCGAGGGTGGTGGGGATTCTCGGTACCCAGGAAGATCGACTTGAACTGGTTCATGCCGGCGTTGGCGAAAAGCAGAGTCGGATCGTCCGCGGGCAACAGAGAACTCGACGGCACAAACACATGTCCGCGCTGCCGGAAGAACTCTAGAAACTCATCTCTGATCTGTCTACTTGTTCGCTTTTTCATTGACCAACTCCGCGCCGATAATAAGCCTTGCGATTCTAACCGCATCGCTCCTCACTGCCAAGATGTTTTCGAACGCATCACCCCCTCGGCGCGGGTCTCCTGGCCCGTTTGGAAAAGGAGATAGCAACGCTCGGGCGGCCTGGTAGTCTATACTTCGGTAACGGGGGTGACTAGTCGGTCAGCTTCAGCCTGGCGTATTCCTCATAAGAATGAAATCGACGGGCTGTGAGTTCAGCAAAGGCGGATACTTCCGGGCCGGTGGTCGTGAGATACGCAGAGAAGTTGTACCGGGCGACGAGAATGTGCCATTCTGAGTTGGTGCTGAATGGATAACCATATGCCGTCAGATCCGCAATAGGCATGGCCATTTCGGCAGTCCAGTATTCATCACGGTCGGTGCAATCGTTGAGGGTGCCCACCGTATGTGCCGCCACTTTCAGGCCGCTGACGCTGGTCTCGAAGCTGCTGGGCAGGCCAAGTCTGCCTCGGCTTGGATAGAAGAAAGTGGTCTTGTTGCCTTTGGGTGTCACATATAGTTCCCAGTAATAGTTGTCGTTGGCGGGCTTGATGAACCATTCGCAGACATCGCCCAAACGATAATGATGCAATTGGTCTTCGTCGGCTTCGGCCACCACGTCTGAATCAGTAAACTTCACTCCAAGGTAAAAGAACTCATCATCCCATGCCAGTTGCACCTGGCCTCGCTCAACCGGAACATCGTTCCCCTGGGGCGCCGCCGGTATGACAAGATCATAAATGGGGGCACGGGTCCAAATCTCCTCATCGAGCCTTCCGTCAATCTTGACACCATCCGTTGTCCGCATCGCGACCATCTC
>CAZWAT010000215.1:0-4544 GCA_964632015.1 uncultured Planctomycetaceae bacterium
AGCGGCATCTATGAGATTTCCGTCCATGTCGGTGTCGACAAGCCCCGATTTCGAGTTGAGTTCGGTCGATGCGAACACCAACAGCGTCGCCCCGCAACGGATCTGGTCACCGCGGTGAAGCGACACCGGTTTGCTTAATCTCACGCCATTGAGATAGGTCCCATTTGCCGATCCGCAGTCTTCGAGCGTCCATCGCCCGTCCCTTTGCACAACCACGGCGTGCCTTCGCGACACGGTACCGTCGGTGAGCGAAACGGCCTCGCTCTGTCTGCCGATGACATTCTCCGCCCCGTCCAAAGGATACGTGCGGTTCTTGTCCGGGCCCTGAATGACCTTCAAAGATGCCATGTTTGGACTCGCCAATAACTCCTGATGCGCAGCATCGATATGCACCCTCGACACATCCGTCTATCGGGGAGCGCGGTCGTCTATAACGCATTCGGCCGCCGACGACAAGTTACGGCACTCATCGTCGCTCCCGGTTGTGGAGATGATGAATATGATGAAGTGCGGATGAACCAGCACCGGAAACCACGTGAGCAAGCGACATTCTACGCCTGGTTGGGGCATGAGTCAACATGATTACGACGGCAATGTGATAACCGTGCGCACTGTTGCCAGCATGATATTACCGAATTCCGGTTGTTATTGACAGATTCCGGCGATATCGCAGGCTGTCTTTATCGCTTGCACGTCCGCCGTCGAGTCGCCCTGAGGCCGGGCCGCCGGGAACCACATCCACCGCCCATGACGAGCCATTCCCACACCCGCCGATTCGGCGCCGATGTCAAGCTCCGCAAGCACCTGCGCCTGTGGGTGCAGATCAGACGCGATCAGGAAGGTGGGCGATCTGCCCAAGCGGATGGATGAATACTCACCCTCGTCGGAGCACCACCGGATGCGGGCAGTGGTGGAACTGACCAACTCCACGGGCGTCTTGTATATGCCGCCGTCAATATTGGTGTTCCGCACGCAGATGAGAATGTCGTTCACTTCGCCGAACCTGACAAGCTCTGTCGGTATCGTATAGGAACGCGCTGCAAGCCAATGGTCAGCGCGATCCTCGTTTGTGGTTCTGCCAATGCGAACGCCATTGAAATAGGTCCAGTCGTAGTCGTCTATCGCGCCGATGTTGAGACCAAGCTCCCTGCCCTCCCACTGGGCGGGAATCTCGATCCGCTTGAGATACCATGCGTCACCGAGTCGATATTTCAACGAGCCTTGAATTTCCAACTCGCCCCATTTGGCGGGCACGTTCATTGTCTGCCAGTTGCCCCGCGGCGTCTCGACCCGATGGGGAGGCTCTTTGTCCGATCTGCCCGCCCAAAGCCACTCCCATGTTCCCACAAGGTCAATGCGTCCAGTTGCCTGGTCGTCCATCGGCATGGGATCGGGGTTGGCAACAAGAATTTCTCGTTGGGACAACTCCTCGCCAAGTCTTGGCGAAGCGTATGCGTCAACGTCGAGCCTGCCGAACAGCAGCACGAAGCCGGAGAATTTTTTGTCAAGCACACCAAGCAGGTCACGATCCATCCACGAGCTGGTGGTTATGACAAGGGAATACGGCGATAACAGGGTGGGCTCGCGCACGACCCTGAGCCCCTCGAAAACGTCCACGTCCAGACCAAGCGCGTTTTGCAGAATGGATATGATCCCGTCAACCCGCCTTCCTGTGGTCGCCTCAAGGCGTGTGTTGATTATGACAGCCACGGTGGGGCGTGACTTCTGGGGCCAGTATTCCCTGATCCAGGTCGATCGGATTGGCAGGTGGGTGACGGATGGCTTGAGCATCCACGTGTCGTTCGCGAAAAGCATTCCGCCCCCGCCTCGTGCGTGGAACGCGAACGGGCAGAATCCCAACCCTCTGTCCACATGACGCTGAACGCCTATGAGGTTGTTTTCCATCTGGTGTTCGGAATCGTAAGATGCCAGCGTAAGCGATGCCGCCTTATGCGACTGAATATTGCCCACCCCGTAATGCGTGCCCGGCAGGACGTTGGTACCAATAACCGTCTGTATCGAATGGTAGTCGATGGGAATCGGCGAGCGGTCCCAGGTGTCGCCCATGGTATGCTGCATCATGCCCACCGCGTTGGGGACGGATTTGCGAATCGCCTCGATTATTCTGCCCGTGACCTCATGCTGCCGGTCAGCACAAAACAGAATATGATCCCAAATCCTGGGATTGTGCGCATAGGCGACCTGCACGTCTTCGCCGGCGGGTTTGAACCCCAGGGGCATGATGGAGTTGTCGTCCCAGTCTTCGTCGTCGCCAAGGCCATATTCTTCGCCTGCTGCCGACCACGTCGCGTCAAGCTGATCCAAGGTGAGATAACGATTTTTCAGAAACATGTTCCATGCTTCAAGATCCGATGGATACCGGGTAAGCCCGCCCACGAAGCTGGCGATAGAAGGCTCGTTGGTTGGCACTTCCCAGGCGATGATGTTGGGGATGTCTGCAAAGGCGGACCCGATGCGCTCCCATGTGTCGACCAACGCGTCTGGCCATTGGTAAGGCCCATGTTGGGGGGGCTTGGAGATGGTCTTTCCTGGCATTCCCATGCGGAACCAGTCGGGATAAGGCCAGTGCAGGTCGAAACTCACCGCCAGTCCCAGTCGCTCCGCCGAGATGCAGATGTCGCGCAACATCGCCAGGTATTCCTCATCGAATCGACCCTGGTGGGGTTCGAGTCGCTTCCACACCACCGGAAGACGCAGGCCGTTGAACCCCATTCCCGCGAGATACCGCAGGTCCCATTGGCGCCATGTCAGGCGAGTCCACGGCTCGTATATCGCTCGGAAAAAGTGAGGGGCAAACATGCGAAAGGGCCTGCCGGTGGGGCAGACGAACCTGTCGTTCTTTACCGACCATTTTCGTCGCTCGATGGGAACCGTCTTGAGTACCTCGTCAACCTGCGCGTCGAGGCGTTGTTGCAGTTCGTTCACCTGATGGGATACGTCTTCGCCTGACAGGAGCATTTGCAGCAACTCGCTGCGTTGCTGTTCGAGGGCGTCGGCGTCAAAGGCGTCAACTTTGTTCGCTTTGGCGAGCGAACCGATGTTCTCGATCTGGTGCCCCTGTGCGAGCAGGTGCACGCCGAGCCACGCCAGGCGCTCGACCTGGTCCCCCCCGAGCCTGGCTTGCAGGCTTCGCAGGTCGACGCCGAGCCTGCCTAACCATTCGAGCATCGACAGACGGAGCATCATTTGTTCTTTTTGGCGGGCTCTTTTCCAGTCGAGGGCGCCCTGGTCGTCGTGAACGACAAGATCCATCCTCGCAATGCCCAGAGTGCCGGTGGTGGATCTGTTGATTGCGAACGCGCCGACCTCCGAAGGCGACACCTCAAGATCCTTCCATCGAACGACTATCCTGCTTCTGCCCGCGGGAATCGGGCAAGCTCTGCTGTTGAGCTTGAGTGAGTTGTAGCTCCAGAAGTTGCCAGCCCCTTTCAAGGCCCAGATATCAAGGTTCATCGGTTCGTCGGCGACCAGTTCCAGGCTGATCCCGGCTGTCTTGCCCCTGAACTCCTCGGGCATGACTACCCTCAGCGATGCCCATCCCTCATTGCCGTCCTGGCGGGGCGTTACAACCCAATTGCCCGCGAATGACTGCCCGTCTGTCGCCTCGTTGTGTTCTATGTATTGCGTGAATGTTTCGCTGCAGACGAACCCGTTGCCCCTAATTCGCAAAAAGTCCACTGCCCGCCCAACAGGGGCTATCATCGGCGTGGTGTAATCTTCCCAGGCTACGAACTCTTCGCCGACGGCAACTGGCGCAAACATCGTCGCGAATGCGAGAAGTGAAAGAGCCAGGTGAGAGCGGATGATGCGCATGAAGATTCTCCGATTCAGTGGATAGTATCCGGCAATGTGTGCCGATGCTATAAGCCTATTCGGTGTATGGCTTGACGTAATACAGGGTGTTGACGTCCTGGGGATCTGCGTTAACCGCATGTCCATCGATCATCATCAAAGTGCCTCTGCCGTCGGTTTGCTCGTAGAGCTTGCCTCCGACAGATACGCTTCCGATGACTTCTCCGCGATTATGGTAGAAGCCCAGCGTGGTGAGGCTGTAGAAGATGTCCTCGTACCATCCGCAGTATGCTCCTTCGCCCAATGCGATTCTGCAATGGGGGTCAGTCACCAGGTCGAGTTTCAACCCATCGCAGAACTTGTTACGGGCGTCGGCGCGATCATTCATTACATAGGTGTTGCCGCTTGTCGGATGCGCCTGAAGCAGGGTGGGGCACTGGAAATGTTTGACTATGCCCTCGCCCTGATTTTCGGCAGACATCGACTTGCCGTTCTTGATGGTTTCGCCATCGGCCAGGTAAACCGCCAGTGCCACCGGCCAGGAGTGGAAATCGCTGTCATGCAACGAGTTGTCGTATGGTACCGGAAGGCGGTTCTTGTTGTCCTGCGAGTAATAATGCATCAGCATGCCCAGGTTTCGCATTGTGGACAGGCAGACGGTTTCTTGTGCGAGTTCCTTCGCCTGTTGTAGAGATGGCAGAAGAATGGACACCAGCAGGGCCAGTATGGCG
>CAZWAT010000216.1:0-4423 GCA_964632015.1 uncultured Planctomycetaceae bacterium
GCGGCTAGAATATCTATTCGGCCTGAACGTGCTGTTTTCATTAGCTCATTATCTGGCGAAAATTCCAGTCAGCGCGATGTGGAACATGGCTCTTGACCATTACCACCGCGCGCGGTACAAGGAAACGTTCGCAGAATCCATTAAGACAGGAGCTCAACATGGCAGACGTGAAGATGTTTTATGACAAGGACGGCTCGCTTGAGCCATTGAAGGGCAAGACAGTGGCTGTGATCGGTTACGGCAGCCAAGGTCATGCACACGCACAGAACCTGCGCGACAGCGGAATCGATGTCATCGTTTCAGAACTTGAGGGAACGAGCAACTATGACGCCGCCGTCAAGGATGGGTTTAAACCCGTCAGCGCCGCCGATGCGACAAAGCAGGCAGATCTCATCATTACCGTGCTTCCCGACGAGGTGCAGGCGGCGGTATACAAGAGCGACATGGAACCCAACCTCGCACCGGGCAAGGTTTTGGGCTTCTGCCACGGGTTCAACATTCACTTCAAGCAGATTGTTCCCCCCGCGGGCGTGGACGTTGTGATGATCGCTCCCAAGGGTCCGGGGCACACGGTTCGTTCATGCTTCGCTGAAGGCAGCGGCGTGCCGTGCCTTATCGCCGTTGAGAAGAACGCAACAGGAAAGGCGTTCGACGTGGCGCTGGCCTGGGGCATCGGTATCGGTGGCGGCAGAGCGGGCATCATCGAGACGACCTTCAAGGAAGAAACCGAAACCGACCTCTTCGGCGAGCAGGTTGTTCTTTGCGGAGGTCTCACTGCTTTGGTCAAGGCGGGGTTCGAGACGCTCACCGAGGCGGGGTATCAGCCTCACGTGGCATACTTTGAAGTGCTGCACGAGTTGCTTTTGATCATCAAGTTGATGTCCGAAGGCGGCCTGAGCTATATGCGTTACAGCATTTCCAATACCGCAGAATACGGCGATCTGTCCCGCGGCCCGCGCATCGTCACCGATCAGACCCGCGAGGAAATGAAGAAGATCCTCAAGGAGATCCAGGACGGAACATTCGCCCGCGAGTGGCTTGACGAATGCAAGGCTGGAAAGCCCAACTTCAAGCGGCTTTATGAGGCGGACAAGAACCACCCGATCGAAGTGGTTGGTAAACAACTGCGAAAGATGTTCGCGTGGATGGAAGCCAAAGAAGCTCCAGAGCACGAATAATCAACGTTTTGACAGTCGACCCAAAAGCCCGCCAATAGGCGGGCTTTTCTTATATACACGATGAAGGTTATCGGTGGAGGGGGTTATCCCCGCTCTGCGGCGAGTTCTCGAAACAGTTCCCGTTGCAGCCTCGTAAAATTCTCGACGCTTTCGTGCAGTTCCTGGCGAAGGCGGTTGAGCTCTTCTTCGCCGATCACTTCGGTGTCAACAGTCCTCAGCCGGGTAACGGCCATCTCCAGTTGGGCCGCCCCGTTTGCGAACTCCCTCGCCGCGGCCAGGATGTTCGCGGAACGCAATTCCCTGTCATCAGGCCTGTAAAGCAATCTCCAGGGATTTCTGCGGATTTCAGCAGAGGCTCCACGCAGATTTGACGATGTCAAGGCGACATTATCCATGGTCTGGTTCATGGATACCGAAGTGCGATCCACGATGTCCCTGGCGCGTTCGCTGAGCTGGGCGAAATTGTCTGTGGTTCGACCAAGATTTTCATTTGATTGCCTGAGCTGCCACAGGATTTCCGCAAGATCGACACGGGCGTAATCATCGAAGCGTTCCAACAGGACGGAGAGCGATTGCAGCGTGTCGCTGATCTTGGGACTTGCGTCGGCCAGAAGGCTGTCGATACCCAGCATCACATCGGAAATCTGGCTGATGGCGCTCATTGGTTCGTCTGGGTCAAGTTCCTGTCTCATTGCCGATGCGGTTTCGGCGAAGGCGTCCATCGACTCCTGCGCACGGGCCATCAACGACAGCGGGTTATCAGGGTCCATCTGACCTCGCATCGATTCGGTAAGATGCTCGATATGCTGCGCCGAGACTTTGATATTCGCCAACAGGGAGCCTGGGCGAGTCGGGTCCAGTTCTTCCGAGATATGATCTATCGATTGCATCAGCCTGCCCCATCCGCCGGTTATCTCTATCGGCCTTTTGGTAGATGTTGGTCCCGCCGAAACATCACCGGGATCGGTAATCGCCAGTATGCTTTCGCCCACAAGCCCGATAACCACCATGGCTGTTCCGTCGGCATATAGCGGTAGGTCGCCCCTGTGCAATTCTGTAACGTATAGAGTTCTCTTCTGCTCGGTCTGAAGTTGCAGTTCGACGACGCGTCCCACTTCCAGACCTGCATAATGAACGGCGTTTCCAACGTTGAGTCCCGCGGTTCCCGCCTCCTGAGGCAGGAAGAAATACGCCTTTGGTCCGGGCTTGTGGAAAGGCTTGACTACACCCAGCCACAAAATGACGCCCAGTGCAAGTGCCAGACCCACGACAACCGCCGCGCCGGCGACTATCTCGCTGCGCTTCTTTCTTGGCATTATCGTTTCTCCACAGCCTGGTTATTGACCGGCTGCATCAAGAATGTCTCGTTCATACCCGCTGTTCTTCCGTCGATGGGTCAGGGGACCTTCACTGTCACCCCTGAGGAACTGCCGAATCAAATCGCTGGTGTAATCACCAGTCGGATCCGAATCCCGAATCCGTTCAAACTCTTCTCGTATGGCGATTTTGAGCATCTGTCCCCTGTCGAGCATCGCCATTCTGTCGGCAATGCGAAAGGCGGAATCCATTTCATGCGTCACCACAACGGTAGTAACACCCAGCTTCTGCGCCAGATCGATCATCAGTTGGTCTATTTCCGCCGAGGTCACAGGATCAAGTCCCGCCGACGGTTCGTCATAGAAGAGTATTTCCGGATCAAGAGCGATGGCCCGCGCCAGACCTGCGCGTTTCTTCATTCCACCAGAAAGCTGGGCCGGCATCAGGTTCACCGCATGCCTCATACCGACAAGCTCAAGCTTGATTCGCACCATGATATCGATGGTGTCGTCATCGAGATCGGTATGTTCGCGCAACGGCAGGCTCACGTTTTCTCCAACAGTCATCGAGTTGAACAACGCCCCGCTTTGAAAGAGGATACCAAAGCGTTTTCTCACCTCATCGAGTTGCTCGTTGTTCAATTCGTTGATGTTCAGCCCGAAAAGTTCAACGCGTCCGCTGTCGGGCTGAAGCGATCCTATCATATGCCTCAGCAGGGTGCTTTTGCCGCAGCCGCTGCCGCCCATGATCACCATCATCTCACCTTTGCGAACGTCAAGGTTCACGCCGTCCAGAACACGTCGATCAAACGTCTTAACAAGGTCACGCACGCGGATGACTGGTTGGTTGTCAGCCGGTGCTTCCCTGGGGGTGTCATCTTGTTTTATTTCAGAAGTCATACCCGCCACACAAACACGTAGAAAATGGCAGTGAAAACAACGGCTGCGAGGATTATCGCCACGATTGAATATACAACAGTCATCGTGGTAGCCTTTCCAACGCCCTCTGCCCCGCCTTTGACCCTGAGCCCCTCATGGCAAGCGATTATGCTGATGAGCACCCCGAACACCGCCGACATTACCAGGCCCGTATAGAAGTCGCTGAATTGCAGAAACGAGCTCATGCGCGTCCAGTATCCCTGGTACACGGTCGGCCCGAGCACCAAAACAGCCGCCAGGTATCCACCAAGCGATATCATCAGATCGGCGACAATTGTCAGCAGCACCATCATTATCAATGTGGCAAACACGCGCGGAACCACAAGAAACCTCACCGGGTTCAGGGCGGTGGCTTCGAGGGCTTCAATTTCCTCCGAAACCACCATGGTTCCTATTTCCGCGGCAATCGATGCCCCGGCGAATCCGCTTAACACCACAGCCGTTATCATAGGTCCGAGCATGCGATAACCCGCAACGCCGATAACATCCGCCACCATTGCCTGCTGACCCCATTCAGCAAGGGCGGGCTCCATTTGAAGGGCTATGATGATTCCAATGAATAACTGAACCAGCATTACTATGCCCAGGCTCTTGATGCCTACACGAATCATCTGTTCGGCAAGCGCCTCGGTGCGGAAGGGCGTTTTTTTCGAGACCAACCCCCTCCCAGCCCATGCAATTGCCGACGCCAGCAGCATCGTCATTCCACCAACATACGCAAACGCGGATAGGACGTGTTCGCCAACCCTCACAAGTAGAGATTCGGTTTTTTGTTTTCGGGCAGTCATGCTTCAGGTAAGGGCATCCTGTTCGTCAGGGGCAATGGTGAAGACACTGTCAAGGCGAGTTATTTCCAAAAGGTTTCGGACCCTTGGCGACAGGCTTACGAGCACAAGTTGCGTATCGATCCTTCGCGCGCGTGAAAGAACCTTCACCAGCGACGCCACACCAGAGGAGTCCATGTAAGGAACGTCCGATAGATTTATGACC
>CAZWAT010000217.1:0-4411 GCA_964632015.1 uncultured Planctomycetaceae bacterium
AGACAGAAGTGAAAACAATTACGCTGAACGTGGAACCCGTCTTCCGACAGTCCACCGGACCGGCGCCGAGCGACTATAAGTATCTAGTGGAGCCGCAGGAACAGCGAAGGGTGGAGGGGACTTGCATGGCAGAAGACGATTTCGACGTTTTGCGGCAGAAGAACCAATGACATTGACAAGAAGATAAACGGAACTATGGTGCGTTGCCTTGTTCCGATCACCCTGGACAGAGAAACCCAGGTTGGAAAAAGCAGAGAAGGGAGAAGCACAAATGAGATTGTCTCAATTCAAGAAGGTTCTTGTCCTGGCGGTTACAGTGGCTGCGTTTTTGCAGGGTGCTATGGCGTCGCCTATTTTGGACGATCATTTTGACACCAAAACTGTTTTGGACGCCCCGCATCAGGATGGTTATTGGACATGGACGTCCAATGAGCAGGAGGGTGTCAACAGTATGACTGTTGAACAGGCAGACAGCTTGCTCAAGGTCAGCAGCACGAATGTGGACAATAAGATTCTGCGCGGACAGTTCTATAGTTCCAGCGGATCAAGCGACCTTAACTACTTCGATAGCCCGATACAAATCACGGTGAACGGATTCTCCGCAGATGGAACCACTTCCTACTGGGGAAACCGGTATTTCTATCTCGCGATCACACCCGAGACCGGTGATATTTGGAATGTAAAGGACCACGTCGCACTGTTCATACGAGGCAACCAGAAGACGTTCAGTTTTGGTTGCAAGATGGACGGTACCGGATCTCGTCAGAACCTTGTCGAAAGCACCACGCTGCCGGCAGAGATCACCGACTTCAAAATTCGTCTTGATGAAACCTCATATCGCCTGGAACTGTTTTATGACGATGGGCAGGGCACCAGCGGAAGTGAAGTCTTCGCCGGCACGCATGGCATGCAAGCCAGCGGCATGTACCAGAGCCCTGATGGAAACCGCCTGAGCATTGAATTCCAGAGTAACAGCCAGGAAGGCGACGCCAACTGGTCGATCGATCGCATAACTGTTGTTCCTGAGCCAGCAACCGCTGTACTGCTGGCCTTTGGGGGGCTGGCGGCATTTGTTCGCAAGCGTTGATCACTGGACCGGTTTGATCTGCAAGAGATTGCTGACGGGGGAGGACATGGGTCCTCTCCCGCGGCAACGAAATGCGATAGCAAGAAAGAGGTTCGTCATGAAACACTCAACTCACACCTCTTTAGTGCCAAGATCCACTAGGCGAATTGGCTATGCGGGTTTCACCCTGATTGAGTTGTTGGTTGTTGTTGGCATCATTTCCTTGCTCGTGAGCGTTCTTCTGCCCTCGCTGACACAGGCACGTGAACTTGCCAGAAGGGTTACGTGCGCCTCAAGGGTTCGCCAGGTAGGCTTTGCGGTGTTTAACTACACTAACGAGAACGATGACTTTTATCCCCTCGAAGAGCATCCGCTGAGGGACGGTGAAGGACTGTGGACGCAGAAGACCAAAATATATTGGGGCGATGATCGCGACTATATGGAAATACCTGATTTCCTCCAGTGCCCGTCGATGGCTGATGAGTACCCACTTGATAAACATTGGAAAAGCAGTTATGCGTTTAACAGTAGTCTGAATCGGCTTTATGGCCCACACATAACCTATGAATTGCTGCATGCGCTCCGAACGGTGGACGTTAGTCAACCATCCGCCACCATGATGATCATGGGAGGTATGAAGTGCCAGCGATGTGTCAGGTACGACAATGTAACATACTGGATCTTTCCCCATCTTGACACACTGAACGTTGTGTTTGCGGATGGACATGTTGACGCAGTCAGCAACACTGACGTGCCTACCAGCTTTGGGGCGCCTTTCTGGAGAGCGTCAGATTAGTTCACATTCTTTGTTGCATACACCATGAATTGAAAGGATTTCCACGTCATGGCGAAATCAGTAAACCTTCTTGCTGTTATGTTGTTGGTTTTGTTTACGATTCCTTATGTAGCCATCAGCGCCACAGAGGGCGAGACCACCTCGGAAAACGTAGTTAGAGCGGATGCGTTTGGTTTTGATCCCAACGATGCTACACACGCTTTGCAGCAGGCAATAGATAGTGGTGCAACCCTCGTTGTTGTACCACGCATGTCAACGCCGTGGATAGTCAGCAAGCCCATCAACCTTCGTTCGAATATGAAACTGTTCTTCGAGCGTGGCGCCGAGGTGCATGCTGCCAAGGATGCGTTCAAGGGCAGGAATGATTGCCTGTTTATCGCGCGCAACGTGGAGAACGTGCTTATTCGAGGGTATGGAGCCACTTGGAGAATGCGGCGCGATGATTATGCCAACCCGGAAAAATACGCCAAGGCCGAGTGGCGGCATACATTGTCGCTCCGCGGCTGCCGGAACATTACGGTTGAAGGCTTGACTTTGCTCAATAGCGGTGGCGACGGCGTTTACATTGGAGTTAGTCCTGCCGACGAAATATTTTTTTGCGAGAATATCACCCTGCGTGACCTCGTAGTGGAAGATCACTATCGTCAGGGCTTGAGCGTAATTTCTGTTCACGGGCTCCTTGTAGAACGCTGCTGCTTCAACCGAACTCGTGGAACCGCCCCAATGGCCGGGATAGACCTCGAACCCAACCGCCCCAATGAGAGACTGGCTGATGTGGTCGTTCGCGACTGCGTTATCAGCGACAACGAAAAGCTGGGCCTGCACATGTGGCTGAGCAGATTGAAGAGCCAGTCCTATCCGGTTTCGGTTCTGTTTGAGAATTGCGACGTATCAGGTCCTCGTACCGATGTGGGACTTCACGTGGGCACCATTGGGGACGACGGCCCAAAGGGGTCTATCATTTTCAGCAGATGTCGGGTTTCTAATACTCGCGTAAACGGCATACGCCTGCGCGATAAATCAGCTAATTCGGTTGATGTCATATTTGATCGGTGCGTTGTTCGCGACACTGGCGCCCACCCGGTCAAGATGTGGAAGGTTCCGGTGTCCGGCCCTGTCGCCATTTACACCATCTACAAGAAGACAACACGTCCCGGTGGCATACAGTTCAAGGACTGTCTTATCATCGACGATCATGACCGTCCGTTCATGACCATTCTGGACGGGATCAATTATGCCCCCGAAGGCGCTCTAAACATTGGTGGGACGATAGGTATGATCAGCCCATATCAACCCAAGGTAGCTGCGTATCTTCCTTTGACGAACTTCGATCTTCGCCTGAGGAGTGGCGATATGGTTGATGTTGTCGGGCAGCCAGAGGTTCGACCGACCCAAAACTCCGAACAGTAGAATCACCAGCCATTGCCGGGGCGCGGGACTCGTCTCGCGTCCCGGCCATTTGCTTGATCTGCTAAACCGGTGACTAAGAGTCAAAAACGATAATCCTCATAAGCCTGGCGAAATCGCTTTTGGGGCCATTACCGACAGCGGGCGAAAAAAGTCGCGGGGTTGACTATTCAAAAAGGTTTGGGGTCAGGGGGTATCTCCACTGGACGAAAAGCGGCTGGACGATCGACCCTGGAATCCCCCTTATTGCGGATCGTTCCATAGCGGTGGGGCGTTCTTCTTCTATCGGCTTCACCAGGTCACCAACAAAGACGTGCATCTTCAAGCGATGCGGTCAATACTCGATTTCTATAATCGGTATCACCTTGACGTTAACGGAAAGGAGGCGGTGGTCGTCGATCGAGACACCTTCGAGACGCTTGACGGCAAGGTCGATCATCCGATGAAGTGGCAGATAATGCACCGCTACAACGACGACTTCGGGGCGCTGGCGAACCTGGCGGCATGGAAGGTTCTGAAAGATGCGACCTACCATGACGCGGCAAGACGGTTCTGCAAGCACATGTACGATTCGCAACGCCCCGACGGCGGGTTCGGCCCGGATGATTACTCGGTGCCAAGCGCCGGTGGAAGCGTCCTGATAGAACTCGCTGCGGCAAAGGCACTTGGATGCGATTGGGTGGACGAGTCGGTTATTGACAAGGCAGCAGGCTTCCTGGTGGCCCGCCAGTGGCGTCGCCCCGGCAGAGGCTCCGATGGTGTCTTTCTGACGCCTGCGGACTTCGACCATGAAGATAACAGCATCGCCATAAGAACCACCACCTATGCGGTTCTTGCGATCCTGCGATACGCCGGGGTCGACGACGTGTGCTACTCCTTCGGCCCAGAGAAAACCACAGGCTAGGGTTGGGGCCAAATCTATTTTAAATTCATCAGGCAAAGACACGAGCGTGTCCTCGCCTTTTTCATATGGGGGCGCGATAAGCAGGCTGGCGGGGGCTGGTAGAGGCAAACTCATTTGTAAGGTATTTGCAAGTCTTGACGTACAAACCTGTTGCGAGCGGGTCTGTTTTTTGGTTTCAGCACTAATCGGGGGTTTTCCGATACATAACCTATATGTTGGGTTTCGTTGGCGATGGCTG
>CAZWAT010000218.1:0-4325 GCA_964632015.1 uncultured Planctomycetaceae bacterium
TCACAAGCGGGTGTGGCGGTGGTTTTTGTACCATCTATCAGGGGTTGTCCCGCCAGCGGTGTCACTCGTTGGCTGACGCCTGATAAGGCATTGATACAGTTGAGCCTTCGATACAAGTCTGATGACCACTTCTGGTTTTCGTTCTTCCATGAGGCCGGACATATTTTGCATGATCCTAAAAAGCTTATCACGATAGATGAACCAAGTCAGGATTATGACGAGGTGGAAGCAAGAGCCAATTCCTTCGCCGCCAACCATCTTATACCAGCAGCTCAAGAGGAAGCGATGCGGCAATGTCGGACGGAACAAAGCATCAAGTCGTTTGCTAAGCGAATAGGGATTGCTCCAGGCATCGTTGTCGGTAGGTTGCAGCATGATGGGCAAATCAGGCGCAACCAGTTCAATCATCTTAAAAGGCGGTTTCAAATGGAAGCCACAAACGCTGGGTGATTATCGTTGCGCTGTAAGATGGAGACTCCAATCTGGACGGAGCGTCTAGGCATCGAGCTGAACTGGGATTGAGATATCATACATCCGTACAAATCCTTTGCCAAATCTTGTATTCCAAGACGATCTGTTGTAGACTTTGCTGGACGTGAAGCCGAACCCGGCGACGGCGCTAAGCCCTTGAAAGCATCAGGGAATAGGCCCGTTTACAGGGAGTATCGGCAAGATGCGGGCGTGGCTCAATTGGATAGAGCATCGGTCTACGGAACCGAAGGTTACAGGTTCGAGTCCTGTCGCCCGTATTCAGCCGCAGGGGGACTAGAGTCCAGCATGGAAAGATTCGATGACTTTGGATCGATACTGACTTTCAGGCGGGTTGGGGCGGTTTATCCCATTGGTGCTTCTGGCGTTATTCTTCGGCGTCTTGCGGTGATTCTTCAGAGGGTTTGGTCTGTTGCCCGGCCCGCAGTGCGCTGCGATATTGCCAGATGACTCCCCATGTCAGCACCACCGTCGAACAGCCAAGTGCCAGCCAGGCTGCGCTGGTGGTTTCAAGGGGACAATCCTTCCAGGCCCACCAGATGATGCCCGTGGATATTCCAACCAGTCCCGCGGCCCCAAGCAACGAGGACGCGAAAATGGAAATGAATCTTGGTCTGAGCAGGCCCATCAGCAATGGCACCAGCCAAAACCCGCCGATGATGGCAAGAACAACAAAGGTGTAGTGCTCCCATGCTGGGGCGGCGACACCTTTTATGTACTCAAACGCCTGCTCACAATAGAATTGCAGCGATTTGAAGTATTCGGTCTCTTTCGGGATCATGGGCAGAAAATCTGGTATCGCCCCCGCAGTCCTGCTCCAGGCGTGGGTGATGATGGCGCTGCCGGCGAAGGCCAGGCCCGCCAACGAGACAACCACAGCCCAAACCAGCACGCATAGAAGATAACCCGCCACGCCGCACGCAAGGGCACCAACAGTTCTTCCCGCCCAGACGTTCACGCCTAGATGTTCGGCGATGCCTGATCCGACAACAGCGCCCACCGCGACGCATATCAGGGTGATAATGATCTTTCCGACTGTCCTTCCCCATAGCACCAGCATAATCGAAAGCAGCAATCCGCTGGCGGCGGCTGCGATGGTTCCGACGACAGAAAGCTGTGGTAGTGGTGGCGGTTGTAATATCAGCGCCATATCTCACCATGCAAAGGGTTTTAGGCCTGCCTTGCCTCGGCTGCGGCAAGATCGCCGCGTGCGAGTTCAATCTTCCGCGGATCTTGCAGGTTCTTCAGTGCCTGCGCAAGGTATTCCCGCGCCTGTTCGTACTGGTGTAGATATCGACCATAGACCAGCCCGAGCATCAGTTGGATGTCGGCGAGATGTTCGTACTGACCGTAATTATGGATGAATTGCTCGTATGCCTCGGCGGCCTGCGGGTATCGCTCATCTGCCATAAGTTGATTTGCGATATCTAGTTGCTGCTGTTGAGGCAGTACCGCTTCATCGGCTATCTGAATGAGGTTCAAGTATGCGCGCGAGGCGGCGTCAAGATCATGTCGCTCAACTTGTTTTGTGATTTCCGCCCGCAGTTCGAGTTCTCTGTCCCTGGTTATTGAAGGCGAAGAGACCGACACCTTTTGCGGAGGCTGCCAGTAGGTGGCGGGCTCTGCGGAGCGATCGAAAGGCGAATATCCCTGCTTAACCATCCGACGGAATTTACGTCGTCGATGTCCGGAGTGAAGCAGGCTCAGCAGATCGAAGGCATCACGAGGAAGAATCTTCAACCCGAGCAGCATGACTGAGATGGCAATTCCATAAATGTATCCGCTGCTGTGCGCCCAGTAGGCGATGTTTCCCGCCGCCTGCCCTCCGAGAGCCGGCTGAACCGACATCAGGAAATTCCAAATGAACTGAATCATCAGGAAGTACAAGCTCGATACCTCGAAAGGTACTATCACATAAAGCAGCAACCCGACAAGCGTCACCCTTGCGCGGGGCAGAAGCACAAGAAACGCGCCCGTCACTGCCGATATTGCGCCAGAGGCCCCAAGCACGGGGGTGTGACCCGACATGAGAGCGTATCCCACGCCCGCAAGCACGCCGCCGCCAAGATAGAACAGCAAGTATCCAACATGCCCAAAGCGATCGTTCACCGCGTTTCCGAATACCCACAGGAACACCATGTTGCCCGCAAGGTGCATAAAATTGGCATGCAGGAACATTGACGTGAAAAACTGTGAAATCTGCGGATTGTCAGGATGCAGAAGAAATGGAGTTATCACCGGCGATTGACCGTGATAACCCATGACGAAAAGCAGGATGTTGATCAGCACAAGACCGTAGTTGACCAATGGTCGCCCCGACATCCGGTAATCTGTGCGAATCGGTATAAACATACGAACCTTCCAGGCAACCTGTAATGCTGCCTTAACTGAGCTTGCCCTGTCTGGGCACAAGTTATTGCTTGATGCCCGCTATCCTTACGGTGGCCCGTGCGACATCATCCACACCAGGAGGCAACGTCCACTCCGCGCTCCAGGCGATACTGCCGCCCTCGGGCAGATGCGTGGAAGTGAGCTGACCCTCAGCCGATCCGAGCAACTGATCGTACGCGCTGAAGAACTCGCACTGAACGCGAACATCCCGCAGGGCCGTATCCGCCGGATTGTCGGCTGTACCGGTCACCACGATTCTATCGTCCAATCGCCGGGGTTTGTTCGCTAATGACTGCCAACAAACAGTTCCTTCCGAGGCGGGCAGATAACGACCCTGTACCGAAACAGTCTGAAAATCTTCAACATTGTCATCACAATTGGCGGAAAACTCAACCTTTGCCCCGGCCGGTATGAGTTTAAGCGGCATCGCCGGCAAATGCTTCATCACATTGTTCATTTCGTCCAGAAGCTTGAGGTCAATCATGATCTCTTCGATCGCTTCGGACTTGAGGTTTTCTATCGTGATGGTAATAAACCTTCGCCCATCGGGCAGGGAAATATCCTGCCAGAACTTCAATGCAAGATCATTCTCCATTGGCAGGTATCGCGAAGGATCCGGTTCCTGTGATGGCGCCTCTTGGGCGGCGTTTGCCCTCATCTGCCGGGCACGCCATTCATCCTTGCTTATCCTGCCGCTGAAGATGAGCTTATCGCCGATATATTCTTCGTAATAGACGGTATTCTGATATCTGTAAACCCCCACAGAAACCATGGCCAGCGCCACAGCGAACATAAACCCCAGCAGCGCAGCCGCCCATGGCTTTTTCTTTTTGGGACGATATGCGGGGCGATTTCCGTCCTGAATTACCGACACCAACTCTTGGACGCCTGCCTCAAAATCGTCGTTGGGAGACGGCAACTTCTGCTCGGCCGGGCTGGGTTGATATCCCTTCGCGGGCACTTGCAAAGCATCTTCGGGGGCTTCAGAGGGCGCGCCTGTGGAGTTTCCCCTGACATATGTTGTGCTTGCTCCGATGAATTTGGCGCCGCACTGCGGGCACAAAGCCGCCTTCCGTCGCACCGCCCTGGGCGTCGGCTGCATACGACCGCATTTTGGACATGTCAGTACGTGCATCTCCCTCTCCAGCATCTGATCTGAAACGCTGACATTCTATTGGCGCCGTGCGGGTCTGACAACGTTAACTGAGTCATAAGATATTTTGCTGATCGATCTGATTTTCGCCGCTGTCCTGACCCGCGCGCTCGGACATTCCTGTGCCTCGGTTCCTCAAGACTATGCTTAGGATATAAAAAGCCGATTCATCTTTAATTTGTGGGAGAAGCAAATGGTTCGTGTCGCCATCACGCACAATGAGTCAATAGAGCCAGCCATTCACGGGGCCCTTGACCACCTGGAAGTGGGGGGCCTGATCGCGAACAAATAT
>CAZWAT010000219.1:0-4295 GCA_964632015.1 uncultured Planctomycetaceae bacterium
CCTTGAAGGACTTCACAACCAGCCATACCACCACAAGGGCGAGAAAGACGAAGGCGAGAAGCTCTGGTGAAATTCCCGCAAATCCCTGCCAACGCAATCCCATGAAGAGGGGAAGCGCAACCAGGACAGTCGGAAGGATTGTCGAGCGGGTTCCAAGTTCACCATCGTTCCATTGGCGCTGGAAATGCTTGAGGCTTTTGTATGCCACCAGCGCCGCCAAAGCCAGAAGCACCCAAGCCAGGCTGCTGAACACCCCCGCCGGAACAGTTCTGGCAACGGATGTGAGCCCCTCCAGTGGGGCGCGCAATGCGTTGTTGATCGGCCCGTTATGAGGGTTATACAGCTTCGTCCACAGAATATAAACCGCGACACCACTGGTGAAGTGAGGCAGGTAGAACAATGCGCGATACACCGACGAACCGCCGGCGACACCAGATATGAACATCATTCCGGCAACCGATACCAGAAGCATCAGCATTGCCGTTGAACCCATGCCCACCATCGCCATGAGAACCGACGAGAAGAACACCAGCCCGCCGACAATCAACCACGCCCTGACCTTTTTGTGCCCACCGGAGCTGAAGTCCCTGCTCAGAAGCATGGCCAGAACCAGGCTGCCCGCTATGCCAAAGGGCGTGCCCATCATCAGAAACAGCGTGTTCTTGAGATATTTCCAGAAGTCGGCGCTTCCTAAAAGGCGTCTGAAGTTCTCCAGTCCCGCAAACTGAATCTGTTCGGACTTGAACATGTTGTGCAGGCTCAGGTCCCAGTTGCTGAACGCCAGGATCATACTCAAAACAAGCGGTATAACCGTGAATGACAGAAAACCCAGGATATTGGGCGCCAGGAAACCAAGCCCCAGCAGTAACGAGCCTCGGGATCTCTTATTCAGTGACATGCTCTTGGGCCCATCCCTTCTTTGCGTAGTAAACTCGATAGAACACATTATCTATCCACGACAGGGGTATTTTCTGTGCCTTGTCGCGAAGCTCCGATGGAACCTGCCGACCCTCGGATTCGAGTTGCTCGATCTGTTTCCAGACGGCGACCATCTCGTCAATCTTCGCCTGTCGCTCAAGTGCGGTTTCATATCTGGCCCTCAGATGCGTACGCTCCTTCAGCGTACGCTGGATCTCCGCATTGACCCTACTGGCGCCCTCCTTGACAGCTTCCTCAACGCTCATCTGACCGGTATCGTAATGTTGCGTCATGCTGTTGATTTCGCTCATGGCGACACGGTAGAGCACGTATGGCGAAAAACTCCGACAAATACCTATTTCATCCAGATCCGCCCAAGGCTGGTGGACTTCCCACTCATTGGGATACTTGGAGGGATGACGGAACTCCTCAAGCTCGGCATATGCAGGGTTTGGAGGAAGCGAGTCCGCATCGTCAACGATCAGCAAGTTGTAATCTTCACTGGCAAGATATGCCAGGAACAGGACTGCAAGATCCTTATGCTTGCCACCGGCATAAACAGTACCTGCCCTCGCCCCCGCAACTGCATTTCTAAAGCCCCCATGCGGTGATTCGGAGAAGCCAAGGTCCAACAGGCCCCTGCCCGCTCTAGCCCTGTCTTCATTGAAGATCCTGAACTGAATCAGGCCATACCTGCCCAAACGGAGCATGGCGAAATTGCCAGAGTTGAACAACTGCATTTGCACCCCGCCGTAGCCGGTATCGCTGGAGAATGATTTGATGTCCGTGGCGGTTGGAAGGATGTTGTCCTTGTATTTCCACCTGTGAAGCATCTTGAGCACGTTGATGCTTCGCGGATCGTCGTAGGTGCATTCGGTCAGCGTCTCATTAAAGATGGAATGCCCCTTTGAACGCAACATTTCTTCCAGGCTAACGCCACTGTAGAAGAAAATATCATTGTAGCTCTTGCCTTTATTGGCGGTTTCCATGAACCGCTTGCCATATTCTTCAAATTCCTCAAAGGTCCATTGGATGGGCGGCGGTTCGAATCCATACTCGCGAAACACATCTTTGTTCACCCACGCGGCGGCAATGTAGACATTGCAAGGATATGCGTACTGGCGTTCATTGCCATGGTCATCCATTACAGTCATCGCCGCACGAATTGACTGCCAGGTATGGCTGGGGTCAAAGCCGGATTCTATTCCTTCTTCAGTAACATCCTCCAGCAGACCAACGTTCACGAAAAACGGGATGTCGGAATCACCGACATCCATAATGTCCCCCGCCACACCCGAAACACCCTGTACGATCTGCTTTGAGATATCCTTGTTCGCGCTGTCTACCCTCAATTCGAACTTCGGGATCTTCACGGTCATCGGCAGGTCGGATTCCCCAATCGTTCCGTCCCAGACTTTTGCCGCCTCGGGCTGAAAGCTGACTATGGCGTCCTTGATGTTGGGCATCAGCTTGAAGTTGCGGAACTTCTCTACATCCTGCATCGTGGTCAGGGTACGCTCATCGAAATGGCCGTTCTTTATCAACCATTTATGAAATACGTCGATCTGGCGCAAGCGTGCGGGGTTGGCATCTGTTACCCAGTAAAGAACCGGAATATCGCTCTGCATATCAGGACTTCTGATAATGGTGATAACAGTGGCAACGATCATCACGCAGAGCAACGTAACAAAGAGGTACTTCATGTCATCGGGCCTCTCTATCAGTGATTATTCACGCACCAATCCAGGCAAGACGCGTTTCCCGAGCAACCTCTCAGTGACGACGGACATCGCGCCTGCCATGATGCACAAGGCAACAGTCGATCATGTCTTGTGAGCAATACCCCCTTGCCAAAGCTATTTGTTTGCTGCCTGAGCACATACACGGGGGCTATATTGTCCTTCGATGAACGAACAAGCCCGATGATACTTTCTTACATCTCGCCTCACAAGACCATCTATGACAATTTTCGCAACATGCGTCCACCAGGGAAAAGCGGCGATTAGCAAAAATGATCCTCGGGACATGCAAATGCTTGTTCACACGTCGGTTATGGTAACGGAATCAAGCGCCACTTCCCGCGCGTGATGAATCTCCATTGCCTTATTTAACTTTACTTGCGAAAAACGCACATCCTCTATGATGGTTTCCGCAGCGCCTTCAAGCTTGCATGGCTGATCTGACCTTATTCGACAGTTGGAGAAAGTCACCCCGCCCAGGTGGCGAAGGGTTATCCCTTCCTCGACGTTTATCCCAATGGGCACTCGCTTTGTATCAATCACGATGTTGCTGAACACCAGATTGTTCACGTCCATATAGCCCGTGCAGCCGGGCCTGAGGTAACGCTTGGGATTGTTGAAGATAATGCCCCTGCCCTCGCCCTGGATGACAATATTGCTGAACGTGCAGTTGCGAATAGTGTCGTCGCTGGGGCACCCGACCCGGATTCCCTGGCACCAACTGTCGAGCACGCAGTTTGTAACGGTCACATCTTCGCAGCATGCGGTTCTGTCTGGGCCTTTGCGAATGGCTCGAAGAACAAGGCTGTCGTCGCCTGTGCGGATAAGGCAGTCGCTCACCGTCACCCGTCGGCAGCCGTCGATGTCAATGCCGTCATTGTTGATCATCCGCTGACAACCTGTGATTTTGATTCGTCGAATGGCGACATCCTCGCAACTGATAAGCCAGAACGTCCAGCCGGGGGAATCGATGAATGACGTCCCTTCGATGAGGACGTTTTTGCAGTTGAAGAACTGCACCATCCGAGGCCGGGGATGAGGCGGCTTGGCGAAGAACCTGCCCTCGGCGGTGGTATCGTAGAAGTCCGGGCCGGCGCCGTTTATCTCGCCATCTCCGGTTATGGCGATATTCGTTGCGTTGGCGGCGGCGATAAGACACTTTCTGCTACCCTCAGGCGAAACGTCCTCAAATCCGGGATCGCTGAAATCGTCATAGTCCTCGGGCTTCGAGCTGCCCTGTATCACCGCCCCCCTGCCAACATGCAGTTCCACATTGCTTTTGAGGTAGATCGTATCGCTGGAATGCTCCCCCGACTGGATTACGACCCGGCCGCCGCCGTTGTTGGTTGCCGCGTCGATTGCTGCCTGAATTGACTCGCCCACGCTTACTTTGATGTCCATTCGGATCGCCTTTGCTCAAAAGTAGATATCGTGCATCCATATTGAGGCGAACCGTCCACAATGGAAAGGGCAATTATTTGCAAACACCCGCATCATCATGCGCGCAAAGGGACTATTTTCCATCGGCAATATGGATTCTTTGGGCATTTGCCGTCTTGAGTACCAAAAACTGCTCCGAGAGTGGGTCGAGTGGCAGTTTCGATCCCGGCCCAACAGCTTGCTCGAACAATGCTGCAT
>CAZWAT010000220.1:0-4265 GCA_964632015.1 uncultured Planctomycetaceae bacterium
AGCGACCCGCTCGAAAGCGTGCTCACCATGCCCAGAACAAACCTGTCGGGGTGGAAGGGGGCAAGTCCACCGGTGCTGTTGAGGGTGTCGTCATGCGACCTGTAGCCGAGAATCGTCGGTCCGAACGGAAGCATCTGCACGCCCACCGACAGCACGCCAACGACCACCAGCCCGCTCACCAGACCAAGAACGCCTCCGGCGATGCGATCGGTCCACACACCGGTGACCGCGTTGCTTCGGAACAACCTGTCGAAGATCAACCGAAGCACCAGAAGCGAGATAATGAACAGCCCGATCAACACCGCGCCGTCAGCGTGCGCGGGTTGGCGATCATAAAGCGTCGCGGCGATCGGCTCATAATAGTTGAAAGCAAGCATTGCCGAAGTCACGGACAACACGGCCATGATGGCTGCAGAGTACATGCCCTGCGTCACCTGAAAGAACGCCACGCCGACTACCAGAAGAAATATGACTATTATAAGAAACATGTCGGATCCTTACCGTTTTGCTTTCTGTGCCTTCGACTGGGAGGTTCGCAAAACCTCCTGAACGCTCGTTGCGCCTTCAATAACTTTTCTCAGGGCCTGTTCCTGGAGGTACAGCATCTTGTTCTTTCTCGCTGCCGCCTTTATCTGCTGAAGCGATCCGCCCGATGAAATGACATCCCTGACCTCGTCGGTTATTTCGAGCAGTTCGAAGACGGCTGTACGCTCGAAATACCCGATTCCGTGGCAGGTTTTGCAGACGATGGGGTTTCCCTTGTCGTCAACCTGAGGTTGACTTGGCACGCGATAGAACTGCTCGCACTTGGAGGGAAGATTGGCCTTGGCGAGCATCTGCGGGTCGGGCTTGTAGGCCTCGCGACAACTGGTGCAGAGTTTTCTAACCATCCTCTGGCACAGCACGGCGTTGAGGTTCTTCACGGCTTCGGGGGCGTTTTGGCAGAGCTTTGCCCATTTCGCCAGGGCGACGAACGAATCGTCCGCGTGCATTCCCATCAGGATGATCTTGGTTTGGGCGGCGTCGCACAGCAAGCTCGCCGACTCATGATCTCGCACGGCGTCAACCATTACAACGTCGGGGTCGCGTCGAAGCACGGGGGCAAGCGTTTCTTCGAGTTTCGACGGCTCGCCGTAGACGTTCTGGGTGATATTTTCAAGAGGAATCGCCGCCTTCGCTTCAAGCGTGACAAGGTGCTGCATGAACGCGTCATGCTCACGAAGCAGCGAATAAAGCGTGCTGGTTACGCCGCTCTGGGCAGGGCCTGAAGCGATGATGATGCCCGGCTTGCGGTTCATCTCGCGCACCTTCTTGAGCACGTCTTCGCTCATGCCCAGTTTCTCGATGTTCTGCTGGACAACCTCTTGCAGAATTCTCACCTGCATCTGTTGTCCGTTGGTGGTGCCGGCTGTAACTATCGAAATGTCTATGCGCGTTGATCCAACATCGGCGGATATTTCGCCTTTTTGTGGTCTGCGAGTCTCTTCGAGGTCCAGGCCGGAGATGGGCTTGAGATACTCGATGAGCAGCTTTCCTTCTTCAAGCGTGAGGGGGTCTCGATTGTTCACCACGCCGTCAACCATGTAGCGAACGGTCATCTGTTCGTTGTTCGGAACGAACGCCGCCTCGCTGGCACGATGCCAGAACAGGTCATACAGAACCTGGTGCGCGAGGTTGAACGATTCGACGGTGGGGGTGTCGGCGTCTTCGCCGGGCGTGGGAATAAGCTTTCCATGGAATCCGTAAACTTTGAGCCTGGGTTTTGGCTCGATTTTAGTCTGTTTCGAACGGCGCTGAAGAAGCGAGCGTATGTGGTCGGGCGTGAGAATGCGAACCTCTTCGCTGACTCGTCCGTTGCGATAGACGACATACGACGCAAGCGCCGCCGAAACGGCCACCACGTATGCCGCCAATCCCGCAATGTAGATGGGAATCAGCAACCACAGCCCCAGGCCCAGCACGCCCGCGGACAACACGATGACGCTCCAGACGAAAGGCCCGGCGTGGGCACGTTTGGCGTCACGCTGAACAAGCGGCGCGACGTACAACCAGGGCGCCATCATCACTAAAATGAACAACATCTTCACCGGGGATGCATAGTCGCCGATGACCGGCAGTTCTGCGAGCGTGTGCATTGGCAACTCCATGTCTATCGAATGAGCCCTGTTCTTCCTGAAGAGATGCCCTTCATGAGCATCTTGAGTTCGTCGACGTTCGGGGCGGCCGAGTATGCCACCTTCGGGTCGACCTGGTTACGCTCGATCAGGTCAAGCAGGCTGCTTGTAAAACTTTTCATTCCTTCACGCTCCTGGGCGCGAATCAGGTCTGGAAGTTCGTTTTCGCGTGATTCAGAAATATACTGCCTTACGCTGGGATTCTGAAGCATGATTTCCACGGCGGGGATTCTGTCCACTCCCTTGGCGATTGAAGGAAGCAGTTTCTGGCAGACGATTGCGCGCAAGTTGAACGCCAGGGACTGCCTCATCATGTCTCGCGTGTCCGCGGGGAAGAGATCCAGAATTCGTCCGATGGTCTGCGATGCGTTCGACGCGTGCACCGTCGCGAAGACCAGGTGACCGGTTTCGCTCGCCTGCAGCGCCGCCTGGAAGGTTTCGTGGTCGCGAAGCTCGCCGATCAGCACCACGTCGGGATCTTCACGCATGAGGTATTTTAACGCAAGCTGGAAGTCGGCTACGTCTATCCCCACCTCGCGCTGGCTGATGAGGGCTCGCTTCGAGGTGTAAAGATACTCGATGGGGTCTTCGATGGTGACGATGTGGCATGCGCGCGTGCTATTGATGTGCTCAAGCATCGCGGCGATGGTCGTGCTTTTACCAGAACCGGTCGCGCCGGAAAGAAGCACAAGCCCCTGGTGCGAGCTGGCGATCTTATCGAGCGTGTCGGGAAGATTCAGGCTCTTGAAGCTCGGAATGTCTCTGCTCACTCGCCTGGCCGCGATGGCGACGCTTCCTCTCTGGCGGAACACGTTGATACGGAACCGGTCGGAACCTTCGACCTCGTATGCGACGTCGATGCTTCCGTTGGACTCGAAGAAAGCCCGCTGCTTCTCGTCCATCAGTTCAAGACCCATCTGTTCGGTCTGGGATGGGGTGAGAGGCTCGCCGCGGACGGGCGATATCTTCGTCTTCACCCGCATGTGCACCACGCTGTTGGGCTTGATGTGCAGGTCGCTGGCGCCAAGTTTCACCATCGCCTTGAAATATTTCTCCATTGCTGGCGCCTTCGCCAGCGGATGGGCCCCAATGGGGGCGGTCGAAAGACCTTCCTGCTGAATCTCGTCACTCATTGCCGCAAGCTCCCGATACTTGACGAATATCGACTACGGGCCGGACGGGCACGCCATGCTTTGTAAGATATTCTTTGGTCTTCGCGATACTGTACTGCTCAAAATGAAAAATACTCGCCGCAAGCGCCGCGTCGGCGCATCCGTCCGTGAGCACCTCGCGAATGTGCTCCGGCGAGCCGGCGCCGCCTGAGGCGATTACCGGAATATCAACCGCACGCGCGATCGCGCGGGTAATCTCGATATCATAACCATTACACGTCCCGTCTGCGTCCATTACAGTAAGGAGGATTTCACCGGCCCCGAGACGCTGCACCTCTTTTGCCCACGCCACCGCTTCGAGTCCGGTGGGGGTTCTACCGCCGTTGACGTGAACCTCCCACAGTTCTCTACCGTCGCGGGTGATTCGCTTGGGATCGATCGCCACTACGATGCACTGTGCCCCGAACCTTCGGGACGCCGCCGTGATGAAGCCCGGATCATTCACGGCTGCGGAGTTGATGGATACCTTGTCCGCGCCGGCGTTGAGCAGGTTGCGACAGTCCTGGATGGTTCGTATGCCTCCACCCACGGTCAGGAGCATGAACACCTGCTCTGCCGTCTCACGCACGACATCGACCATCATATCCCTTGTCTCATGCGAAGCGGTGATGTCCAGAAACACCAACTCGTCCGCCCCCTGCGCCTCGTACTTACGCGCGACCTCAACGGGGTCTCCGGCGTCTCTGAGATCCACAAAGTTGACGCCCTTGACGACCCGGCCTTTGTCAACGTCCAAACAGGGGATGATTCTCTTGGCAAGCATGCGTATAGTCTACAAAACAACCCGACAAGAACGCGAGTTCCCGCGCGCGAAAAACCCGCCCTCCAAATTATACAAAATCTTCAACCACCCTGAAACCCACTACTTGACCTCCGTGAACATCAACACCGCCGGCAAATGATCAGGGTCGCTGACGTT
>CAZWAT010000221.1:0-4264 GCA_964632015.1 uncultured Planctomycetaceae bacterium
TTCTCACACCCGTGTGGCGTCCCTGGATGCTCGTTTGTCCCGCTGGGTCCTATGACGCGGCACCTCCGGTGCGACGCCCCGTGCTAATCTGCCGTGCCAGCAACCCGACCTCTCTTGTCTTGACACAATCTCAAAGGGCACAATTCGCCCCGTTCGGCCCCATCGCGCAGACGAAATGAGCACCAAAGCACAAGACCGGACAACAACAGCATTACACCAAACACAGCCAGATAGGAGTATACGCTGTAGACCTTGATACCGTCACGCACCCCTGGCGGAAACAGATTCATGAGAAATCCCACCGCGTTGCCGAGTAGGGCAACAAAGGTGAAGCAACTGAAATTCAGAATACTCACAGACACGCCAGCATGTGAGGGGTGGTTGGTTTCCCGTAACAACGGAATAGCAATGGACGAAGTACTGGCCGTGAACGACAGCAGACACAAAAACCCGGCCAGCCAGGCGGTTCGCACCTCGAAGAAAATGAACAGCGTAACACAAAGGAATATCAGAACGCAGCTGACCCCGATGATGCGAAAGAATATTCGCCTGCGGTTTCCGAGCATTGTGCTGGCTATGGCCAGCCCCAGACCCGACACCGCAGATATCGTTCCCATCACAGAAAGAATCCCGGCAGCATGGTTTGAACTCATGCCACAGAAATCCTCCAGAAATTTCTTACCGATCACTGTCTGCAACACATAGTAGAGCCCGAAATTAATCCCACAGAACAAGTACAGATTCACGTTATGCCGCTCTCTCAATACCGTGCGGTAGGGCTTGGAACCCAAAGACACGGGTTTGACAGCGGGCATTTTGAGAGTAGATCTCGCCAGCATAAACAGAAGGTAAAAACCTATCGACACCCCGGCTGTGCAGAGCATAACCGCCCGCCAGCCGATGATATTGACGCACCATACGAACGGCGCGTTGGCGACAATACCACCGAGGTATCCAATCATGATCATGATGGCTACCATGATCGTGAAATGCCTGTCGCTCGTCCTTTGGATCTCTCGTACCAGGCTCAAGTAAAGCGAACTGGCTCCCAACCCCACTATCGCCCTGCTGAAATACAGCATGAACAACGAGTGCGACAGGGGGAACATGATAGAACCAGCACAGAACAGCAACATACCGATCCCTATTACCCGACCACCGCCGTAACGATCCACCAGCAGGCCTATACGCAGTTGCGATACCGCATATATGTACATAAATGAAGAGCCAAGAGCGGTAACGTATGCCGCGGAAACATCAAGCTCCTGTTGTAGTGCGTCAAACACAGAACCAGGAATGGCAACCCTATGAATATTCGCAAGAAAGTACATCGCCAAACCACATGCCAGCAGACACCTGGCACGGTGTTTGCGAGGAATAGTCTTGAGAAGGTTCTTTGGCATTGCTGCCATATGTTTAGTCGCTTATCCGCAATGCGACTTTTCCTATGTTCTCGCTACGTTCAAGAATCGCATGCGCCGCCTGGACTTGCTCAACAGGAAGCGTCCTGTAGACAACGGGACGAATCAAGCCCTTCTCAATGGCGGGCCAGATGTCCGTCTGCAGAGCGCGCAGGATTTGCGATTTCGTCTCGTTGGTTCTGCTTCGTAGTGTGCTGCCGATCAGCCTCACTCCCCGTTTAAGAACCGCCCGCAATGGTATGGTCGCTTGTTCTCCCCCAAGCGTGGCGATCAATATCCACCTTCCACCAGTGGCGAGCTTTTCAATGTTCCGACCCAAACCTTCTCCACCGACGCAATCGAGGGCGATATTGGCGGGATGTTCATCGAGTATCTTTGACAGATCTTCGATCTTCCTATTGACGACGATATCCGCTCCAAGTTCCCTGACAAGCCGGGCCTTGTCGGTGGTACCGACCATCGCAATCACCTTGGCGTTCATGAGTTTTGCCAATTGAATGGCCGCAACCCCTACCCCGCTGGCGCCGGCGTGAATAAGAACAGTATCACCTGCCGACATACCCGCTTCCATAACGAGATTGAGATAGGCAGTAGCAAAGGTCTCGGGCAGAGTTGCCGCCTCCACCATCGACAAACCACGCGGGACGGACATCACAAGTTCTTCGGGCACAGCCACCTTTTGAGCATATCCTCCACCGCCAAGCAGCGCACAGACAGTGTCGCCTTTCTTCCACCGGCTGCATTCGTGCGCTTCTGACACAACGCCGGCAACCTCCAGACCCATCCATTCGGGCCAACCTGGTGGAGGCGGATACTTTCCAGCACGCTGCAACAGATCGGCACGATTCAATCCAGCGGCATGCACATCTATGACAACCTCTTGGGGCTTGGCGACGGGATCTGGCACCTCGACCCAATTAAGATTCTGATTCTCATCCACCAGCATAGCGCGCATTGTTCAATCTCCTGAGTATCCGCTCCCACGTTCAGCGTCTGTCAATTGCCTTTCATCCCCAAGCTGCGACCACCATCGATGATGTAGTTCTGCCCGGTGATATATCCGGCGGTTTCGGTAGTAAGGAACACGATCAGCTCAGCCACATCCTCGGAGGTGCAGACTCTTGTAAGGTATGATATTTTGGTCGGATCCTTGGTCACGCCGGGGCGCGGGACGATGCCTGGCGATACGCAGTTGACCCTGATTCCGTATGGGCCGACTTCCTTTGCCAGCGATCTCGTCATCGCGATCACACCACCCTTGGCAGCCGAGTAGTCAACGAGCTTTTCGAGCCCTTGAACCCCGGCAATGGAACCGATATTCACGATGCAGCCTTGGCGTCGCTGGATCATGTGCCCAATCACTGTCCGAATGCAGAAAATCGGTCCCATCAGGTTCACACCCAACACCCGATCGATTACTTCATCTCTCTGCTCGAAGAACAATGCGTTCTCCTGGCGCGCGCTCCCGCCCGCATTGTTGACTAGAATGTCGATCTGGCCAAAATGCTTGATGACATTGTCAGCCATTCTGCGTATCTCATCACGATTCTGCACATCCACCTGCAAGGCAATCGCTCGCCCGGAGGTTTTTGAAATCGCATTGGCAGTTTCGCGGGCTGCGTCAAGGTCAACATCAACCGCGGCCACGCCTGCGCCTTGGGATGCCAGCTTTTCGCAGACCGCTCTACCGATGCATCCGCCGGCTCCGGTAACTATTGCAACCTTGTCTGCAAGTGTCATTATGCAAAGCTCCTATGAATGCCTGTAGATGAGTCTTTAATGTCATATCCACATGCCATTAGTAGCGTTTCCTGTAAGAGCAGTTCGTGATCGTAGTCAAAGGGGTTGGATTGCTCGCGGCGGATGACACGGGCAAATTCAGTCAGTTGATCGGCGTAGCGATCACCAAGTACGCCGCACTCCACCATGTGCGTTCCTGCCCGATAGCCCGGAACGTCGTCCCTGAGAGTCAGACGGGCAACAAGAGGCGTCGTATGGTATTCATTCGCCGGTGGCTCAAGCGGACATATCTCAACAGTGCCTTTTGTTCCGCAGATAATCAATCTGCGATGGCGCATACCGTCAACTTCCGCAACGGAAATACGAATTGTGGCAGTGGCGCGTTGGTATTCCATCACCGCCAAGCCGTTGTCTATCAGGCCATCATCTCGGGTGCTTTTCATGAATGGGGTGATTCTGCTCGGCCGACCCAACATAAGAATCACTATATCAATGAGATATCCGGCAAAAATGTACATCGCCCCGCCCTTGAACTGGCTCAGCCAGCGACGATAGTCATCCCCATCGTACCGGCTCATCACAGCGTGAATCTCAAAAATGTCACCCAACCATCCCGCCCTGAATGCCTCCACCGCGAACCGGATCGCCGGGTTTGATCGATACGCATAAGCAAGTTGCAACGCCAGACCATCACGTCTGCAACATTGCACCAGGTGGTGGAACGGCTCCAGTGATTGACCTCCCGGCTTGTCCAGGTGAATATGGAGCCCTCGCTGGGCACAGCGCAAGGCAGCGGGTACCAGGTCGACAACATCGGTCTCCACCGCCACCGCCTCAAGGCCCGGCGTCTGAAACAACTCCTCTTGAGTCATCCATTGCAGACCCTCGTAGCAACTCAGGCCACCACGCTTATCACGCCAGAGAGGGTCTTCTTCGACAACTCCGACAATTTCAAAAACATCCGTCAGCTTGCGCAAGGACTCCATCTTTCCTTGTGCATGGTTGTGGCCGATACCTATCTGGCCGATCTTCACCTTCTTCATCAGTCATTCTCCCCGCCTTTAACATTTGATAAGTTGTGCAATTTAATGTAATAAAACGCT
>CAZWAT010000222.1:0-4256 GCA_964632015.1 uncultured Planctomycetaceae bacterium
GCTTTGCGCGGACTGTCGTAGCTCTCGCCACGCACTTCGTTTCTCCACGCCCAATTTTCCGGCTGATATACAGCATCCGCACTCGCCGCGTTAATCGTGCCGCTTGAGGGATTATCAATATCCATCATCGACTTGCTGACAATAGTCTCCGCCTGAACACCAGTCGCCAACATGCAAACAGCCATCAGAACAACGACCAATACGCTCCTGCTAGATTTGAGCACCATCATGATACCTTCCTTCCTGTAAAGAAGTTGTATGACAAGCATCTCCAATTATGTTTCTTAACACCTTTAATATACCTCGTTTCTTGAGTCTGTCAACATTCTTTCCGCGAAATTCGCATGGATTTCTTAAACCCTTTTGTCTGCACGTGTTATGTATTACCGGCGCAACCCACAACAGACGTACTATTGGTTAACATGCAGGTTGACTTTCATCCCCCTGAAGTCGCCTGATCATCGTGCTTTCGGTCCGGGCGCCATGCTTGGGGTATGGGACATCTTCGATCTGTACACCGGCACGAAGGCGACACGTCCCGCGGTCACGAATAGGCTGTGGCGGCCTATTCCTCGAGCTCGGCCTTGGCGACGGGTGTGCCTGACGCGTTTCGTGAAACTTCAACGTTCCAGACCCGTCCGTCAAACGGCAGTTGGCGTATCGACCCGGACAAGCCGAGCGTCGGCTTGAGTTGGCCGGCTGGTCCGTGGTCTCCCACGCCGAACATATTGCGGACCACCAAATCTATGTACGTCGCGTGGAGGTAGTCGGCGCAGCCCCGCTGGTGACCGTCCAGGCCGTCCCAGTTCTCACGTATCATCGGTTGGCCGGCTTCCAGATGTCCCTGCGTGAAGAGGTCGAAGAAACTCCGCAGGTGTGACGGTCTTATCGCCGAGGGCTGACCGCTCCGGAGCAGGTCTGAAAGCACGTTTACCAGCAGGCTGTTGGAGTAAGGCCAGGTCGGGCCGGACCATGTGCCGCCAGTCTTTTTCTTCTGGTTGCCCCACATTACCTGGTGCGGCGTATAGCTGGGCACGTCTTTGGCGCAGCTTGCGATAGGATAGGGGTTCCAGAAATACCGATCGCTTACAAAGTAGTCGAATATGTCCGTATAGGGTTTCTCGAACGGCGCAAGGCCGAACAGAAACGCCAGGAAACCGTTGGCCTCCTTGCACCGGGCCGGTTCGCCGTCGGCTTCGCGTATGGCATAGAAGAAACGGTCCGCATCGTGCCACATGGCCTTGAGCGTGATTCTGCGAACCTTCTGGGCCAGTGCCGTCAGTTCACTGCAACGCGGGTCGCCGTATCTTCCCATCAGGCGGGCGATACCGGTTATCGAACCGTAGAAAAAGGCCTGGTATTCGATTCGCTCAAGATCAGTATAGTCGTACCAATCCATGTAATCGTGGAAATGCGTAAATGCCGGCGAATGCTCCTGCGTCATGTGGTGTCCGCCGGGATTGAGCATGAGATTGCCGTTTGTGTCCTTGATCTTCAGCAGACCTTGTATGTTTCGATATCCCGCCTCCATCACATCCCCGGCCAGGTCGTCGTTTGGATGAACCAGGAGGAAGTCCGCCATCGCACGCGGTATCCATTCCTCGTAGCCTGGCCAGTCCAGCCCCCGCACCCGGTCAACCCACAGATCGCGGAATAGGCCGTGGTCGGGCAGGTTTTCGACACACGTGCAAATCTCGCCATAGCCGAAAGACGGATCCCGCCACCAGCGGCACTCGTCCATGGCCAGCGACGCACTTGCAGTGATCAGCCTGGCGTAACCGGTCTGCTTGCCTTCGTAGAAGACGTGATGCTTCAGGTTGCCTGCGGCGGGCCTGGCGAGGTTGCGCCGCAATATGTAGTGGCGATAGTAGTATATCTTTTCAACGAGTGCGTCTTCACAGTGGAATTCGGGCACGACACCGCGATAGAAATCCAATTCAGCCTCGATCACGCGGGCAACCGAGTCGGGTTTCAGCACCTCGTCAAGTTTGCCGGACAGGTCTTCGCCCGCCAGCGCGTAGGCCGTTGCCGCTACTACGGTCTTGCTCTGACCGGGCGAAAGCGTGAAAGGCACCGCGGGCAGCACCTGTCGGGCAAATCGCACCTGCCGGCCGAAGGCCGTAAATTCCCCTTCCGCCTGTCCAACGGCGTCCGGATTGATCGTTTCATCGCGTGGGCCGTGATTTGTAATCTCGAACTCGCAAATGGCCACATCCTCGCGCGAGATGGTCTTGGTTTCCACGTAGTCAACGTAATGGCATTTGACCAGGCGGCGTATGTGTGTGGGATACCAGTCATACAGGAGCACCTGCTCGGCGCGGCGGTCGTTGAAAAACTCGATCCGCAGCGGCTCATGGAGCACGTCGCCAGGCCAGCGAGCTTGCCAGTGGAAGAAATGAAAATCGCCGACAAACCCAGCCCGGTCTTCGATCCGCTCTGCGTGGAGACGGTCGCCGCAGAAGCCCACGGTCCCGCCACGCCTATTGCCTGGCAGGCCCATTATCTCGTCAATATTCATCCTCGCACCGCTTTCGCTGCCTTGTCGCTGAAGTTTCGAGGGCGATGGTGTGCTCGGCCTTTTAACATGCCTGCCCGTGCAGTTCAACGCTTTTGCGGTGATTTTGCCGGAATTCCCGTTGACGTCCTGTTCTTCAGAGCCGGCTTCACGAGGCGACGCCACCGCATTCAGGCCCTAACCATTCCTCCGGCGGGGTTGCATGGTTGTTAGTGATTATCCTCGGTCTGCCCCTGCTCATTTTTTCCATTTTCATCGTCAAAAACAACATTGCGAACTGACGATGTCTTCATCACTGCGAGTGGAAATGAGAAACATCTCTCCGCCGTCACGATGGACGATTTCAGGCGCGACAATATCCTCCCGCTCTCGGGCATGGCCGATGACATACAGGTTCTGCCTTACGGGAATGGCATATTCAGTAAATCGCCGACCAGAGCAATACACTTAATACCCGCGCCAGTATATATGGACGCACCATCGCCCACAATGCTATCGTCACGCTTGACAACAACAGCATAATCATTCCAGAGCCCGCAACACTATCTTTGCTGGCCCTGATTACCATACTGGTTTTCGATCAATTCCATACGGTACCTAAGATCCCCCCTCTTTTTCTTTCCAAACTATGCCGATGTTTCGTTTCTTGACACCGCCGTCGGCAGGGTCGTAGGATAACGGCCAAAGCGAAGTCGAATTCACGCGGCTGGTTTTATGCACTGTATCGGGAGACACCATGAAATATGCGGTAGTGTGCGGAATTGTCATGTTGAGTCTTGGTTCAACACTCATAGGTCAATCGCAATCGCAGTTGCAGCTTTCGGTATTGCGGGACGCCACCATCGTTTTGCCGGCAGACGCGATCCCCAGCGAGCAATACGCGGCTGATGAATTCCAGCGCCTCTGGAAGATGGTCACAGGACATGAGCTGCCGATCTCGACGGAGCCAACGCCGGGGCCTGGCATCTGGATAGGCCCGAACGCCGAGGCAAAAGTCTTTGTCCCCACGGACGACCTGGGCGAGGAGGGGTTGCGAATCCACATCACCCCAGACGCAGTCGCCATTGCCGGGGGGCGCCCCCGCGGAACGCTCTACGGCGTATACGAGTTTTTCGAAAAACACTTCGGCGTGCGATTTCTTACCCATGACCACACGTACGTGCCTTCGCCCAGGATAACAGCACTTTCTTGCGGGCAGCACACTTTCACGCCAGTGTTTGAAGCCAGGTTCAGCTCGTTCGCCGAGACTCGACGGAACAAGGCATTCAGCGTCCGCATGCGATGCAACCGGGTCGCACGCGACGAAAAGTACGGCGGCATCTGCATGAGCGGAAGGAGCAGTCACAGTTTCTTCCGCCAGATTCCCTCAAAAAAGTACGGCCTGGAGCACCCAGAATACTACGGGCTGGTGGACGGCGAGCGGAGATGGAACGTCAACGGTCTCGACGCCAAGCCTATTCTCGGCAACCAACCTTGTCTGACGAACCCCGACGTGCTGCGAATCGTCACTGACTGGGTGCTCGATTACATCGAGAAACACCCAAACGTGCCCAACATCTCGGTCAGCACAAACGACAATTTTCACTATTGCCGGTGCCCCGCCTGCGCCAAGATCGACGAGCGGGAGCAATCCCACGCCGCGACGCTGCTGATGTTCGTCAACGCCGTCGCCGAGGAGGTGAGTCGTACACACCCCAACAAAAAAATCGGCACATTGATATATCAATATACCCGCAAGCCA
>CAZWAT010000223.1:0-4205 GCA_964632015.1 uncultured Planctomycetaceae bacterium
TGATGCGGTGAACGGCGAACATCAACTCCTGCACGCCCCACACCTCGAACGCCTTCGTGACCGCATCACTCAACGGCTTGAAGTCTTCATCGGTGTAGGTCTTTTTGTAATCCCAATTAAGCCCAGGCCCCTGAAATCGCATCATCCTGAAATTCAGCGCCCTGATCGCTTCGTCATACGCGGGGTTCTGCTCGGTTTGCTCAAGCAGATTTGTGGGGTTGTTGATATTTATCGAGTTGTAGGCGGGATGCATCGCCTTGATGGGCCTGTTGAAATCGACCTTCACCTGCCACAGCGACTCCTGAGCTTCGACGCGGCGGCACAGGCCGTGCATCGATAATATAAGAACAAAAGCAATCATCGATACTGTGAAAGGCCTGCTCATGCTGACATGCTTTCTACTGTTCACTTTGTCCTGCACTTCCTGAATTGACAATTTCTGAACATTATGAGCCATGCGACATCTGTTGCTGGGAGCCAAGCTACCATCTTCACAGACATGATAAACCAGCGCCATATGGGTGTCAATACAAAATTTGCAGATTCTTACAAGATTAGTGCATCGTATACACAATACATAACACACTAATGCGACCAGGCCGTCGCATGTTTTTGATAAACGGTTGTATTTGCAACACTTATATCATTCTGTACCAAAAACTACATTATTGCACTTGACTACAATCTTGATTCGTTGTAGACTGTTTGGGTGGTTGGTTTTGTACAAGAGATTAATAATGACATTGATGCAGCGTATTAAAGTCAGTCGAGAAAGTCCCCAGCCGATTTACTATCAGTTGGCAAGGCAGTTCTCACACATGATCGCCAAGAACGTGCTTTCGCCGGGCGAGAAGCTTCCCCAGCCGATGGCGTTGGGACGAGAGCTGGGCCTGAACTACCGCACCGTTCGCCAGGCGTATCGCGAACTAGTCCACGAGGGGCTTGTCAAGGCGGACAAGAAAGGCGTGTACGTCAACAACCGGGCGGGGTTTCCAACAAACCACAAGACGATTCTTGTTGTCTGCTCGCACCCGCTTCACGACCTCGATGAGCACCAGTATTATCTCAAGGGCATTTACAGTGGAATACGCTCAGCGGGGCAGGAAGAAGGCTGGGATTGCGGGTATCAGAGCATTCCTGAACTGGCAAGGGACAACTCGCGGATCGAATCGGCAGCGGGCGTCATCATGTTCGGCACGACCAGCATCATGCGAGCCCACCTTGAGCAGATCTGCCAGACCGACAAACCCGTTGTCGCCGTCGGTGGAGACAGCGCCGCCTGCCCGCGGGTGCGTTCAGACGACGAGCAGGGAATGAGCCTGATGATGCAACACCTGCTTGACCTCGGGCACCGGCGGATCGGTCTCATCGTCAACTCGCCCGACGTCTACAGCGCACAGCATTGCTTCAAGGCCTATTTCAAGGCGATGGCGGACATCTCGCTTGACATCACCCCCACCTGGATTCACATTGCCGAAGACCGCTTTCTACAGGACGTCGACGAACAGGAAACCCTGTTCAACAACATGTTCGACTCGCCCAAGGCTCCAACTGCGGTGATTGCGGGCAACGGGTACCTGGCGATGTCGCTTCTGGGAATTCTGCACCGCCACGACGTTCACGTGCCCAGAAAGGTCAGCGTGTGCTGCTTCGGTGACTTCGAGCCAATGCGATTCGCCTCCCCCCCGCTTACGACGATACGTCAAGACCTCGCGGGCCTGGGCACGGCGGCACTGGCCAGCCTCATCGACAGGATGCATGGTAAAAAGGTTCCTGACACGGTCCTACCCGTCGAACTGGTAGTGCGGGAATCAACCGCTGCGTTATCACCAGCACACGCTGTATAAAAAAACGCGGGCCTGGGTCAGTCCGCAAAATCACCTCATCGGCAAATGTCCCCAATTGTCTTTTCGCCTCGTGTGCTAATGCTTGTATAATGCGACCAAGGATGGAGAAGACTATGGCGCGTGATGAACGACTTGCGATATTTCCCGGTACGTTCGACCCGATCACCAATGGTCACGTTGACATAATTCGGCGTGGCGCGGGGCTTTTCGATACGTTGGTCGTCGCAGTGGGCGACAATCCAGAGAAGAAATCGCTGTTCTCGCAGGCCAAACGCATCGAGATGATACGCTCGGTGGTGAGCGGAATGGACAACGTCAGGGTTGAGGGTTACACCGGGCTGACGGTTGATGTCGCGCGTCGGCTGGGGGCAGTGGCAATTCTGCGAGGTATTCGCAACTCGGCCGATCTGAACTTCGAGTACCAGGTGGCGATGACCAACAGGGTTGTCGCGGGTGTTGAAACCGTCTTCGTCATGACAAGCACCGACCAGGCGTTCATCTCGTCAAGCCTCATTAAGCAGATCGCCAACATGGGCGGTGACATATCGGCGATGGTCCCTCCGCAGGTGCTCAATGAGATTCTTCACGCCTGCGGGCCTAAGTCTACGAACGGGGGCGACCGCATAGCATGAAGTTGTTGTTGTACCCCGCCGTACATGGGTTGATTCTGCTGTTGGTTGCTACACCCACGCCGGGTCTTGATGACGTGGTGCGTAACCAGATCGATATTGCAGGCCGGGCGATCAGATCGTCCGCACAGCGGGATGTCGAAGCGGGCGAGCGGGCAATCAGCTTGCTGGTCGAATCATTTGGCGACGGGCTTATGAAGCACATCGATGCCGATGACCCCGAGCTGCGCCTGCGAGTTGCCGAAATAATCGCACAGGCCCCCATCGACATTCGCCTGTCTATCATTGCCCGCGGGATAGACTCGTCATCACAACGCGAGGAGTTCTGGAGTTTTTGCGATCGTCACCGGGGCATCGTCCGCAACCTGTTGTGCGGCGACCCGTCAGCAGGCCTCGACGCGCTGGCGAAACTGCAACGTGTGGATCATTCCGACCAGGCTCGCTGGTTGGTGATAGCCGGGCTCACTCACGAATCCGATGAGGTGGTTCGCGTCAGTGCAAGGCTCGCCCGCACATACCCCTCGCCCGAAATGGCTCATGCACTGCTCGACGCCCTCGGCACAAATCCGGAGCGGAACATTCTCGACGCGCTTCACCGCAGTCCCGCCCATGTGCCCGCCGGACTAGTGATAAATATGATACAGGACGAAAACATTTCCACCTCGATGCGATTCGGGCTTTCCGAGTTACTAATTGCCACCGGCGACACGCGTCTTGTGCCCAGGTTGATCGACATGCTCGATGCATCCCCGGCCTCCGTACTGAGCCTGACACACACCGGTGAGGCAATTTCAATATCGCCCGCGGACTGCATTTTTCACTCTGCTGCGGGGCTTGCAGGGTTGTCATCGCACGCCATGGGCTTCATCGTGGCACGTGTGTCAAACGCAACAGCCGCGGGCTTCGCCGACGACGCGCAACGTGCACGCGCCCACGAAAACCTCAAGCAATGGTGGGCTCGCAACTCGCACCTGCCCCCATGGCGGAACCTTGCTGAGATTGAAACCCCATCCACCAGTTCGCACTCTCAGCCCCACAGGCCAGTACAGCCACGCGACCGGCGGGCGATCGAAGATCCCCTTGCCTCTCACGCAATCGCAAGCAGGGTTGATCAACTCGCCGGGTTGCTCGCGTCGCCGGATGTCACCGTCCGTCGAGATGCTCAGCAGCAACTCGCGTCTTTACATGTCGAGCTGATAAAGGCCATCGCTGCGACGCTGCCCGACGCCACCTGTCGTAGTCTCGCGCCCCGCCTGCACGATATCGCTCACAGAAACCTCGCCCTGTGGAAAATGAACCGCAACGACGCAAGACAACTGCTGGCCCTGAAAAGTCGGCACCCATTGCTGGTGACTGAGGGGTTATCGCTCGATCCCGCGCGGAGAGTTCGGGGCCTGAATCGAATCAAGACGCTTGCCCCCGAAAGCAAGGCGATGGCGACCTTGCTGGTAGTCAACTCGCTGGGCGATGGCGATGACTTGGCCCTCAAACAGGCGGGCCTTGTCGCGATCGATCATGAGCCCTCCGACGTGCTGACCGACGCGCTGCTGGACGCAATCGCTCGGCTGACGCATCGCCAGTGGCGAGACGCGTGCAGTGATGACGAATCGACCGGAGCCATTCTTGCCAGGGCGTTGGCGAGACACGCGACGCCCGAATCGGCAGGTCGAATTCTGGCGATGATTCGACAGAACGGCGCGTCACCTTTCCGCGGGCCGTTGTTGGCGCC
>CAZWAT010000224.1:0-4200 GCA_964632015.1 uncultured Planctomycetaceae bacterium
CAGGCGGTGAACATCGCCGAGAGACGAGTCGAGAGCACCCAACTGTTCCTCGAAGCGGGACAAGCGGAAATTCGCGACGTGCTCGATGCCCAGGAATCGCTCGTCTCGGCGAGAAACGCGCTGTCTTCGGCACTGGTGACGTATCGTCTGGCGGAGCTTCAGATGCAGCGGGATATGGGCGTTCTGCAGGTGGACGAGAAAGGCATATGGCGTGAGTACGATCCAAACGTTGAAGAATAAACGAAAGACTATAGTCGTCGTTATCGTCGTGGCGCTACTGGCGGGAATCGTCCCGACGGTGCGAGCGATATGGTTTGACGGTTCATCCTCCCAGACAACAGGAGCGATTGCGGAGGTTCGCCAAGGCCCGTTGCTCATAAGCGTCACCGAGTCCGGTACGATTCGCAACAGACAGAGGATGCTCATTAAAAGCGAGGTCGAAGGTACAACGACCATCCTGTTTCTCATCCCCGAGGGCACAAGCGTGCGCAAGGGCGATCTGCTTGTAGAACTGGATTCCAGCAAGCTCGAGGACAACAAGACGCAGCAGCAGATAACCGTCATGAACGCCGAGGCTTCGTACATACGCGCACGCGAAAATCTTGCCGTCACCCAGAGCCAGGCGCAGAGCGACATTGAAAAGGCCGAACTGGCATGCAAATTCGCCGAACTGGACCTCAAGAAGTACATCGAGGGCGACCATCCTCGGGCGCTACAGAAAGCCCAGGCTGATATCAACATTGCACGGGAAGAGCTTGAACGCGCACAGGACAGGCTCGACTGGTCGCACAAGCTCGCCGAGAAGGATTACATCACACGCAACGAGCTTCAGGCGGATGAACTCGCTACAAAAAGGGCCCAGATCAACCTGAGTCTGGCCAATACCGATCTGCAACTACTGATGGATTACACCCATCAACGCACGCTCGATCAGCTTAACAGCGACCTTGAGCAGGCAAACCAGGCGCTTGAACGAATCAAACGCAAGGCCTCGGCGGACATAATACAGGCCCAGGCAGAACTCACGGCAAGGGAGTCGGAATACGAACGACAGAAGGCAAACCTTGAAAAAACAGTCACGCAGATCGAGAAATGCCGAATATACGCTCCTGCCGATGGAATGGTCGTTTACGCCACGACCGGGCAAACGCGGCGAAGATCCGAGCCTCTTGAAGAGGGTCAGCAGGTTCGCGAGCGTCAGGAGCTTATCTATCTTCCCACCGATAACGCGATGGTCGTCGAGACACGCATTCACGAGGCGTCTTTACGAAAGGTTCGCCAGGACATGCCCGTTCGAGTAACGGTTGACGCGGTTCCCGGGGTTGTATTCTGGGGCAGGGTCGGAAAGATCGGACTGCTGCCAGATGCGCAGAGCGCCTGGCTGAACCCCGATCTCAAGGTCTACTCGGCGGAGGTGTTCATTGATGGCGAGCACGATTCGCTTCGTCCGGGCATGAGCTGTCATGCCGAGATCATCGTCGAGCAATACCCCGACGCCCTTTATGTGCCTGTGCAATCGGTCGTTCGGGTTGAAGGAACGCCCGTGGTTTACCTGGCGGGCATTAAAGGCCCGATGATTACGCCTGTGCGGATAGGGCTCGACAACAATCGCGTGATTCACATTCTTGAGGGTCTCAAGGCCGGTCAACAGGTTTTGCTTTCGCCCCCGTTAAGCGCTTCAAGCGTAGCTCAGGAGGCTATCTCCGACGCACTGCTTCAGACGCCGACGCCCGTCGCGGGTTCATCGACCCAACCCGCCGATTCGAAGCAGGCTCCCGACGCCCTGCCCTTCGACGCCGAAAAGCTCAAGAGCATGACTCCCGAGCAGCGCCGCGAGGCATTCCAAAGCCTCACCCCACAGCAACGCCAGCAGATCATGGAGCAGTTGGGGCGCCAGCGTGGAGGCAGACGCGTCAGGGATGGAGCACAGGGAGGCCCAGCCGGTGAGTGAGGCGGCGAGTCTATCTTCCAAGCCGCTCATCGTGCTTAATGACGTGCAGAAACACTACGTCATGGGCACTACGGTGGTGCGCGCCCTTGCGGGAGTGAACATTACCATCAGGCACGGCGACTTCTGGGCGATTATGGGACCCAGCGGATCGGGCAAAAGCACCATGCTTAACCTGCTGGGCTGCCTCGATCGACCCACCAATGGAACATACATCCTCAACGGAAATGATGTCGGATCGATGGATGACAACGACCTGAGCGATTTAAGGCTCAGGGAGCTTGGGTTTGTCTTTCAGAGTTTCAACCTCATACCTCAGCTTACCGTGCGGGAGAATATCGAGCTTCCGTTGTTCTATCTCGGGTGGGAAGCTAACAGAAGCATCGAAAGGGCTGCGGAACTGGCCGAACTTGTTGGCCTGGGCGAGCGTCTCGGACACCGCCCCGCCGAGCTCAGCGGCGGCCAGCAGCAGCGTGTCGCTATCGCCAGGGCGCTGGTGAACGACCCGTCGGTATTGCTCGCAGACGAGCCCACGGGAAATCTTGATTCATCGACAGGCGACCAGATCATGGAGCTGATAGTCGATCTCAACCGCCAGGGCAAAACCGTGATACTGGTCACCCACGAAGATGAAATCGCCCAGCACGCGCGAACTCGTCTTCACATGCGCGACGGGCTAGTAGACAGAATAGACGGAGAAATATGATGCACCGTCTCAAGGCGATAAGGAACATCAGGCTTGGCGTCAAGACTCTGCTTCTGCATAAGTTGCGGTCTCTTTTGACTGTTCTGGGTGTGGTGTTCGGCGTGGGTAGCGTCATAGCCATGCTGGCCGTGGGAGAAGGGGCGTCCCACCAGGCGATGGAGCAGATTCAAAAGCTGGGAAGCAACAATATTATTCTTACCTCGACTAAGCCTACCGAGGACGAAGGCACCTCCGACCAGCAATCGTTCATAAGCATGTACGGGCTGCTTTACGAGGACGAAGCCCGCATCCGCCAGACCATGCCCCACGTCCGTCGAACGGTGCCCGTCAAGCAGGTGCGTAAGGAAGGCTGGCTTGGCGAGCGATCACTCGATCTTCGTGTGATGGGAACAACCGCCGACTGGTTCGACCTCGTTCGTCGCCCCCTGCTTGCGGGAAGAACCCTCACCAGTCATGACGTCGAACGCGCTGACGCAGTATGCGTGCTCACCGAATCCGGCGCCCGCAGGCTTTTGGCGACCGAGCACACCATCGGTCAGACTTTAAGAATCGGAACAGACAGCTTCATCGTGGTCGGCATAGTCGGCGCGGAGGATTCAGGCGGAAGCATTCAGACGCCCGACCAGCAGACCGACGCGTATATTCCGCTGAGCGTCGCCAAGGCCCGCTACGGGGATCTGTCCATGCGAAGGTCTACCGGGGCGATGGAAGCTGAAATGGTCGAGCTGCACATGATATTGGTCGAGACTGACGCCACCGAGCATGTCGAAGAGCTTTCCTCGGCTATTACCACCATGCTCACTCGGTTCCACAAAAATGAGGATTATCGCATCAACGTGCCCCTGGCGCTGCTCAGGCAGGCCGAGGCGACCAAGCGGACGTTCAACATCGTGCTGGGCTCGATTGCAGGTATAAGCCTGCTTGTGGGCGGCATAGGCATTATGAACATCATGCTCGCGTCGGTGACGGAACGCACGAGGGAAATCGGCGTGCGAAGGGCGATAGGCGCAAAACGCCGGCAGATCGTCAGTCAGTTTCTCATCGAGACGATAGTTCTTTCGACGGTCGGCGGGCTGCTTGGAATCGCGCTGGGGCTGCTGTTTCCGTGGCTGATCACGCGATTCTCGGACATGCCCACCATCGTGCCCACCTATGGAATCGCCCTTTCGGTGTGCATCAGCGTTGCCGTGGGAGTGGTCTTCGGAATCTACCCGGCGATGCGTGCGGCGAAGCTTGACCCGATTGTCGCGTTGAGGCACGAATAGACGCTATCGGCGAAGCTGCGAGGCCCACTCCTTGTAGGCGATGTCAGGCCTGCGAAGATGCCCACCGCGAAGCTCTCTTCGGGTAGTGTTGAAGCACCGGTTCTTTCTGAGATACGCAAACGCCTGCCACGATTGCTTCACGATTACCATGTCATCCTTTCCCCAGAATATGAAAATCGGCACGTCGCGTGCCTTGTCGGTGAGCTCTATCTTGTCGCGCATCTTTTCCACCTCCCCGTTGCCCGCCCGCGCTATGCGAATTCTTAATTTTTCCTGTTTTC
>CAZWAT010000225.1:0-4197 GCA_964632015.1 uncultured Planctomycetaceae bacterium
ACAAGGTCGAACATCATCCGGAAATGCTTGCCGATGTTTTGTATATCCTCCCATCCCCCGAGATCGGGGTTCACGTTGCGGAAATGGATGACCGAGAAGCCGTCGTCGGAGGAGTAGGGGAAGAAGGGGAGGATGTGAATGGTGTTGAAGGCGCCGGTTAACCGCCTGCAGGCGAACCTGTTCAGAACGGCCAGGGGCGGCTCGCCCGCCGCCCGGATCATGCCCGCTTCCACTGAGGTCTCCGGAAATGACAGCAGGTAGATGGAATTCTCGCGGGACGGAGCCGCTCCATTCAGTGCTGCGGCAAGGATGTCGTGTAGTCTCGTCGGGATCATGCAAACTGCTCCTCATTGGTCCTGGTGGTGCGGTCACTTCCTGGCTTCGCGCAGGAGAGCCAGCAATTCATCGATGGCGTCGCGGTAGTCGCAGAGCGTCGCCAGCCAGGTTTCCAGGCAGGCTTTCCCGGGTTCGGTCAGCGCGAAGACTCTCTTGGCAGGCCCGCTGTCGCCGGTCTCCCAAGAGGCGGTGACCAGCCCCTCGTCGGCCATCTCCTTGAGCGTCCGGTACACGCCGGGATGGTCGGGCTCGCGCCCCTCAAACATCTGCATGCCCGACAGGTGTTGAGCGATCTGGTAGCCATGGGCTTCGCGCTGCGCCAGGAACGCCATGATACCCGGGCGCAGCAGGCGCGGCAGCGATTTGCCGGTACACGCACATTCCTTCGAGGTCGGCATCAGGTGTTCTCCACAACTACTTGCGGGACACAAATAGCACAGGGAACAGTGATCTGTCAAAGAGAAAACGGCCACCGAGCGGCCGAAGCTCTCCGTAGCGGCAGACTTACATTTTTTTTGTCACCGGTGACACGCCTGCGCCGCCTCGCGTGTCCGCCCGCGCTCACATCCCTGAAGCAGTGCCATTGCAGTGCCAAAATTGCTTGCAGTGACAGTCATGTGACGATCATGTGAGCGCTTTTTGGCACTGCAAACGTCACAGTGACGGGGTTGCAGTCCCTTCGCATACAGGCAATGTCAGGTACTACTTGCACAAACGCCAAAAATCGTAAGTTCATGCTTTAAAGGCATTTGTCTCTCACGTGACGGGTTGCGACCCCGTCACGCGATTCAGAGATTTTGAGACGATCGCGGCCAGTTTTGGGGCATTTCGTGGGCGCTCCCCGTCACGTGATTTGGCTTCGGGAGAAGATGGCGAGAGCGCGAAACCCCTTTGTTTACTGGCCGAAACGCACAAGGCCCGCTGCTGGTGGGCAACGGGCCTTGTTTGGGCCAGAGACGAGTCACGAGGACTCGTCGAATGGAGGCGGCGGGGATCGAACCCGCGTCCCGTGATGTTTCAACGGCGGCTTCTACGTGCATAGTCGATGGTTTAATTTCACCAAGCAGGCCCGCATCGACACGGTTCCACCAGGCCAGGACGACCAGATTTCCCGAAGAAGTAACCGTCCGACTCTTCATCGGTAATCCCGCTGATTTCGTCCATCCCAGCCCCGCGGGCGAAGGCCGGGTGAACGGGTTGCCTTATTTAGGCAGCCATTGCCATCGGTTGATTGGCAAGTAAATTAAGCCCAAGGTGTTTTACCAGGCCTCCTTGGAACCTGGGCACGCCACCGACGCATCCACCATCCGGTCGAATCCAATTCGCCCCCGGAGGTAATCGCCGATCATAATTTATACGTTAATTGTATCGGCAGGGACGGATAATGTCACCCGCAAAACTTGTCATCTGCTTTAAGGTCACGGTCATCGATCTGCCATCCGTGGCGACCTGGCGTGACGTGTCATCACTTTGCATCCATGCCTTGTGCCTGCGGTGCACGCGGACGCCGAATTCAGAATTCGGCAATGTCCGATTGCTCATCCGTCAGCGAAGCGGGCGACAAATCATCATCTGAATCCAAGGGGAACTCTCGCAGCTTTCGAATGTCGCTTGCTCCCCGGTTCGCCCGACGTGGGCCGGGCCTTGTAGTAGCCCAAGCGGGATGAACATGCCGGAAATCGACTTCCGTGGCGCCACTAGTGTTCTGGGCAGAGCCGCCCACCAAGGCCATAAGCTGGTTGACCATGCCGTTGAGTTCCTCCGCCTGGGCAGAGAGTTCCTGACTTGCGGAGGCGGATTCCTCGGCAGATGCCGCCGACTCCTGGGTCGCGGAATCCAGTTGCCCAATTGCGGCGTTGATCTGTTCTATTCCGGCGGCCTGTTCGTTACTGGCGGCTGCGATTTCAGCGACGAGGTCGTTCACCTTATGCGTTCCGTTTTTGATCTCTTCGAAGGAGGAGCTGACTTCCTTGCTTATCTCAACGCCGGTGTCGGAGTTTTTGACGGAATCCTCGATCATCGCGGCGGTTGACTTGGCCGCCTCGGCGGATCTCTGGGCCAGGTTGCGCACCTCTTCGGCGACTACGGCGAAACCCTTTCCCGCCTCGCCTGCCCTGGCTGCTTCAACGGCAGCGTTTAGAGCAAGCAGATTTGTCTGGAAAGCAATTTCATCGATGGTCTTGATGATTTTTGCTGTATCGTCGGATGATTTCTTGATGTCCTCAATCGCCTTTGACATCCGTTCCATTGCTTCAGAGCCTTTATCGGCGGACTGACGTGAGCTTGACGCCAGTTTTTCCGCTTCGGCGGCATTTGAGGCATTCTGCTTTGTCATCGATGCCATTTCTTCAATGCTGGAGCTGGTCTCTTCGATGGCGGCCGCTTGTTCATTGGCGCCCTGGGCAAGGCTCTGGCTGGCTGCGGACACCTGCTGAGCGGCGCTGGCAGACTGTCCGGCGCGTCCAGATAGATTAGTTGCGATAGCGCCTATGACCCTGTTGAGTCCTCCGGCAAGCAGAACCCACAAGCCGCTCACACTCGCAAGCGAGATCACAAGCACCATCGCCATGATCGTTCTGCTTCGACCGTTGGCGGAGCGAATAACCTCCACGCCGGCCATCAGTTCATCATCAAGGCTTTCGACGGCGATAACCCAGTCCCATGGTTCGAAATAGGCGAGATTCACCGTTCTCTTCGCGGCTGGTTCATTGCCTTTTTGCAGTCGGTAGGAATACCGTCCCCATTGCCCTGGCTGAAGATCGAGACTGAGGTTCACCATATCCTGTATGTACAGTCGGCCATCGGCATCCCGCGCATCCCAGACACTGTGCCCATCTTGCTGGGTGTCTTTGGTTATGGCGTACTGTCCCTTCGAGTCCATCACGTAGACATGCCCGCTGTCGCCAAATGAGATATCCATGATCTGTCGGCGAAGGCTCTGAGCGTTCTCCTGTGGAATTCCAACATAAAGGATGCCGGTGATGGCTCCATGCATGTCTTTGATGGGCTCATATGCGGTCACATACCATCGATCAACCACAAATGCCCTGCCAACGAAGGTGTTTCCAGACAGGACGCTGGCAACGACCGGATTTACTGAGCCATCCGGGTTCGTCGCCGGGATATACGTGCCGATCGCCCTGGTATTCTGTTGAGTGGGCACATTGGTGCTTACCCGCAACATGTCTCCGGCATCGTTCATTCGCTGGAATACCGTACATGTTGATCCTACCAGGTCCATGACCTTGTCAACCAAAGGCGACGGCTGAGAAATTTCGGAGTTCTGCCCAAGCCATGTCCCCCCTACTGTCATCATGGGCAGATAAACAGACTCACTCTGACCAGTATACTGGTTGACGGCCTGCCATTGGACTGTCTTATCGGCAAAGCTGACATCCCCCGCCTGTAGCATGACATCGCGTGCAACGTTCAGGTCATTGATGATCTGTTGCTGCAACACTTCCTGCTGGCTGGTGAGCATCGCCACCACTCCTGCAAGGATATGTTCCTGCCCCTCATGGGAAAGCTGGTAGACTTCACTTTCCGCGGTTGCCTCTGTATCGCAAGCCTGCCAATAAGCAATGGCGGCAAGGATCATCAGCGGAATGGAGGTGGCTGCTATGCCAGCGATCAGAAGTCTTCGTCGAATAGTCATGTTGCTCATTGTCGGCCCCTGCCAGTTATGACATTGAAGACGCACTGTCGGCAGACACCCGCCGAGAAAAGGCAGTACACCTTCACACATTGACCGGACTACGACAGAGATGATTCACATCGCCAGACCGGTTGATTCCAAGGCTGCCTGGTACAAACGTAACCGCTCCCTAATTCCACACATTAAGCCCATCGGGACGAATGGAC
>CAZWAT010000226.1:0-4143 GCA_964632015.1 uncultured Planctomycetaceae bacterium
AGGCTGTAGAGATTGCCGAGCCTGCGTGGCCGGTGGCAAAGATATCATAAGGGCTTTCATCCGGGCTGGGAAAACCACTTATCCCGCCCGCCTGTCGCAACGTTTCAAACCGATCATTCCTGCCAGTCAGAAGCTTGTGAGGGTAGCACTGGTGTCCGACATCCCACAGAAGTTTGTCGCGGGCGAAATCGAAAACATAATGCAAAGCAACTGTCAGCTCAGCAACGCCCAGATTGCTCGCAAGGTGCCCGCCGCCCTGGGAAACCACTTGGACAACCCGCTCACGAAGTTCACAGGAAAGCTGGGCAAGCTGCTGCTCGTTCATTCGGCGCAACTGGTGAGGGCTGGTAATTGTTTTCAATAATGAGTCTATGGTCTTGTTCATTGGCAATTCCAACAACCGGTCAAACCGGCATCAGTACTAGTGTGATCGACGTTCCAACAGGGTCGCCAGTTCCCGCAAAGTCCATGCACTGTCACCAAGCCCAGATACCGCTTCCACAGCCTCTTGGGACAGTTGGCTCACCCTGTCTCGTGCCGGCCCCATACCCAGCTCCGCCAGGTGAGTCCGTTTTCCAGCGGCGGCGTCTTTACCAGGGGTCTTCCCCAGATCATCGGCACTCGCGGTTGCATCAAGCAGGTCATCCACTGTCTGGAAGGCAAGGCCCAAGGCACGTCCATATCGACCTATTGCTTCCAACTGGGAGTCGTTGACGTTTGCGGCGATTGCGCCCATCCTACATGCAGCCCGGATTATGGCTGCGGTCTTTCGCAAGTGTATGTAATCGAGCCCATCGAGGCCCTTGGGCACATCGCACAGCTTCATATCCGCCACTTGCCCCGCAATCATGCCTGCGCCACCCGCTGCCGACGCCAGTTCTCCGATAAGTGCGGGTGCTTGCGCCTTAGGACATGCCAGGATCTCGAACGCCCGCGTTAAAAGTGCATCGCCAGCGAGAATAGCCATCGCCTCGCCAAACTGCACGTGGGCGGTAGGGGCGCCCCGCCTGAGCACGTCATCATCCATCGCTGGCAGATCGTCATGAACAAGGCTGTAACAGTGAACAAATTCCACCGACGATGCCGAACGGGAAAGCAGATCCTCATCTGTCACCTGATTGAGCGATTCGGCGCAAAGATATACTAATGCCGGTCGAAGTCTTTTTCCACCTTGCAGAGCACAATACTCCATCGCCCGAGCGAGTTCGTCAGGGGTTCCCTCAGGCACAAGCCATCGCCGCATATCTTCCTGGGCTCTGCGAGCGTACGGAGCGAGAAGTTCATTGATACTTGAGTAATTCAACCTTCGGGTCATGAGCGGGCTCATTCCTCAGGCCCTGAGGCATGTGCGGGCCTGCCAATCATACTTCTAAGTAGAACGTCCTTGGCGTTTGCATAGTTCGGTGCATAAGTTCTGCTGCCCTACTTGATAATACCGTTGTCCGGAACCTGTCGTGCCACTAATTGCATCGCCGCTTGCGCCTGATAGGGCAGATTCCTCGGGCATAGGGTCGCTTCGCCTCCAAAACTTTGCGAACAAAATTCCTGAAACTCTGCGCCGGAGCCCCCCAATCCGTGCATGCATCCATCAACTCCAGGGCCTTGCCGGTCGTATGCCCACCCCTATATAGGATGGCAAATGCTTCCTGTATCTGCCGCCTGTCTTCGGCCGTGAGATTCTTGTTGCGAGCAAGCCCGACCCTGTTGAGCCCCACCACGGTGTTCATGCCCGCAGCCAGCATTACGAATGGCGGAACATGCGTGCTGGTTCCCGCCAGGCCCTGCGTCATCACTCCCTCGCCAACCCAACAGAATTGGTGCACCATGACGCAGCCAGCCAGAATGGCGTTTCTGCCAACTGTGGCGTGACCACCCACTGCGGCGTTATTAACCATGATGACACCATCTTCAACCACGGCATTATGCCCTGCGTGAGCTTGGGTCATCCAATATGTTCCGTTCCCAATTACTGTCGCGTTTTCCTTGCCCGTGGCACGGGATATGGTGACAAACTCCCGAAAAACGTTGTTGTCACCTATTTCGAGGTAACTGACATCGGCTGGATCGAACTTCAGATCCTGCGGCAGGCCTCCCAGCACAACATGCGAGTCCAGGAAGTTGTTCGCGCCCATCGTAGTGTATTTTCTAACAATCGAGTGAGACATCAATCTACAGCCGGCGCCGATTGAGACACCGCCCTCGATTATGCAGTATGGACCGACTTCAACATCCTCGGCGAGCACTGCCGATTCGTCAACTATGGCGGTTGAGTGAATATTCGCCATCTATAACACTCCTTGCCGCTCCAGGCGGCGACGAACCAGCATGGTATGGCAGTGACATACGCAAGTCCATTGTTTTGCGGAACGCCAGGATTGGACTTTTCTGTCAGGAGTGATATATTCATCGCTTTAACACAAGGAGATTACCATGGCTTCCATAGCAAGTCTGAAGACTCTTCAGTCAACCGTCAAGAAGGCGGTACAGACGACCACCATTACCGATATCCACACGCACCTTTTCCCCACAACGCATGGAAAGCTGCTGCTTTGGGGCGTTGACGAACTGCTCACCTATCACTACCTGGTGTCAGAACTGTTCACTGTTGCGCCCAGATCCTTGACACACAAGGACTTCTGGAAAATGTCAAAGCAAGCCCAGGCCGACGTGGTATGGGAGCATGTCTTTCTCAAGCACGGACCGGTCAGCGAAGCGTCCCGCGGAGTACTCACCACGCTGAACCTGCTGGGACTTGACGTCAAGAAGCGGAATCTCGCTTCCATCCGCAAATGGTTTGCCGCCCAGAAAGTAGAGAACTATCTTGAAAAGGTGTTCAAAATTGCCGGCCTTGACCATGCGGTTATGACAAACAACCCATTCATGCGCGAAGAAGTGGATTGCTGGAAGAAGGGCCTGAAGGTCAACAACAGGCTCAAACCCGCCCTTAGAATCGACACGCTGTTGCTGGATTGGCCCGCCGCCGCCAAGGAAATGAAAGCACAGGGATATAAGGTATCCTCCACGCCGGATGCCAAGAGCATAGCCAGCGCAAGAAGGTTTCTCGCCGATTGGATAGAGGAAATAAAGCCTGTCTACATGGCGGCTTCACTGGGGCCGGATTTTTCCTATCCTGATCGTTCAACCTGTACAAAGGTGCTGGACAAGATCGTCCTTCCCACCGCGCGCGACCTTAACGTGCCACTGGCCATGATGATCGGCGTTCGAAAACACGTCATGCCCGCTCTTGGCGATGGTGGTGACGCAGTGGGCGTTGCCAACGGAGCGGCCGTGATGCATCTTTGCCAGAAGCATCCAGACATAAAATTCCTGGTTACGATGCTCAGCAGGGTAAATCAACATGAGTTGTGTGTACTGGGAAGAAAGTTCCCCAATCTGCACCTGTTCGGCTGCTGGTGGTTCTGCAACAACCCCAGCATCATCGAAGAGCTGACGCGGATGAGACTTGAACTTCTTGGCACGGCCATCACCTGCCAGCACAGCGACGCTCGCGTGCTCGACCAGTTGATATATAAGTGGACGCATACACGCAAAATTGTCGCTGAAGCGCTCTGCGAAAAGTATCAGCTCGCCTGGGAAGCGGGCTGGAGACCAACAACGCAGGAGATATCCCGCGATGCCCGAGCCATCTTTGGCGGGTCATTTTACGATTTTCTGGCAAAGTAACCTGGTCAGTTGTGCAAGGCCATGGAACATATGGACAAAACAATTAATATAAATGGAGTTGACGTACCGCTTCATCTGACAAACACGGTGATCGTCGGAGCCGGGGCGGCTGCCATGAACTGTGCCTACCAGTTGCTGAAGTTCTGGCGACTGATGGGCGTCGAAAAGCCTCAGGATCGCCTTTTGGTTATCACTGGCGGCTCAAAACTGGGCGCTTCTCGAATGAGCGGATCTGATAAACAGACCTACTACAAGATGGGCACAAGCCCCCGAATCCCCGATACCGCCGAGGATTTCGCTAAAACCCTCACCGCTTTTGGTTGCTGTCATGGAGATAACGCGCTGATCGAAGGTATAGGATCTTTGAGAGGCTTCTATAACCTTGTCGAATCAGGTGTTCCTTTTCCGCATGAGCCGTACGGCGCTTTCATAGGATATAAGACCGATCACGATCCCTAT
>CAZWAT010000227.1:0-4130 GCA_964632015.1 uncultured Planctomycetaceae bacterium
CGATAGGAAGGCCGTGATTTGAACCCGGCCCGCCCTGAACAGGGCGAACCCCGGTGTTCGATCCCGCAGGACCATGTGAGTGAATCCCGGCCTGGTCTGGCCTGTTCATTCCTGCCGATATGCCGGCGCGAGGGGCTTGAGCATTCCAGCGTTGCTGAAGTGTCATAAGGCCCGATTGGTGCGGCGCGCACTGTTTTGTTCTGCACAGCTAGAAAAAGGTTTGTTGAAAATGAGTCCAGTGGGAATCGCGGTAATTGGCGCTTCCAAGCGAAGCACAATGGTTATCAACTATCTTAAGAACCATCCCGACGTTGGTTTTATTACCGGCATATACGATGTCGTGCCACAGGCTGCGGAGCTGTACGTCAACCATTTCGAGCTGGCGGATGCAAAGATATATTCGTCTCTGGATGAATGCGTAAATGATCCTGACGCGGCGGCGGTGTTCATCGGGTCGACGGACGGCGCCCATCGCGAGCCCGTCGAAAAAAGCCTCGCAGTCGGCAAGCATGTGTATTGCGAAAAACCAATGGCCATCACGCTGGAAGACTGCGACGCGATTATCGACGCCGCACAAGCAGCGTCGAGCGTATTCTACCTGGGCATGAACCTTCGCCATAACCCCGTTCACGAGCTGCTGCACAACATCATGACCAGCGGCGAGCTTGGCAGAATTCTCACCATCGAGGCCAACGAATATTACTATGGCGGGCGGACGTACTTCAGAAGGTGGAACCGTCTTCGCAAGTACGGTGGCGGGCTTTGGATCACCAAGGCTTCGCACGATTTCGACCTGCTCAACTGGTTCTCCCAGGGCAGGGCGACGCGCGTGTACGCAACTTGCAGCCTCAGCCACTACAAGACCATCGAGGGGGCAGGCCCCAACTGTCGAGTCTGCGCGATCAAGGACACCTGCAAAGATTTCTACGACATCAACAACGTGGACAACGCGCTGTGGGATAAGCAGGCGGCTGTGCACGAAAAGGTATCGGGCGTTCCACGCGACATCTGCCTGTTCAACTCCGACAAGGATACTTTTGACAACGGCATAGCTGTTGTTGATTTCGCCAATGACGTCCGCGCGACATACACCTGCAACGTCGTCAGCGCCCGCGATACCCGCCAGATGAGGCTCATGGGTACCGACGGAGCCGCCGAGGGTGACGTTTCATCCGGACTAGTAACCGTCTGGAAACGCCACTGCGACGAGAAGAGAACCATCGACGTGAGCGAGCAGATGAAAAGCGGCCACGGCGGCGCTGACGATCGAATCATGGCCGATTTCTTCCGATGCTGCGTCACCGGCGACAACCCCCGCAGCAGTTGGGCCGATGGACGCGCGAGCCTCGAACTGGGACTCGCCGCCACAGAATCCTGCGATAAAGGCGTACCCATTACGCTTGGGCAGGATCGAGCCGACCTGCGCAAGTAAAGTTTCTATAGCAGATCTGCTATCGCAACCACCATCGCGTGGATGGATAATCCTCCACCATCGCTCTCAAACGCGCTGACACAACAAATTCCCATCTTCAAGTAGGGATCGCCACCCCTTCGTGCATAGTATTCTTCAAAGGCCCGGGCATTCGTCCGAACATTTCGGCCTGTATGGGACAAAACGGCCAGCTACCGGAAAGGACTTGCACATGAACCGCAGCATCTCTCGCGCGTACAGACCCAGCAGTGTTCTTGATGACGGTGATTCGGTTGATGTTCAACGAAGGCTTGACGCACAATCCCAGGCAAGACAAGAACGTATCGCACGCTACCAGAAGAGGGCACGCCTCGCCAAGCCGCTTTTCGACGACTCACACGAACCACCCAAAGACGCTGCATGATTCATATTGCCTGAACTGCCAAACCGCGGAAATTTTCGGACGAAACAGCCAAAACGGCATGTCAAACAGCCCGGAATTGCTATCGCAACTTGCTGTTACAAAATGATTTACATGTTTGGCATCCGGCTTGCATAAGTATTGACGGTGGTCAGGTGATCGCCGGAAGGAGAAGACACTATGGCAGTTTTCAGGTGGCCTAACAGTCTGGATCCATGGTCGGGGCTAAGACAGATGCAGCGCGAGCTCGAACGTCTGATGGGGCGGGCGGCGTCTGATTCGAGAAGCATCGGCGGGGGGATTTATCCGCCCGTCAACGTTCTCAACGGCAGCGACGATCTTATAGTTCAGTGCGAGGTCGCGGGGGTGTCGAAGGATGATCTCGATATCTCCATTACCGGGGACACGTTGGTGATTCGAGGCCGGAAGCTTCCGAGCGCCGATGAGCAGAATGTGCGATTCCAGCGGCGAGAGCGGGGCAGTGGAGACTTCAGCAGGACCATCGTTCTGCCTGACAAGGTCGATACCGATCGCGTGGAGGCGAACCTCAAAGACGGCATCCTCACGATCCGTCTGTCCAAGACCGAGGCGGCGAAGCCCAGGCAGATTCGCGTCAGTTAAGGAGATTCCATCATGACACAAAGTGACGACATAAAGATAAAGGTTACGCCTTCGGCACCCAATCCCAGCGAAAAGGCGGTTGCGCCGCTGGTTGACATTTACGAGCGGGAAGACGGCGCGGTCGTGCTGACCGCCGAGATTCCCGGAGCTGACAAAGACAAAATCGACGTTCGTGTAGACAAAGGCGTGTTGACCATCTGGGCCGATGGAAGAAGTGTCGATATGCCCGAAAACTACGCCGCGACTTATGTAGGGTTCAGCGGGGCGGAATATTTCCGCGCGTTCGCGCTGAGTGACGAGGTCGATCGCGACAGGATTCAGGCGAAGGTGGCGGATGGCTTGTTGATAGTCACCCTTCCGCGGGCCCAGGCGGTACAGACGAGAAAGATCGAGATTACCGCGGGATAAACACGAGCTACAGAGTCCGAGCTTCAATCTGGCATAATCGTCTGGGGTCAGATGCTTGACAACCCATGCGGGCCAACCTAGGATTTCGCGTATACAATGTCCAAGGAAGAAGGAGCTTTCCATGGGTTCAGCAAACGTATTGGAACTGACTGACGACAACTTCGAGAGCGAAGTCATCGCCGACGGCGGCGCCGCCCTGGTGGACTTCTGGGCGGAATGGTGCATGCCCTGCCGTATGCTCGCTCCCACAATCGACGAAATTGCAGACGAATACGCCGGCAAGGTCAAAGTCGGAAAAGTCGATACAGACAACAACCGAAACGTGTCAATGAAGTTCGGTATCAGCGCGATTCCGACCCTCATTCTGTTCAAGGGTGGCGAACCGGTTAAAAAATTCGTTGGTCTGCAGCAGAAGAAAGACCTCAAGGCGGCGATAGATCAGGTTCTGGAATAACTTCGCCGTAAGCAGGCAGTCTCCTGGCCGGGTGGCCGGTACATACTCCGTTTGACATTACGGGCGATAAATGAAGCCACTTACGCGTGATGAAATACGGGGCATCGACCGTTGTGCAATTGAGATGGGCGTTCCAGGCGTAGTGTTGATGGAGAACGCCGGTCGCAACGTCGCCGATGCCGTAGAAGCTTTTGTCGGGGGACCTTCGGGAGGTTCGGCCAAGGTCGCAATCGTGGCCGGTGGTGGCAACAATGGTGGCGATGGGTTCGTTGTCGCAAGACACTTGGCCCTTCGCAATCACCCCGTAACGGTCTTTCTTGTCGCCCCCCGCGAAAAAATTTCGGGAGACGCCGAAATCAATTTCAACATCCTGTTGGCGCTGAGTTTCGATATCCGACAGGGAACCGATGCCCTCGCCGGGGAACTCAAGACGTACGATGTTATCGTCGATGCGGTAGGGGGCACAGGCGTGAGGGGGGAACTTCGAGGCTGGATGCTCGAAGCGGTGAACCAGATCAACCAGGCTGCCCGACCCGTGGTGGCGGTGGATGTTCCCACAGGACTCGACTGCGATGCGGGCATGCCATCTGGGCCATGCGTGCGGGCTGACCTCACCGTCACGTTCGTTACCATAAAAACCGGCTTCAAAAACCCCATGTCGAAGGAATTCACCGGAATCATCAAGGTCGCCGATATTGGAATTCCTCCGATGCAGGTCGCCAGACTCGCGGCGGGGTCTCAATAGCAAGTCTTTGAAAAACAACAACTTACAAAACTTTTGTTGTACAAAACATCTATTCCGTAATAAATGGCAT
>CAZWAT010000228.1:0-4077 GCA_964632015.1 uncultured Planctomycetaceae bacterium
GTTTACACTTGACTGCCGGTGCGTTTATGGTACTCTTTACATCAGTTCTTTATAACCCTGGTTATGCGGGGCGTTGGTGCGAGCAAAAGAAAAGCGTCGATCGATTTAAAGGAGACAGTCATGTTCAGTAATGAAAGGAAAACCTGCATGAACACGAAGATTCTGGTGATGCTGGTTGCCGCTCTGGCGGTAGGGCCTGCAATGGCGGAAGTGGTCTTCCATGAGGACTTTGACAACGGCGACCTTGCCGGGTGGACAGACACCGCTGGTAATTGTTGGGCAAACATTGATGGCAAGGCAGTGTTTCCGCAAAACGTCATATCCGGTGGCGACTGCAGCTTGTATACCACGTTCGACAACGTACAGCCCGAAAACGGCGCCTTCAAGTTTACCGGCGAGTTCATGTTCCTTGACAACGATGGTGCCTTCTCGAACGGCTTCAAGGTCTACCTGCTTGATGCCGCTGGCCAGAACGGCTACGTTATTCGCCGCAGCTACAAGCTGGACGACGCCAACAACGCGCCGCTTTCGTTGTCCAGTCTAAGCAACGGCACGGAAACGGTGATTATGACACTCAATCCGATAGTCTACGCAGCCAACGGCACATGGGAAATCACCAGAGACGAAGAAGGCCTGCTCACCGTTCGCATGGGCGGTACAGAGCAGTTTGACCTCTTTACGTTGACGGACACCACGCACAACAACTTTGGAAGGGTTGAACTCAAGATTACGAACGGCGCCAGTTCCAGGGGGTATGGATACAGCTTTGACAACATCATGTTCGAGGTGGTGCCGGAACCTGCAACCATGATATTGACAATCATGGGCGGTGCGTTCATGCTCAAACGCAGGAAGTAATCCTGGGTGCGACAATTTGGCGGTAGAATCAGTGAAACGATTGCGGCGGGATGCGCGTCCCGCCGCGATCTTATTAGATACGCTGACAGAGACCATCATGAGCATCGAAAGCATTACCCTCGTTCACCACACGCACACCGACATCGGCTATACTAATAATTTTCCCGCCATAGCCGCAATGCATGTTCGCCACCTGAGAGATGTTTTACGCCGCTGCCGCGAAGACCGGCGGTTCAGGTGGACCATCGAGGCGGGGTGGGCGCTCAAGCAATTTCTAGCCGTCGCCGACGAGGATGAAAAGCAGGATATGCTGGCCTGCATTCGCGGCGGGCAGATAGAAGTGTCGGCGCTCTACGTCCAACCGCTGACGCAGGTGTGCAACCTCGAAGAGCTTTGCTCGTGCGTGGAATGGAAGCAGGAGCTTTGCCGGGGGCTTGACGCACGCATTACCACCGCCATCATCAACGACATGGGCGGCCTGAGCTACAACATGCCGCAGGTCCTCGCCCGCCACGGCATTCGATACATCGTAAACGGTTGTGGCGGCTGGCGGGTCATGCTTCCGTTCACTACCCTTCCACACGTGTTCCGTCTTGCCTCGCCGGATGGCAGCAGCGTCATCTTCTACCACCTCGGCGACGACAAAGAAGGCCGCAGCGACGACATTGGCCCCGCCCAGTACGGCTTCGGCGAGATTTACTTCCTCTGGCCGCTGCTGAAGGAAATGAAGCCAGGCATCAGCCTGCCCGGCGATGATGGCGAAAAGACCATCTTCCAGCTCAAAGGCAGGCAAGGCGTTGACGCTCTGCTGGCGAGACTTCACCGGGACAACTATCCGCTCAAGTCGCTGCTGCTGCAAGTCAGCGCCGACAACTGGGGACCGATGGACTACCTGCCCGAGGCCGTGGAGTACTGGAATTCGCATTACGGCAAGCCGACGATTCGCTTCGGCACATGCGGCGAATTCTTTGCCGATGTCGAGAAGCAATACAGCTCGACCATTCCCACCATCAAGGGCGAACTAACCTGCTCGTGGACCGAACACGTTCTGACCAACGCCGCAGCCACGGGCGTGTACCGCGGCGTCAAACGCAGCCTCGCCGACGCATGCGCTCTTGATGCGTGCAGAGCCAATCCCTCGATATCAAAGGAAGAATGGTCGCGCGTGATGGAGCAACTGCTGCTCTATTGCGACCACACTTGCGGCATCAGCATGTGGAACTGGAAAAAGAGGGTAGAATCGTACGGCTCGTTCTGGGATGAAACCTTCGACACCGTCCGCCGGGCCTGGCGCATCAACGCCGATTACGCCCACGACGCCCGCCGGGGCGTCGAAACCATGAAGAATCGCCAGGCGATAGAGCTTTGCAGCGACGACCCGGACCTTCCCAAATCGGTGACGGTCTTCAATCCGCTCTCTTTCGGCCGGGACGGCATGCTGACGATAGTCACTGGCCAGAGCCATCTGAAGCTGAAGATGGGCGGCGAATTCGTCTTAGCCGATTCCAGGCAGATCAACCCGGCATTGTTCCTGCACAAGATCTGGTGTCGAGACGTAGCGCCATACGGGACGATGGTTCTGGAGACGCTTGCGGAGTCGGCAATGCACCGGCCGGTCTACACCAGCGAAGGTTGGAAACTCACCGGGCCGGATCTGGCAGTCGAGATAGACCCGGTCAGTGGCGGCGTACGTTCCATACGAACCGCTGACGGTCTGGAATGGGTAGACGCCACAGAGCACACTCTCAACCAGACGCTGTACTTCAACGTGGAAGGCGTGCACCAGACGGCAGTGAAAAACGGACTGGATGAATTGCTGGATCTCCAGCCCGCTACAGTTAAGAGCGTTCGCCTGCTTGGCAACAGGAGCGGCCTGCATCACGCATCGACAATTGTCGAAGTAGTCCTCTCTGCCCGGCAGGAAATAACACTCGAAACACAGTATATCCTCGACTCCTCGGGCGTAAGCATACGCAACAGTATTAGTAAGGTTCATAAGCTGGACAAGGAAGCATGCTACTTCGCCTTCCCGATGCGGATGGAAGGGAAGTTCCACTTTGACGTCGAGCAGCAAGGCCAGACGACACGGTTTCCCGATGAACGCCTGCCCGGATCGACCAATCACAATCTCGCCGTCCAGGACTTCGTGAGCGTTTCGGATTCGGGGCACCACGCCGTGCTAACTACCCGCCAGGCCTGCGCGATGTGCCTGGGCCGACCGGTGCATTACCACTTCGGGCTGGATTTCCCGCCAATCGAACGTCCCGTCGTGCTGTTCTACGCATTCAACAATCTGTGGAACACCAACTGCCCGCTGCACCAGACCGATGGACTGGTTTTCGAGTATCACGTGAGCCTGCACAATGAACCGTTCAGTGCGTCGAAGGCATACAGGACGGCAAGATCTGCCACTCACCCGCTAGAGGTAATCCCCGGAAACCTGACCGGGGACGGGTTCAGCGAGAACGGATGCAACCTGATGGAATGCTCTGCGAATAACGTGCTGGTCGAATCGCTTCGGCCAATGGACGGCGGTATCTGGCGCGTGCGGCTGGTCGAGGTTGACCGACAGGCGACCAAGGCGATGCTCAAGTTTGCCGGGAGATTCAAGCAATGCTGTGTGAGAGCAGAAGGCGATAGCGACAACTGGCAGCCCGCGGGTGCAGATGGTATGCTTTTGGATTTTGGCCCCGCCCAGATGAGAACAATCCTGCTCAGAACAAACTGCACCTGCGGGCCTTATGGGCCTGAGCCTGGTCAAGGGGGTGACGGAGCGGAACCTGCGGGTTGCGGGACGGCTGCGAGAAGCGGTCAGGCCGTTTCTTCCCAAGTGAACGGGGTGACGAACACGTCGACTCGCCCACGAGTTCAAAATCACTGCTGGTCCCGAAAGCAACCCGGCTGCTGAGCGTGCGTCTGATCCTGCCGAAACCACCCGCCAAGTCCATCGCTCTTGACGGATTGGGATTCGGCGAGCCAGACCAATGCATCAAACAATGTAAGTGCGAACAATACAGGTATTCTTCTGGCTATCTGCGGACTCACATGGTCTAATACTGGGGCGAGGCGGAGCCTTCGGCTGCCGCTGCAACTCTCATCTACGTACTGAGGGCTGTCTTACTCGTCTCTTGCTCCTGCCCTCGTGGGGCCAATGCAGGAATGTCCGTACGTGATGGTGAGAATACTCTGAGAGATATCTGCAAGCCACCCGCTACCTTG
>CAZWAT010000229.1:0-4068 GCA_964632015.1 uncultured Planctomycetaceae bacterium
GCACTGCAGCAACAGAGACCACGTATGGCCGGTCGGACGGGGTTGAATCACTGGCGTCAAGCTCCCCGGTGGAGTTGGTAATTTCGGTGTTGACCATCACTTGGTCGGGACGTTGGGACTGGCCCACCGCGACAACCTTCAGCAGGTTTTCGCCCCAGAGAACGGGTTCATGAACTATCTTTTGTATACGAAACTGGCGAGAGGACGTTTCGCCAAGGCTCACTTCGCCAAAGCGCTCGATTTCGTGGAAGCTATCCTCCACCGCTGCCCAGGTGGTGTGCTCAACAAAGCTACCAACTCGGCGGCTTCGGCACAGATTCATTCGTATGCCCCTGCCAACCTCAAGACCCATGTCCGCAAGAGGAATTTTCATCAATACATCCCAGCGCTGGGCTTCGAGGCGGGTGAGCACATGCACGTCAGCGTTCCACGAGGCGTCGGTGCTTCTATTTCGCCGGCCGGCTTCGATGTCGATCCGGTTGCGGGAGTCGTAGAGCGTTCCCCGCGAGTCCACAATGAAGTGGAAGTACTCGGCGCCATCCTGGCTGGGCGCGATGAACAGCTCGACGCTGTCGGCGTTCCAGACCGCGCCATCGCGTTTGCCGGAGGGCTCGACAACCAACTTGCGGGTATCGTCATCCCAGCATCGCACGTTGACATAGAGATGTGACTCATCGCACATCAGCCAGGCCGACATGGGCTTGGAGGGCACAAGAGCCTCTTCGTAGAATTCTTCCCACGATCCCTCAGCGGAGATGCCCGCGGCGATTCGCTTCGCATCGGAGCAGATCCGCTGAAACCTGTCGATTCGCTCAGCGTGCTGCCAGTGCCTGCTGTCAAACGCCGCCTGCCATTCGCCCGACCCGGCGACCAGGGGCACGTGGGCAGAGGGGATGTCCTCGAAAACCACCTCGTTGGTTTGCTGGGGTTGAGGCTCGCCGAAGTACACGGTCAAACCCGCGCCCATGGCAGGCAGCGCGCACCAAAACACCATCAACAATACCCTGCCAACAAAACATTCATGCTTCATCATGTTTACATGTTCCGCCATCATTGGTACACCGGAGCCCACTTGGGACGATTCTCATATGGATCGCCAGCGCCGTTATTGGCGCCATAGAGCACCGCACTTGGCGCGAGCCCCTCGGCGTGATTGTCAAGGAAGATATAGTTCGCCGCCTCGACATGACGTGTCTGTGGTTCGACGCAGTCGGGGTGGTCGCATCCGGCCGCAGTCTGAGGCTCATGCAACATGTCGCCGTAACTCCCCACGTAGCCCAAACGGTTATCGAAATACACAACCATCCAGGTGGGCACTCTTACGTGATCGACAGGATAAGAGGAAAGGTACTGATTGTAACCCAGGTTGTTGTAATAGGTGCCCACAGGTCCGGCCGGGCATGTGAAGATGGTTTCTTCCTTGTATACATCCAGTTGCTCATCATAACCCAGGTAAGGTCTCAGACAGCTTGGAGCATGTTGGGAGATCTCTATATATTGCCCGTCTTCATCTTTCACTCGACGCATGGGCAGCTTGTCTGAAAAGTCCTGTGAATACACATGAACGCTCAGGCCGATCTGTTTGAGTTGGCTCAGGCACACCGACTGGCGGGCGAGATCGCGAGCCTTTGCCAGAGAAGGCATCAGGATGGAGACAAGAAGCGCGATAATCGCGATCACCACAAGCAGTTCGATCAAGGTGAAGCCTCGTTTCACCATCAGGCGGTCATCACTGTGCGGCTTTGGAGGCTTTGAACCGTGTTTGTGCCGCATGTCTGGACTCCTTTAACTAAAAGGGTCAGGAACCTTTTTGGCATTCCTTAGCTGTAGCCCGCTGGGTCACAGGAAAAGGTTCCTGACCCCTTTTTCTTTTTGGTGATTTCGCTTATATCGAGCATGTAAAGTTGTCGCCCGTCACCGTCGTGGGGACTGTCGATGGTCAGATATCGCCCGTCCCGGCTGTGACGCGGATGCAGGTCGCAGCGTTGGTCATGGTCGTACTCGGGCGGAGAATTGAACGTGCCAAGGTCTATACGCGTGCCCGATTCGGCATGGTACAAATACAGTGGCTGGTTGCGATCATCAGGCGACACGCAGGCGTCGTTGACGATCCATTCTCCGCCGGGCAAGTAGGTGCAGTGCGTGTCTTTCATGATGGCGTGCGGGCCTACGAGTTGTACCTTTTTGGTCAATTCGTCGAACAGGTAGCAATGCGGCGACTCGACATCGCCTGGTCTGGCCCACGCAAGGATGCTTTGCGGATCTCGCCAGATGAAATGCGAAAATTTCCCACCATTCTGCAGGATTCGCATGTCCCCGCCGTCAGGGTTGGCGGTGACTGCCCGCGTCGATATCACGCCGTTGGAGTCATTGCAGCGGTGAAGAAAGATGAACCTGCTGCCATCGGGGTTGAACAGTATATGATTGAACCAGTGTTGTGACCCCGGCGCGTGAGTCTCGCAGGGAATGGCGGCCATCTGTGCAATACTTATTATTAATCTATATTTTCCTGTATTCAAGTCTATTTGATAGATTCCCGCGTTTTCAGGCGCGTTGTCGCTGATTGTTGGGTCGTTTCCGGCGTATCCATAGCCCGGCCGGAGGCGTCCTGTGCGAATGAAATCCAGGCCAAGCGCCCTTTGTCCATCGGGACTCAGGGCATAGACCGGGAATGGAATCGTCCGTCGCTTTCCGGTGGTGACGTTTACTATGTGGGCGCAGAACCCCTCACCAAGGCGGTCGTTATAGATAATTTCATCGGTTGAGCCTGGAATCCACTGAAGCATGCATCCCTGCTGCCAGCACCAGGCGGTTGATCTGCCCAGCGTGATCCATCGGTTATCGTCAGCCAGATCCATCATACCGACTTCGACGCTGTCAGCGGGCGTCGGGCTTCTACCTTCGAAGTCGACCTCCATGCACAACACGAACCGCCCTGTCGGATCAAACTGAAGCTTATCGTAGTATCCGAACCAGTGATACTTCGGGCCTTTGGTCAACTTCCTCGGCAGGATCTTCACAAATACCCTTTCAATGTCATGGGCCTGTACCATTTACAAGTAACGACTCATGCTCGGGTGAGCCTCGGCTGATACCGTAATTGTCATAGTATCAGCCGGGCTCAATTCGGCACATCATGATAACTCAATTACGGTTCTTCCGTTTCAGTGCAATCGCCAGGCCTCCGACCAGAAGCGACATCGTACCCGGTTCGGGAACTGCGTATTCCACGTTAACCAACCTGGGACGGTCGGCGTCGCTGCTGCTCTGGTTGGAGCGAAGCCTCAACTCGCCGGCCTTCGTCTCATCGCAGATGAAGATCACGCCAAAGGTCTGGGCATCTCCGTTCCCAGCCAGAAGGGACGATACGTCCACGTCAAAGTCCTCGCCGACAACCGCAGCCTGCAAATCAAATTCAACATAGACTGACGCATCATGCGCAAGCCATTCATTGTCACCCAATTGAGGAGGGTTGCTCTCGTCAAATGTCTGCGTCAACCGATACATCTTGAAAGGAATAGAACGATCCTCTTCAGCTTCGATGGTGTGCCATCTGAATCGCAGAGTGGCAGAGGCGACAGCCTCTATGCTTTCGCCTTCGGCGTGTGGAAGATCGAATTGCATCGCAACCCAGCAGGTATCACCTATGTACATACCCCACCCCATTCCATAGGCGGGCTTGTTCCAAACCTTGTACATGTCATCGGTCGCCGTAGTCGAGTCGATGACGTAGGGCGCCGCCTGAAGTACGCCGGCACACATGAACAATACAGCCAGCACGATCATCTTCTTGTTCATTCTTTCTCTCCTTGTGCTTCGAGTTGTGCCCGTTTGAAGCGGGCAGGTTTCCTGTTGCATTCGTCGGCTTTTGCTTTATGATCTCTAATGTATTGCAGCATTCCACTTAGGACAATGGACGAATGAGGCAATTATTTGGACAATTATCTCAAAGCGAGCGATTCTCGCTCAAGCCCTGGGATTACTGCCGGACATACACCCGCGAGCCGGGATATATCCTCAAAAGTCACCAGCACGCATTCACCCAGTTGATTCACATATTGGAGGGCG
>CAZWAT010000230.1:0-4057 GCA_964632015.1 uncultured Planctomycetaceae bacterium
CTGATTTGCAGGAACCCCATGCCCAGCACCACCGGCGCCATAAGTGACAGTACAGGAGCGATGCCTGGTTCAACAGGTCGAAGCCGCGGCATGACGGAATATCCACTCCTGCGAAGCAACCACAACACAGCCGCCAACTGAACAACCCCTGCCATCACCACGCTAATGGAGATGAGATAAAGCTGGCCATGGATGTTCTCCTTGATCACCCTCGCCCCGAGCAGTGCCCCCGCAATGATGAATATATTCAACAGTATCGGAGCTGCGGCGGGGTACAGGAAGTGACCCCGGCAGTTCAGCGCCGCCGATCCCAGCGCCAACAGGCAGATGGTGATGACGAATGGCATCATTACCGTGACCAGTCCCACGAGAAGCTGACGATCCCACTCGCCGGGCCAGATCCAGTGCCACACCCCCAGACCAATCAACGACAATAATGTCAACGCAGATAGGAACACCGCCAGAAGCCCCATCGCATTGGCCAGCAGGCGACTCGCCCCGGCCAGTCCTTTTTCCTGCTGCGTGCTCGTAAACACTGGCACAAACGCGCCGGCCAATGCGCCTTCACCGAACAGCCGACGGAAGAGGTTGGGTATCTGAAACGCCATTAAGAAAGCATCTGTCGAGCGGTTCGCCCCCATCGCGGCAATGGACATGTCCCGTAACATGCCAAACACGCGGGAAACCATCGTCACCCCGGCCACGATCTTCGCCTGGCCGAAGAAATGCTCCCGCTCCTGCTTGGATGTCTGCTCGGCGTTCATTCAACCAGTTAACCCTAAATGGCAGGTGCAAGGCAATAGGGCACTCGACAATAGCGTAGGTGGGCTTGCCGATTTGGCCAATAGTATCGTTTATGCATTCGGCGGATCGCCCCTTGTAATTGGGCGGCGTTCATGGCGGTGACAGTTCGTGTGGCCAGTTTCCAGGCCTCTGCTACATATCCATAATTCAACAGCCCGCGGGAAAAGAACCACGTTGGCGGTGCCCATACGTGTGTGAAGACCTACAATGTCACAAATGATGCAGACAAGATGCAGCGGTGTGCTGCTTCATATAACTTCATTGCCGTCAAGATTCGGAATAGGTGACCTCGGACCACAGGCCTATAAATTTGCGGATCTTCTCGCCGCAAGCCGACAGACATTGTGGCAAATGCTCCCAGTGAACCCCACCGTCCCTGAAAACAGCTATTCTCCGTATAGCTGCACCTCCGCTTTCGCCGGAAACTGGATGCTTCTGAGCCCCGACCTGCTCGTTGCAGATGGGCTGCTCGACTTGGCGGAGCTTGACAATGCCCCTTCCTTTGACAAGGATCACGTTTCCTTTCCTGAAGTGGCCAAGTACAAACGCCACCTGGTTGATCTGGCATGCAGCCGACTTCGTGATGATTCTGGATATGATTTCGCCAGCTTCTGTCGCGAGCATGCCAAGTGGCTTGATGATTATGCGACTTTCAAGGCTTTTGGGGCTCATCGTAAGTCGCAGAAATGGTCAACTTGGCCTGAGGGGCTTAGGAGGAGGGATGATCCTCACGTATTGGAGCTTAAAGACAAGCTAAATGAAACTATTGAGCTGGTAAAGATCGAGCAGTTCCTGTTCTTTCGCCAGTGGGAATCGCTTAAAAGGTACTGCAATGACAGGGGAATCGCGCTTCTGGGGGACATGCCTCTTTACATTGCCCACGAAACAGCCGACGTATGGGCCAACCACAGGCTGTTCTCATTGGACGAAGCCGGTAATATGGAATTCGTCTCCGGCGTGCCTTCCACCAGTTTCAACCCGGAAGGACAGAAGTGGGGCACTCCATTATACGACTGGCAAGCCCACGCGCAGGAAGGGTTTACATGGTGGATCAGCAGGATGCGGCACAACCTGCGGATGTTCGAATGGATGCGGGTGGATCATTTCCTCGGCCTGGTCGATTTCTGGGCTATACCCGCAAAGTCAAAGTCTGCCCTGAAGGGGCAGTGGCATCACGGCCCAAGAGAAGACTTCTTTGACGCCATGTACCACCATCTGCCATGCATGGCGATAGTCGCCGAGGATTTGGGGCTCTCTACTGCCGACGCGCGCGAATTGATGAGTAAATACAACCTTCCGGGCATGCGGGTGCTGGTGGATGGGTTCAACGAGGAACCCGGCAAGAGTTACTTTCTACCGCACAATCATGTATCCAACTGCCTCGTATACACATCAACCCACGATACGCACACGGTAATGGGCTGGTATGACAATGCCTCTTCCGATCAGAAACGCCGTCTCACCACATACCTTGCCCATAGGCCCGAACGATCCTCCCTGCGATGGGACTTCATCCGGTTGGCAATGTCATCTGTCGGCAGGGGGGTTATCATCCAGATGCAAGACCTTCTGGGCCTTGGAGAGAAATCCCGGATGAACCGTCCGGGCATACCCAGCGGCAATTGGACCTGGCGCATGCGACCAGGGGCCATTACCGGCAACCTATCGAAACTGCTGGCCGAGGTAACAATAACCTACGGGCGATACAGTTGATGATGCAGTAGGCCAACTTAGCCCCGGCCCACACCAGTCACCATTGCGATTCGGCAAATGGGTGCTGATTGCTTTTAGGCTTTGGTTTTGGCAGGGTGTCAATTACCGCTGCCGCAAACGCAAGGTCACGCGGCGTGGTGATCTTTATGTTTCGCGGATCGCCTTCGACCACGCGTACCGATTCTCCGAGGGCCTCCACGAGCCTTGCGTCATCGGTGGCATCAGTCAGGTCCCCTTCATAAGCCTTTTGAAGCAACGCTTTTTTAAATACCTGGGGAGTCTGGGCTTCCCACAGATTCTCGCGGGAAACAGTCTGCTGGATAATATTGTCGGCGGATACCTTTTTGAGCGTACCGTTTAAGGGGGTTGCAAGCATCGCAGCCCCACATTTGTCGGCAACGCGAAATACCGCGTCAATCCACAACTGACAGACGCAAGGCCTCACCGCGTCATGAACGCATACCAAAGTTGCCTGTTCGCTGACATTCGCCAGAGCGTTCTTGACTGTCTGGGCTCGTGTGGCGCCACCAACAGCCACGCTAACGCCCATGAAACCCAGATGTCCCCCGAATCTTTCCTTGACCTCTTCGAGGTCGCCGGGGGCAACAACCATCTGCACCTGACAGACATCCTCCCTGTTTACAAACGCCTCAATGGTGCGGATGAAGATCGGCTGACCCTTTAGACGCTCAAATATCTTGTTTCCCTTGGCTCCGTATCTGGTACCAGACCCGGCGGCGGGGATAATCACCGAAACTTTGGACATTGCATCCACCTCTGGACGTTATGTTAATGTCTTCTGGAGACTTTCACAACCGCACCTGTGACTGACAACGTACATCAATTAAGTACCCGCGATGCTTCACGGGTGTTGGTACGATGAAAATCTTGTGTACGCGCCTGCAAGTGTTTAGGGTTTACAATTGACGGAGTAAATGGTTATCATCCCTCTCTTTGTCAAGCCATCGCAGTGGCAGCTCGCATGCATGCGTTGTTCACCATTGCGGCATGTTGGAACGATCCTATGAACGAAACCAATACAGGCTCCGACGCGCGCTGTGGCGGTGGTTGCTCACATTGTTATGGTTCACTGGGCAAAACGGGCGGGGCAGAAGGTTGGCGCCTGGTGGCCGCGTCAGTGGGTATATTCCTGCTGCCCCTCATCGCGGCGGCGATTTGTGCCGCGGCGTTGAGACCATACGGTGTTGATGCTTCCGCAGCCGGGGCTTGCATTGCCCTTGTCGTCGGGATGATAATCGCTATATGCGTTGGAAAACTTCTTCGCCGTGATCGCGAGGCCGATGCCGGCGACGGAGTATGTCCGCGCCAGACCTGTGATACCGCTGTTGGAGATTAAGATGGGTATGAAAACGTGTTCCGAAGCGCCCGGAGCCAGGACCTTCGAGCGTGGCGTGCATCCACCAGAGGGGAAACACCTCGCCGAGGCAGCTCATATAGAGGTAATGCCAACACCCGATTCCGTGGTGTTGCCGCTGCTCCAGCATACCGGTGCGCCTTCCGAGCCTCTTGTCAAACCCAA
>CAZWAT010000231.1:0-4008 GCA_964632015.1 uncultured Planctomycetaceae bacterium
CAAAAGATAGACTTGACGAAAATAGGCATATATGGCATACTGCAACCGGTGGCGTTATTCATCGGACGTTATTTTGTCTGTCCGTGAAGGGAGTAATGAAGTGATGTGCATGAATAATCGCAGGTTTTCCAGGCAGTTGAATGCTTCACCAGCCCCCCGAAACGCGAGATTGGCAGGTTTTACTCTCATCGAGCTTCTGGTGGTGATTGCGATCATCGCGTTGTTGGTTTCGATGCTCATGCCTTCGCTGAGCAAGGCCAGGGCGCTTGCAAGAACCGTGACGTGCGCTTCGAATCTCCGCAGCCTCGGTATGGCGAGCATGATGTACACCAGCGACCACAAGAATTATGTGCCTCCGGTCATGTACGACATCGGCATGCAGTTTCGGGGATGGCGCGATCATCTTCATGAGTATGTCGGGCGCGAGCCGTTGGCAGAGGGGCGAACGACGCCCGAAGATACCGGTCACGTTTTCGAATGCCTTGAAGACCCGTTTCCCAGAAGTGTGAGCTTTGGGCTGACCCGAATCGCCGGTTATAGAGTGTATGTGCATCATGGGGAGGCCTGGCTCGAATCGAAGTCCACCCCCGAGAAACCAGTCATTGTTCCCGTGACGGGACCATTATCACAGACCGCCTGGTATGCCGACAATTACGTGGAAATCTATTTCAAGAAGCGAGCTGCCACGCCTTATGCGTCTCCCGACCCGACGCATTTGAGCTGGAGGCATTTGGACAGGGCCAATGTCGTGTTCATGGACGGCCATGTAGAGCCGGTGAACAACCCCGGCTTCGAGGATGATCCTGAAAGCGTGTACGATCAGGAATGGAGGATCTTCTTTGGTTACTGACGCATCGAGCGGGCATTCGACCCGCCGGCGAGAATCGTCTTAGCAAATTGGCAGAAACACTGGTCTACATTCAAAACCGTTTTTACAAAGGAGAAGGCAATGAACAATTACCGAAGCATTTACTGTCTTGTGGCGCTGGTTACGGGGGCATTGTTGATGGGCGCGCAGGTGGCGAGGTCGGATGTCTACTTCAGCACCGGGTTTGACGCCCCTGATTATGCGCCGGGAAACCTGGTTGGTCAGGAGGGTTGGCAGACGGATATGAGCACCGGCGCGGCTCAGTTGCAGGTGGTCGACAAAGGTGGAAACCAGATGCTCGGGATCATCCGAAGCAGTTCGAGTAACTCGCCGAGAGCATACCTGCAGTTCGCAAGCGAGCCGCTGGCTGATGACATCACAGTGGAAATGAAGCTGGCATTCACAGGAAACACCGACGGGTCGAGGGTGGTCTATGTGCAGGATAACGCCACAGGGTACAGCGGCGTGTGCGTGGGCTTCAATAACGGCAACCTGGCGGTTCGTGACGGCAATGGCGGCTGGGTTGAAATCGACGCCGATTCCTCACAGGCAGGCATGACCGGCGCTTCGGAGGACACGTTCTACCGGTTCCTTGCAACGGTTCGGGCCAGCCAGTTGCAGTGGGATGTGCAGGTATTCGACGAAAGCGACAATCTCGTCGGTTCCGTCGACAACATCGTCATGAAGGACAATGTCGAGGAGTTCGACCACATACGAGTTTACTCCTCTGCTGCCAAAGACAGCGGAGCCGGACTCTACGTGGATGATATTTCGATAGCGGTTGTGCCCGAGCCCGCCTCGCTGGCGCTGTGCGCCATGGGCATGTTGTCGCTGGCGATGCGTCGAAGGTCATAGTCGCCGTCCTGACGAAATCAGCCTGATCGCAGGATGTGATGGATGCGCAGACAAGGCCGGCGGGACGTGCGTGGGAACTGGGCGCACGTCCTTGCCGGTGGCGCATGGCTTGTCTGACGCCGCGTTTGTTATGCTGTACCTGAAGTTGTTTTGAAAGGTCTCTTCATGCTCCACCGATGGATGTTGTTGTCGGTTGTCGTGATGATGTCGCTCGCTCAATCCCAGGCGATGGTGATTGTGGGCGGCTCAGACGCCCGTTCGACAGTAGTGGTTGCGGATGACGCATCGGCTGTGGCGAAATACGCCGCCCACGAATTGGTCGAGCACATTCGCAAGGCAGCCGGCGTGAAGTTGCAGGTCGTGCCCGAATCGCAGGTGCAGCCCACCGAACACGGACGCATCTTCATCGGATGCACGCAGGCGGCACAGGAGCATGCTATCGTGCCTGCTGATCTTGGCGACGACGGGTTCGTCATACGGATCTTCCAGGGCGACTTGTACATTACGGGCAATGCCGACGGCGACGACCCGTTCAACCGCTTGGCTGGAGCGAAGCTAGGCACGCTGTATGGGGTTTACGAGTTCCTTGAAAGATTCGTAAACGTTAGATGGTTATGGCCCGGGGAGTTGGGCACATACGTGCTGCGCGTCGAGACGCTTTCAACGCCCGAGCAGATCGATTTGAACATGGCTCCCGCGCTGCAATTTCGCAGGTTCCGGTCGCATCGCATTCGGGGTGGCGCAGCCAAGTACAACCACAAATGGGGAAGAATCGGATTCACCGAACAGACGCTTAAGGACTATGCGCAGGATCTGGAAATCTACAAGAGCCGCTATCGCCTCGGAGATACCGTGTCCAAGCCCAGTGTTGGTCACTACTTCGCCGGCTGGTGGGAACGATTCGGCAAGGATCACCCAGAATGGTTCATTCTTCGCGACGATGGTAGCAGGGGGCCGGACATGTCGGACACCAGTTCGCATAACCTGCGTCACGTGCCGATGTGCATTTCCAATAGAGGCTTGCAACGCTACGTGCTCCAGGAGGCATGGAACGGCCAGGACTGGTTGAGGCTTGGAGAATCCGATCGCAGGCAATACTGCCAGTGCGAAGACTGCCGAAAGATGGACGAGCCCCTGCCTGCGGAGCATCCCCCCTTTGCCAAGAACCTTTACACGCCTCAGATGGCGTCGAATCGCTATGCTCGGTTCTGGAAGACGATGCTCACCGATGCCCTTAAACGCAACCCCAACGTCAAGATCAGCACCTTTTTGTACATGAACTACATGCCAGCGCCGACCATTGACGTTCAGTTCGACGGCGCGGTATATGGCGAGTTCGTGCCCTGGGGTCAGGACGAGGTGACATTCTTTCCAATTCAGGCGGATGCGTACGAATGGTTGAAGCAACAGTGGATGGGCTGGAAGGACAGGGGGGTAATCATGGCCTACAGGCCCAACTACTTCCACGGCGGATACGTCATGCCGCACCTGAGCACGTACCAGGCGGGGGAGTTTTTTCAGTTTGCGTATCGCAACGGCATGATTGGGTTCGACCAGGACATGCTCATCGGCCATTGGGCATTGAAGGGTCCGATGTTCTATGTGCACATGAGATTGGCGGTTCATCCTGATTTGCCCATCGAGCAGTTGCGGCGGGAGTATTTTGAGGCGTTCGGGTCGGCAGGCGCGCATGTCGAGCAGTTTTTCGATTACTGGGAGCGTTACGCACTTGGCAGGCCCGGTGGGAATCTTCGCAAGCCCGTTGACGCTCACGTTGCATACCCTGCCGAGTGTTTCAAGCCGGCGGAGGCGATTCTGGCCCGTGCTATGTCGGCAGCGAGTGCGGATTCGCGCCCGGAATATGCGCAGCGGGTGGAGTTTCTGGCGATCGGGCTCGAACACGCCCGTCTTGTCTCAAAGTTGATGGAGAGTCTGGACATGGGGGAGATTCCGCCCCAGCAGCACCGTCTGGAGGCAGCGAGGGCGGCGATGAGGGAACTGGTCGCATTCCGGCGGGCTCATGAACACCTTTACTTCGCCGACCTCCTCCGCGCCTCCCGCCAGGAACACGGAATTATCGATGTCGACACTCTGCTGGGGGAAGACTGACAGGGTGTTCAAAGAAGCTCTCTCGCCAAGCCATCCACTGTGTTGCTGCCTGCCTCTGGTATCGTAAGCATCGCGTTTATAAGTATTTAAATAGCCAGATGGCGATTTTTCTTATTTTTTGCCCCACAGATATCCGATATTCCGTATAATAGCTGTGAACGTTTTCACAATGTGAA
>CAZWAT010000232.1:0-3999 GCA_964632015.1 uncultured Planctomycetaceae bacterium
TCATCGAGGGGTTCCACGGGCTCTTGTTGTAATACCCGAAGAAATGATGATGGGGGCCTTTGGTCATTGCAGTCGCATTGCGCGTACTCATAGTTCGGTAATCCTTATGTTTGATTTCGCAATGCTATGGCACTGATAGGCCCGCGTCAAGGCTCCATGTCGTCAATCCATGCAGGAAGAATAAGTTCACCGAACCGTTCGAGCACGCTACGGTCAATGTCCGGATGGGCCTCTATCGAGCAGGCGGGCACGTTTCGCTCAAGCGTCAAGTATTGCGGCAGATGCCCGGTGCATACGCTGCTCAGCGACCTTATGACCATGTCGAGCGGAATCTTCTGTGCTACGCTCGCTGCCGAAGATTCCATAGCCCGTATCTTCTGGGCCAGGGTGGAACATGCCAGCTCTGGATCGACGCGATAAACTCCAACCTTTCCGCCGTTTCCCTCCCAACTGTGGGCGGTGTGCACGAACTGCGGGTTGGTGGAGTTTATCCAATCTCCAAGTGCTCGGGTTTCGGGAGAAACCTCCTGCGTTTTGCCCGACAGGTACGGCCCGAACTCGTGATGCCAACTGCGATCGACGCCGGGGGTGTAATCGTGTTCCATCCAGTCGTTGGCGTTGTATTGATGCCAGCCGTTGACGTTTCCGTCCGGGTTGCAGTTGAGCACGAAGTCGAAGACGTATCTGCGACGCAGATCGACTTGGCCCCTTTCGTCGCCAATTACTGCCTTGAGCATTCCGCGAGTCACTTCCTCGCCAGCGAATTCAGTCGCGTGCTCTCCGCTGATAAGCAACACAACCGGGCGCGATTCCTGACCAGGAATGCCGAACCTCGCGACGTCCTCGGTGATGCGAAGAAGAAATATCGGCCTGTTTTCGATCGACCTTCCTATCACATGAAGCTGGCAAGTCGAGGGGTTCATTTTGACGAGATTTTCGAGCATGATCACGGTTTGCGGATACGGGCGAGGGGGTTCGGTGGTGATCTCCACCCGCTCACCGGGCGCGACGTCCAGCTCGAACTCGATGCGCTGCGGTGAGTAGGTGACCTGGTTCTTGTCCAGCCGCTCCCATGGAGCCTCGCACGCGATGGAATCAACATCCGCGCAAGCATGAGCCTGCGCCCGCGAAGAACCCCGACCCACATATGTGCCCTCGAACGTGCGACGAATCCATAACTGCACTCGACCAAGCTTCTCGAAGCCTTCTTTTCGAAACTGCGAATCGCACAAGAGCGCTACCGTCGGACGATGATGCGCGCTTGCCTGCGAAATCTCGAAATACACGTAGCGCGAGGACTTTGAAAAGGCAATGACCTCTATCTCGATCAATTCGATGCTGCTGGTTCTGATTATGCCGCTGCCGCAGCAAATGTCTGTCGATGTCTGCATTGATGGTAATCCGGCCTTCGTTCTGTTGCTTTATTATTCAGCGTCCTGGGGAGCGGTCACAGGTTCAATCCAAGAGAACACCAACGGCGAATTGGCGGCTCTCCAGCCGATCCACAGCGACCGTCTGTACGTGGAGTTTCCTATCGGCGGGATCATCTCGCTGATGATGTGCCGCACAGTTTCATAATCGTCGTGGCCGTATTCGGGAAACTCCTCGACCGGAATGTACTTGGGGAACATTTCCTGTAGTTCTCGAATACTGTCTTCACCAAGCTGCTGGGGCGTGTATCCATTTGCCAGCAGATAGGCGGGGGCGATGAAATTGTCCCACGTTCCCGTGTAGTACCTCATGCCGAGCGGCTCGTGGGTGCGGCGATTCTCATACAACGCTTCGAGGTAGTTATCGTCGCCGGTGGCCTTGTGCGCCTCGATAAGAACACGGTACAGGTCGAGCGTTCGCCTGAAGTTCTTGTAATACAAGGCGCTTGGACCCTGGGGGGCCTCTTCAGGAAACTTGCTCGCGGCGGTGGATGTCCAACTGCCGACGCACCGCTGGTAGAGATTCTGGGCCATTTCCAGCGACTTTGTGTTGTGAGTCTGGGCGTAATGGTTGAACCAGGCAGATGCGGCGTAGATGCTTCCTGGATGGTTGGTAGCACTGAACTGTCGGATGTCCTCGAGCGCGTCGCCCATTCGGGCGTCGCCGGTCATCCAGTACTGAAGATACACTCCCCAACTCGGCGTGTACTGCGTCTGGATGTTTCCGCTCCAGTGGTCCATGTTTCGGCGATGCATTCCGCCCGACAGCGCAAGCGACTTGCCCCAGAACCTGCTCTGGCGTGTGTCGATGTTCGCGACATGATGGGCATATCGTCGGGCCAGGGTCAACGACTCGCGGTCGTTCATGAACAGCCCCGCGATGGTGTACCCGGCGTATGGTTCGCCCGATCCGTGCCGCCAGCCGTATCTTCCCGAATGCAACCATCGCCCTGCATAGAAACCATCGGCGGGTTTGTTGCCTCGCGCGTAATCGGTGCGGACATCGCCAAAGTTCACCAGGCCTGTCCATCTCCACTTGCTCTGCGATCTCGCCACGAACTTCACATTCGCCAGAAGCGCGTCAAAAATCTCACGATTGTTATCAAGGGCGTGCTGCTGCCACGGGCCTATCGCGCCCGCGGAGACGTATTCGTCACGAGTGGAGTACCACAGCCAGTCCATCGACTTTTCCACCTCGACGGCCTTGGCGACGGCGGGGGCATCCTGACCCATCACAAGACTCACATGCGTGGTGAAGGACATGCCCCTGGCGTTGATGTCGGGTCGGAAGTCAGCTTTGCCCATTCCCGGCTCGTCAATGGTGACGCACCTGCGGAGATCGAGCACCATGTTGGAGTGGGGGCTCCATGTCGATATCGCAATGCCGGTTGGCCTGACGTCGATCGATCCAGGTCCTTTCAGCGAGAAGTCGGGCGTCGCCATACCCAACCAGCCCCGGGATGTCTTGAACAACCATCCTTCGGCTGATGCGCAAGGACCTTCTTCGCTGTGCACCAATGAATTCTCACGGTGCAACTGCCATCGAGCATCTGGGGCGGTTATCAATCTGGCGTTGTCAGAGAGGTTGGGAACCTTGCTCTCAAGTGCGGGCACGTGGGCTCGCAAGATTCGCTGATCAAGGTTGATTGTCATCGTGGCGTCGGTAAGGCCAAAGGCTTCGGTGTCCCAGAATACCTTCCAAGTCATTTCGAATCGCACGAGCGGCGAGTTCTTGAATGCGAACACGCGAAGCTGCCATTCCAGGTCGCCGTCGTGCCCCTGGGCCAAGGCGAGACCGCGAACTACGTGAACGGTGTACACGGGCGTGTCGAGTTCGATAAAGACGTCTCGAACTTGCGGCTTGAGGTCAATTCTTGACGCGCCAGGCGAGACTTTCGAAACCTGCTGCGCCCAGTGATACTGGCCTTCATAGTCCCAATAATCGGGGTGGTTGGTCTTCTTGATTTCCTTATCCCTGGTCAGGGGAACAAGTCCGGCATCGATGCTTATTTTCATCGCACCAAGCCCCTCGCAGAGCAGCTCTATCGTATTGGGCGAGTCGGCGATGGTTGAGACTCTCGCAGCAGGGCTTGAAACTGCCGCACTTCGCTTCAAAATATGCAGCGTATGGGCATTGTTTATTGGACCTTTCCACATGCCCTGCACCCAGAGCAAACGCACGCTGCCGTCGGGCCAGTAGTTGATGGGCTCAAGATGCGCCCCAAGCAATTCGCCTTCCTTGGCATAGACGTCATGCCCGCCTTCCCAGACCAACTCTCCGCGAGAAAACGGCACGGTCTGATGAAACGGCAGGGGGATTGCGGCGTCCGTTACCGCCTCGCGGAATACATCCGTCGGCCCAAGCGTTATTCGCACGCCAGAAGCGCTCGAGTCTTCGATGCATGAACACAGGCTTATCGATGCGTACAATACACACAGAATCATCTGCTTGGTCATCTTTCTTCCTTGCAATATTCAATAGGCTCGGCGGACGTCCGCGGGTGCGGGCGTCTAATGCCTGGTTGTTGATTAGCTGTAATCCGATACGTTGCTTGCGAAGCCGCTTCTC
>CAZWAT010000233.1:0-3983 GCA_964632015.1 uncultured Planctomycetaceae bacterium
GCAACAGCCATGCCAGATGAATAAACATGTTCAGAGTTTTAATGCCCGCCCGCGAGAAACAAAATGAGACACGACTGATGAAATGTTTATATCTCTTTACATCACATGTTCTTACGTCCGATCTGCGAGATGTTTCGCACACCCAAGGCCTGATAAGATTCAGCCGCTATCAGTTATGATTGCTGATAAGCCATACAACCTGCTGGACGAGGCTGTGTCATGTTTCTGACAGACAGTCAAGCCTTTGACACCTCTGGGGCTTTCGGGTCGGTATGTTGCGTACCCCGATCAGCCCGGCGACTCGCGCAATGGGCATTTGTGGTTATATATCAAGCCAAACGTCATCGCGTTTTTGCAAGTCAAGCTGCTGCCCCGTGGGCCTTTTACATTACGCCAACCCGTTCGTGTTTCTGCTAAACGGTGACAGAATTGCATTCATCTGGTATGTTAGTATGGTTGGCGTGTCTAAAACTTGACACCTTCTTGTAAGGGGTGGTCATATGGCAAAAGATCAGATTCTCATGGCCAGCGGCTTCTTGCCTGAGATTGTATCGCAGGCCAGGACTCATTGGGATGTCAAATACATCCATGCCCATAAAGAGGCCTGGGAGTATTTGAGATCATGCGATTCGCTACCCCTGGCGATTGTCATCGGGTACGTTACCAGGACGCCTCCAGGGCAGCGACCCACCTGGCCGGAGGATGACGAACAACTGCCCGCACACGTCATGTTGCGCAGGATTCACGACCTCGACAGCGACATGCCCGTCATAGTCTCCGCAAGCGAGCACCATTCAGGCGCGATCGTGGAGCTTATCAAGCGAGGCGCATTCGATTACGTCGCCGAGCCCAAAGACAAATTCACGTTCAACGAGCAGGTGAAGCTATACGGCCAGGAACTAATGCACTCCATCACCAAGGCCCTTCGGTGGAGAAAGACCATAATAGAAAATCGCGACCTGCGCGTTTCGCTTGAAGATCACGTTGGGCACGACAGGTTCATCACCCGCTGCCCCCGCATGCAGCAAATGGTCAAGATGATATCCAAGGCCGCCCCCACGCCAGCGCCGATACTCATCACGGGCGAATCTGGAACGGGCAAGGAGCTGATCGCCCGCATGATCCACGAGAAATCCGACCGGCGAAACAAGCCGTTCGTCGCTATCAACTGCGGGGCGGTGAACGAATCGCTTCTACCAAGCGAGCTGTTCGGGCATACCAAGGGCGCCTTCACCGGCGCCGACATCGCCAGGCCGGGGCTTGTCAGACAGGCCGGCGGGGGAACCATGCTCCTTGACGAGTTGGGAACAACATCGTTGAGCTTTCAGGTGATGCTGCTCAGGGTGCTGGAAGAAAGAACCGCCCGCTCCGTTGGCGAAGACACCGAGTACCCCGTCAAATGCCGATTCATCGCTGCAGCGAATACCGACCTGCACGAAATGTCGCGAAACGGCGAGTTCCGCGAAGACCTGTTCTATCGCCTCAACATGTTCCACCTCGAACTGATCCCCCTGCGCGAGCGTCCCGAGGATATACCCATAATCGCCAATCATTTCGTGTTGCAGTACGCATCGGAATATCACAAGGACATCAAGGGGCTGCTTCCTGAAAGCGTTCGCAAGCTCGAATCGCACCACTGGCCCGGCAACGTGCGCGAACTGCGAAACGCCATCGAGCGAGCGGTGATATTGTGCGAGGACGAGTACGTCACGCCAGGCGACCTGAACATCAACCCGAACAACGCCGGCCAGGACGATATCGACGTGGTGGATAATTACAAACTCGCGATTGAAAATTACGAGAAGCTGCTTCTGCGCAAATCGCTTGCCAGGTATGACGGAAACATCGCTGTCACCGCGTCAGCACTCGGCATGAATCGCACCACGCTGCTTTATCGGATACGCAAACTGAAGCTGAAAATACCCTGACCTCTTATGACCGAACGAAAATCATGAGCCATGCGATGCCCAAGCACAGCACCCAGTCTACAAAGCAACTGATAGCCGACCGCACCCATGGGGAACTGATATGTGCTTCTGCCTTCACATCGCCGGGCACATGCACTAAGATGGCACAATGAACGCCACAGGGCATAGAACCCGGCTGATCTGTTCTCTGTCGTCGCCGTCGTTTCGACAGGTGCGAGAAGGCATGCTCGCCGCGCAGATCAAGGGCGCAGACATGGCCGAGGTCCGCCTTGACCTGCTGCGTCCCCTACCCGACGCAAACACCATACGTGATCTCCTTGCCTCCCCACCCCTTGAGACTATCGCTACCCTTCGCCCCAAACGCCAGGGCGGCGCGTATGAAGGCGACGAGTCCACAAGGTTGGCGTTGCTGCAAGCGGCAGCCGACGTGGCGACATACGTGGACGTCGAGGATGATGTGCCCCTGTCGCAATGGCCCAGGGGAAGGGTGATTGTCAGCCATCACGACTTCGCCTCCAATGCGCCCGATCTTGAACGCCTCGTCAAGACGCTCTGCGAAACGCCGGCCGAGGTGGTCAAAATCGCCTTCACAGCAAACAGCCCCGTCGACGCGATGCGGGCGCTTGATGTTCTTCATCACGCCAACAAGCCGATGATCTCTATCGCCATGGGCGAAGCGGGCGTTCTTTCACGCCTGACCTGTGCCAAGTTCAACGCGTTCGGTACATTCGCGTCTATGGACCGCGAATCCGGCACCGCTCCCGGTCAACCCACGATCGAGGAGTTTCTTAACCTCTACAGGTGGCGAAGGATCACCCCCAAGACAGAGCTGTACGGTGTCATCGCATGCCCTGTCGCCCACTCGATGAGCCCGGCCATTCATAACGCCGCTTTTGACTCATGTTCATATGACGGTTTGTATGTTCCTTGCCTGGTCGAGCCGCCCGCCGAAAGTTTTGACGCCTTTATGGACGCCGCGATCAGCAGGCCCCATCTCGACTGGCGCGGTTTCAGCGTGACCATTCCGCACAAGAAACACGCCATTGATTATGTCGGTGCGAAGAACTGCGACGATCTGTCCGTACAGATAGGCGCCGTAAATACCATAGTCCTCGCCCCGGGCAAGCCTCCCCGCGGGGTCAACACCGACTACGCCGCGGCAGTGGATTCACTATGCAAGGCAATGGGCATCGAACGGGCGGACCTGGCGGGAATGAAAATATCCGTCCTCGGGGCCGGTGGCGTCGCCCGCGCGGTGGTGGCAGCCTTGGCACACCATGGCGCTAACATAACCATTCACAACCGCACAACACAACGGGCGAAGGCACTGGCCGATGAGTTCGCATGCTCCTGGGGCGAACTGGCCTACGCACATAACACCCCCGCCGACGTAATAATTAATTGCACCTCCGCGGGTATGCATCCAGACCTGGAATCTTCGCCGCTGGACAGCATCCCTACCGGCGCAAAGGTTGTATTCGACACTATTTACAACCCCATTGAAACGAAGCTTCTGGTGCAGGGCGCAGCAAGGGGCACAAGAACCGTAAGCGGGTTAGAAATGTTCGTCCGCCAGGCGGCCGAGCAGTTTGAGGCATGGACTCAAACCCCCGCCCCGCTGGATGTCATGCGCAACGTTATACTTAAACGACTTTCACCTGATTGATAGGTATCTATATATGCCAACGCTTACAGTAGCAACAGTTCAATTCGCAGAAACCTGGAGCCCCGCCGGGAACCTCAGGCAGATACTCAAGTACATCGAATCGGCAGGACCAAACGCCGACGTCGTTCACTTTCATGAGGGTGCCCTCAGCGGATACCTTGCCCATACAAGGTCAATATCGCTGGATCATGTCGACTGGCAGGCGATCCAAAACGCGATGGAGCAGATCCGCCAGGCGGCCCGACGGGTCGGAACGTGGGTCGTTGTCGGCAGCGCCCATCCCCTTACGCCCCCGCACCTGCCCCACAACTGCCTGTACCTTATCTCTCCAGGTGGCGAAATCGAAGACCGCTATGACAAGCGATTTCTCACGCCCGCCGATGTCAGGG
>CAZWAT010000234.1:0-3979 GCA_964632015.1 uncultured Planctomycetaceae bacterium
TGAATGCCCTTTCCGGAGGCGCAATAAACTATCTCATGAAACGTGTGTGCATGAGGAAATACATTAACCCTGGGCCTGACTATTCCCTCAAAGCACTGGGGTATGAAATGCGCCCTGTCTTCATTCACTTGTGTGCCTCGCTACAATCGGACAATAGAACAAGAAGTTCAGACTTTCAGTCAAGACTGTACCGGTGTCTCGGTTATGCTTAGTATCTTGTGCGGACGATAACGTAAAAGCAATACCAGGTAGTCAAAATCATTAAAAGGGAAAAAAATGTCTACATCGCTTCAGGCTCGTCATCCCATGGGCATTCGTATCGGCACGCTTGTCAGGCCTGACCTTGACTATCTTGTCCAGGTTATCCCTCATGGGTTCGAGAGTTTCAGCATCACCTGGGGTTCGCAGGCCCAGAACATGAACTCTACCGACCTGGCCCCGAAGGTGCTTGAGGCGTTGGGCGAAAGTTCAGCGGTCATAAGCTCGCTGGGCGTGTACGGAAACCCCCTCGATCCGCATCATCCCACGTATGAGTCTTCACGGGCGGGGTTGGTGGAGGCCGTCGAGAACGCCCACCTCTTCGGGTGCGATATCGTCGGGGCGTTCACCGGGCGGATCATCGACAAACCCATTCCAGAGTCGATGAAGGCGTTTGGCGAATTTTTTGGCCCGCTGGCGAAAAAGGCGAAAGATCTTGGCGTGCGAATAGCCTTCGAAAACTGCTCGATGCGCGGCGACTGGGCCAGGGGCGACTGGAACTGTGCCCACAACCCGGACGCATGGGAGTTGCTCTTCAACGAGGTGGAGTCCGACAACATCGGCCTGCAATGGGAACCGTGTCACCAGATGGTTCAACTCATTGACCCCATCGCCCAGCTTCGCAAGTGGGTGGACAAGGTCTTTCACGTCCACGGAAAGGACGCGACAATCGCATGGGACATCGTTCGCGAGCGTGGCATAGGCGGGTGCGATAACTTCGCCTTCCACCGCACGCCGGGCTTTGGCGACAGTAACTGGTCGGACATCATTACCATACTTCGCCAGAGCGGGTTCGAGGGAAGCATCGACATTGAAGGTTGGCACGATCCGGTCTACAGGGGCGAGCTCGAGATGACTGGACAGGTACGAGGTTTGCACTATCTCCAGGCCTGTCGCGGGGGCCAGTTCGTCCCGAACCCATCATAACGTCTGGGGATTACCGACGTTACACACGCGCTTTGACGGCGGGGCTTGAAGGGCACATTCTGCGCATATAATGTGCATGGGAACATTGGCATTACGGGGTTTTTATGGGGAAAGGAACACTCATGCCTGACCAGGAATGGCAAAGCGCGCCCCCTTCGATGGGTGGCGAAGGTAGCGAAGCCCGGTCTCAGGCCCGGGAGCTTAAACAAGATGCCTCTGAGGCGTACGAGGAAAGTAAGCACCGGGCATAGGAATTCGCGCAGGAGCAGAAGCAACGCGTGTGTGAAAATCTCAACTCTGCCTCCTCCGCGATTCACCAGGCTGCACAGAAGCTTCGCGAAGATCATCACGACCAGATGGCCCGATATGGCGACATCGCCGCCGACGAGATTTCGCGAATCGCCCAGCGACTCGAAAGTCGCGATTCGAAGGGTCTGCTAAGCGAGTTGGAAGATTTCGGTAAGCGCCGTCCGGGGGCGTTCCTCGCGGTGGCGATGCTGGGTGGAGTGGCCCTGGGACGAGTGCTGCGAAATGCCGGGGCCGGTGAGTCTCAACAATCCCAGTCAATAGCGGCATAAGGGGAAACTCATGACAATGGAAGTTGAAGAACAGGCGGCGTCGGCGCTCGATCAACGCCAGACCGTTGAGTTGCTACGCGACCTTGGCAGGCAATCGATGCAACTGGTCAAGCAGGAAATCGACCTCGCCAAGGCCGAGATGAGCGAAAAGGCACGCGTTTACGGTAAAAACTCCGCCTATATCGGCGCAGGTGGGGCGGTTGCATACGCCGGGTTCCTTGCCCTTGTCGCTGCGGCCATCGCGGGCCTGACAGTCGCGCTGAACATGCAGATGGCGTGGTATCACGCGATATGGTTGTCGGCGCTGATAGTGGGCGTTGTCGTTGGCGTGATCGGGTACGTCATGATTCGAAAGTCCATCAACACCATCAAGACCACAAGCCCTGAACCGGAACAGACCGTTCAGACGCTACGGGAGAATAAAGAATGGCTCAAACACAAGGCAAAATAAAGGATAAGCGAAGCGCCGACGAGCTGCGACAGGATGTCGAGCTGACGCGAACGCAGATCGACCGAACGGTCGGCGCCCTGGAAAGAAGAATTGAACCCAAAACGTTGATGCATCGTGTGCGGGAAGCCGTCATCTACCAGGTGCGTCATTCGGATGCCGGGCGAACGGTACGCGACAATCCTGTCGCCTCGGTGATTTCCGCGGTGGGGCTCACCAGTGCCGCCGGGGGGCTCGCATGGTTATTCTCCCAGAGCACAGACGGACGGGCCAAGACCGAGGAGTTCAAAACCAAACCATCAACCTCCGAACGGGCGAAGGAATTCGTCTCGAAGGGTAAGAACAAACTAGGGCAGTGGCGACAGCGAGCGGGCAACAGGTTCCGACAGGCCCGCCAAGAGCAGGGCGAGGAACAATACGAGTGGGCCGAGATGGACGAGTACATGGAGCCCGCACCTTCAGAACCCCGCTCTGAACAGATGAAGCACAAGGCCCGAGACGTGCAACATCGTGCCGGCGAAATGACCCATCGTGCAGAGGATAAGATCAAACACGCCGGGCGCGAGGCGATGCAGTCTCTCAGGGATCATCCACTCGTGACAGGTCTGGCCGCCGTTGCATCCGGGGCGGTTCTGGGGAGCCTGTTCGGTCCGACAAAATCCGAGCAACGCACGATCGGACAGGCCGGCAAGGAGGCAGCATCAAAGGCCCAGGAAACCATCAGCCGCACTGCCGAGAAGGCAGGCGAGGCCGTGGGTAAGGGTGAAGAAGCTACCAAGTCAGCCATGGATGAGTCACGCCAGACCCCGCCCCCGGCGACTGTCATCGACACCACTGAGGATGTCGAGGTGATATCCGAGCAGCCAAAGGAACAACAAGAAGGCGAAGAACCCCCCAGCCAGCAGGCGGCGTAGTTGCCAGAACTGACCGGCAGGCGGGATTCGCATCATGGGTATGTTGACGATGCTGTTACATGCTCGTCAACAGAAACGGCGGACATGCCTTATGGCGTGTCCGCCGTTGGAATAACCAAAAAGTCAGCGATCGTCACCAACGCCTGCAACAAAGACGCACACGACACCGCCTCCATGTCTGGGGCAAAATTATCCAGACACTGTCCGCGGGGGTGGGGAATGTCCAGTTCAAAACTTTACCGTCCTCAAAAGACCGTTCGTCGAATGTTCACGTCACCTTCCTGGGCATTGACCCCAGCAACCTGACCGACAGCACAACGAGAATTGCTTCTGCTCTTCAACGAAGGATGGAAGCACGCGCGGGAAACGTTCCTCCACTGCAAAAAAAAGAGCGGCCCCGAAGGACCGCTCGAATGAGTCCATATTCAGCTTGATCTAGTCTTCTTCAATAGGTCCAAAGATGTAGCTGTCGTTATAATGAGTGTGGTCACCCACACTGGTCGACGTGCTGCTAGGGTCACCACCATCCGTCTTGCCCGAAGCGGTGTAGATGTTGTCCTTGTTGTGACCAAGGTCGCCTCTGTTGCCGTTGCCAACGTGCGAGTCGGCATAGAGCACATTGATGTACTCGCCAGCGGTGTGGTTGTGGCTGATGCCTTTCTTCGCGTTTGCCGTTGAGACGTCACCCGACCATGTCGGCCATGTAGGGGAAGTGTTAGTCTTGATCGAATCCGCCAGGATCGCGACCTGCGAGCTTGACCTGCCCGTCACGCCATTGGTCTTGTCCTCGAGAGGCCTCTGATAACCATAGCTGACGTTTTCGGCATCGGTGAAATCGTACCTGTGTTTGTTCT
>CAZWAT010000235.1:0-3978 GCA_964632015.1 uncultured Planctomycetaceae bacterium
GTTGGGGTGTTTCGTGAGGATCTCTATTATCGCATCCGCGTGGTGTATCTGAAGCTTCCTGGTCTGGTTAGTCGCAGAGAAGACATTCCCTTGTTGGTAGATCACCTGATAACAAAGTTCAACCGCCTGACAGACAAGAATATTGTTGGTGTCAGTGATCAGGTACTCGAAAGGCTTATGCAGCATGACTATCCGGGCAATGTGCGGGAGCTCGAGAACATCATAGAGCAGGCTTTTGTCTTGTGCCGAGGCGAGTTGATAGAACTGAACCACCTTCCCCCCGAGCTTCGTCCAAACGCGCCGGGCCTATCTGACCATCAGACCCTCAGCTTGGAGGCAATGGAAAAGGTACTTATAAGCGAAGCCCTTGCCAGGTATGACGGCCAGAGAAAGCGTGCTGCCAGAGACCTCGGCATAAATGTCAGCACACTTTATAGGAAGATCCAGTCGCTGAAGATCGATGTGCCCGACCGCGACGGACGGGGTAGAAGGCGATAAACATGCAACTTGCACTGTTGTGCGTTGCCTCAGAGGAGTGGCGAAACCTGTATTAGCGCCACAAGTATAGTAAAAGGCGTAGCTTAAGTGATGTCGCCATAACCTCAGCACTAATGGCACAGCCGTTGCTCCAGAGTTATGTCCGACAGGACTTATCTGCGGTAGTAAGTGTGATTCAAGGCGGGAATACTTAAAGCAGGCCCCCCTGGGGCCAACGTGGAAGGACATTGGGTGTAGTATGGCGGAGAACGGATCCGACGGATGTGGTATGGATGCCTCGCAGCGAGAGCAGGATGAGCTTGAATTGACAACCCGGATGGAGCGCATTGGTAGAAAGTTGTTGGTGCTTTCCGGCAAGGGCGGAGTTGGAAAGAGCACGGTAGCGGCAAATCTTGCGATGTCGCTTGCCCGCGCGGGGAAAAAGGTCGGGCTGTTGGATGTGGATTTGCACGGACCTAGTATCGCCAGGATCTTGGGCCTCGAGGGGCAGCGCCTTGGCGGGGACGGATCGGGCGTGATATCTCCATTTCAGGTGCATGAGAATCTTGTGGTTGTTTCTGTAGCCGGGTTCCTGGAGAGTCCGTCCGCCGCGGTCATCTGGCGCGGGCCTATGAAGTACAATGTCATACGTCAGTTCCTCAAGGATGTCGAATGGGGTGAACTGGACTTTCTTGTCATAGACTCGCCACCAGGCACCGGAGATGAGCCCCTGGCAGTGGCCCAGATGGTAGGCAAAGGAGCGTCGGCTGTTGTTGTGACGACACCCCAGGAGGTGGCTATTGCCGATGTCCGCAGGAGCGTGTCCTTCTGCAAGACCCTGGGACTTGAAATAGCGGGTATCATTGAGAACATGAGCGGGCTGATCTGCCCGCATTGCGCGGGTCATGTGGACCTGTTCAAAAGCGGAGGCGGTGAACGATTAGCGAATGAAATGGGAGTCCACTTTCTTGGAAAGATCCCGCTGGATCCGGAGATAGTGGCTTCCGGGGATGCCGGATCGCCATTTGTGCAATCGTGCGCGGATTCACCCGCCGCCCAGGCGTTCGCTGTCGCCATCAAACCGATAATTGAATCTGATAAACAACTTCGCGAGGAGAAATCGCTTATGAAGATCGCCATTCCTGTTGCCGACGGAAAACTTTGCATGCATTTTGGACACTGCGAGCAATTCGCATTGGTGGATGTTTCTGAAGATAAGAAGACGATCACCGCTACAAACTTACTGACCCCGCCGCCGCATGAGCCGGGGGTTCTGCCGCGATGGCTGCACGAGCAGGGTGCCAACATCATTATTGCCGGTGGAATGGGGCAACGGGCTCAAGGGTTGTTCACCCAAAACGGAATAGAAGTCGTGGTGGGAGCTCCCGCCCTGGCGCCGCAGGAGGTCGTGGAGTCGTATCTGAATGGCACACTGGAAGTAGGATCAAATGTCTGCGACCACTGAGCCCTCGCAGGAGCTTCTATCAAAAACCCGTCAACAGGCACATCGGCATTGTGTAGTATGCAGCCCACAGGTTCCCCATGGGCTTGGTGTGCAGTTTGAGACCACCGAGGATGGCGGCGTTGAGGGAACGTTTTTCTGCCAGAATCGCTTCAGTGGATACTCCGGGCTTTTGCATGGAGGCGTCATATCGGCATTGCTTGACGGCGCTATGACCAATTGCCTGTTTGCCCATGGAACTGTCGCCGTAACGGCCGAGTTGACAGTGAGATTCCGCCATCCGATTACTTTGGATGCTCCTGTCACCGTAAGCGCAAAGATCGTCAGATCGTGTCACCCGCTACATGTGCTTGAGGGGCGAATCGTCCAGGCTGGTCAGCTCAAGGCCAAGGGGACGGGCAAATTCATGACCAGTCCGGATACCTCTACACCTGATATATAGCCTTTCGCCGATATTCAGCCCACGCTGGCTCAAAAGCGATCTGTCGTTCCGGCACAGGTCTAGGGGCGACCTCAGACACGTCAAACAAGTGTTCGCTTACCGGGTTGAAACGCAGACATTGGATCGTGTTCCGAAGCTCGGTGTTTTCTGGCTTGAACCGGTATGGGCTGTCGGTTGCAGGATCAATCAATGCCGGATGCATTTCGATGCCGCTCTCATCCAGAATGCAATGACTTCCCCGGCTGCCAGCGCCTTTGTCAATAATGCTGACAATGCTCTTCAACAAAGCCACATGTGTCAGGCACTGCTGGATTGCAAGAACAGCTTTTGGGGTCTCTGATGGTGACGACACTCGCATTCCCTGTTCCATGAGCTTGCAGTATTGCTCGATTGCCTGCAAAAGCGCGTCAGATGCGCCCTGCTTCCAGCGGATATGCGCACCGTACCGCGTCATGCGGTCAGCTATTTCGTGCAGAACGCTTTTTGGTGATGGGCTCTGCTCATCCCCGGATACAAGCTTCTGGAATTCCTCGATCGCCGACGCCAGCGGCTTGTCGATATCGGTAACATCCCGCGGAACATCATTGTCGCAGACATTCGCGATATATTGAGCTGCCCTCAGTGCACCTACCTGCCCGGCATTCAGGGCAGATCCGCCAGGGCGCTTGACGCCATGGGTACCGGCCATTTCGCCAATGACAAATGTGTTGGAGATGTTGCTTCGCCACCATTTATCAACAGAAAATCCACCATTGTGGTGTTGGGCACAGACTGCGATCTCGAGTGGTTCTTTGTAGAGGTCTATTCCATTCTCCGTATAGATCTCTATTGCCGGCGTGTTCATATGTGCAAGGCGTTCGACGGGCAACTGCTGCATCGCGCCGGTCTTTTCAAGGTATTCTCTTGCTTCTCCAGGCAGGCGGCTGAGGTCGAATTCTTCCCATTCTTCCTTGCCGATCGGATTTCTGAGGAAATCCATCCACACTCTTCTGCCTCGTACGACGGTCTCCTGATGAACCGCCATGTCAATCAGTGACGATTGCATGTCTGTGATGCGCTGAGCGTCAAAGGGCCATTGATAGCCTTTCAAAAAGATATTCAACGCCATTGTCGGCATGTTGTTGAAGTATTCGGTGAGGAATTCCCTCGGGTCACCGCCGCGGGCGTCGGTGCTGAAGATGCGTGGAACCACTTGCATATATGTGCCAGAGACGTTCCAGCGGAACTTGATGGACGCCAGGCCATATTGCGATTCCGTCAGGTTGCATCCTTCCAGACCCGCCTCAAAGGCCGGGCCATGAATCCCATATTGCCTGCGGGGGTACACGGTTGTTTTGTAGACTTCTCCGGCTCCGCCCGCCGCAAGAACCCAATTGCGTGCAACAAATACGCTCAAGCCCTTATCCGCCTGGCGAACCTTGGAGGGGTTGATACACAACACGGCAACGATGCGCCTGTCGGCGCCTTCGCCGGAGGTGATAAATTTGACCACCATCTGGCGGTCGACCATTTTCAGGCCAAGCTGTTTTGCCTGTGTCTGCAGGCATTCGCTCATAAACTTCGAAGTCTTTGGGCCGGCCGATGTGGCTCGCTCATA
>CAZWAT010000236.1:0-3947 GCA_964632015.1 uncultured Planctomycetaceae bacterium
CGCAGTGCCGTGCGAACCGCACTGATACTTGGCGAAGGCAAAACGCTCTCACTCAAAGAAGCTGAAGACCTGCGAGATGAGCTTATCTCATGCACTTGCGGCTCGGGGGGTCGCCAAGGGCCAGCAGTTGATGATTCCAGCACACTTCGCCTTCAGGAACTCGAACGGCAGGCGGTGCTGGAGGCGCTTAGACGCACTCGAAAGAACCAGGTAAAGGCAGCGAGTCTGCTTGGAATTACCGACCGAACCCTCAGAGAAAAGCTTCGCCGGTATCGCCAGGATGGTCTGCTCGAGCCGGCGCGGGAGGCAAGCTTGTGAAAGCTGAAATGATCGACTATTTGCGTGCGGGACTGCAGGCGACAAGCGCAAGGCAGTCGCTGATCGCCAATAACATCGCCAACCTCAACACGCCGGGCTATCGACGACGCGGTGTTCAATTTGAGCGGGCACTGGCAGAGGCGCTGAGCACGGGCAAGGACATTGAAGAGGTGATGGCGCCGATCGTCACCAACTCTTCGATCGAAATGAATGAGTTTGGCAATGATGTGGATCTCGACCAGGAAGTTGGCGAGATGGTCAAGAACACCGCCATGTATAAGACATACTTCCGGATGCTGGGCAAGATGATGCGCCAGATGGAAATGGCTATCGGGCAATAAGGAGACCTCAGATGGCATTGGACAAAATTGCTTCTCCTGTGGATCTGGCCGTCAGCGGAATGCGTGCCGAATCAACGCGCATGCACGTCACGGCCAACAACATTGCGAACGCGAATACATCGCGAGGCCCCAACGGCCAACCCTACCGAAGGCAGCGTGTGTCATTGACGGCCGAGGATGGGATCGCCGGAGTCAAAGTCAACGGCGTCAAGGCCGACTACGCCACAGAGTTCAAGCGCGTGTTAGATGCGGGCAATCCGGATGCCGATGAAGATGGATTTGTATTCATGCCCAACATCGACCTGCCCGTGGAGATGATGCAGATGGTCGTCTCCAGTAGGGGATACCAGGCGAATGCGGCGGTTCTGAAACGATACCAGGACATGGTGGATGTAGCCCTTGAGGTGATCCGCTAGGAGATAACCATGGCAATCAATCCAGTCAATAGTAACCCTGTTGCGCCACTTGGATCTCAACCAATTACGCCACGGCAACAAGTGACCGAAGGCGAAAAGGTTGGATTCGGGCAGGTGCTCGGATCGGCGATCGACAAGGTCAACAGCGATCAGCAATCAGCACAGATTGCCATCGAAGACCTTCTCACAGGAAACAGTCAGGATGTCGTCCCCGCCGTCGCTGCAATGGCAGAGGCCGACATGAGCTTTAAGCTGCTGATGGGCGTTCGAAACAAGGTCATCGAGGCCTACAAACAAACAATGAATATGCAGATATGATCATTCTGTCGCGAAATATTGCTGAGGAATAGACTTTGGCGACAATCTTCAAGAACTTCGGTGAGATCTGGGGGCACCTGAGCATTACACGAAAAGTAATGCTGCTGGGCCTTCTTCTTGCCTGCGTCGGGTCGGCTGTCGTGATTGTCAACTGGGCTCGCAAGCCCCAGATGGGACTGTTATTCAGCCAGTTGGATCCTTCGGAGGCGGCGAAAATAGTCGAAAAGCTCGCTGAAAACCAGACCCCCTACGAACTGACGGACGGTGGCACAACCATTATGGTTCCGCAGGGATCTCAGGCACGCCTGAGGTTGTCGCTGGCGTCCCACGGCCTGCCCGCCGACTCCCAAGATGGATACAAAATTCTCGACGAGGAAAAGATCGGGGCAAGTCCTTTCGCCCAGCAGGTCAACTATACGCGGGCACTGGAAGGCGAACTGGCAAGAAGCATTCAGTTGATACAGGGCGTCTCACGTGCCAGACTGCATGTAGTCAGGCCAGAAAGGACTGTCTTCGCCAAAGGCGATCAGAAAGCCTCGGCAACGGTTATTCTACAACTCAAGGGCGGATGGCGATTTTCTGCCTCAAGCGTTGCTGCCGTTACGCACATGGTGGCCGGTGCAGTACCTGGGTTGGCAAACGAAGATGTGGTGGTTGTCGACTCGAATGGAAACCTTCTGGCCGGGGATAACCACAACAACGATTTCGCCCGCGGTGCGAGCACCTTCCTGGACTACAAGAGCCGAATCGAGCAATACCTTGCCGCCAAGGCGGAGAACATGCTGGTTGCGGTTCTTGGCCCAAACCGCGCCTCCGTACAGGTGTCCGTGGTTCTGGAAACAGCCTCCACCAACCAAACCCGCGAGACTTATGACCCAGACAGCAAAGTCGCCACACGAGAGAAGGAAACCACATCCACCACCACTCCCGGCGTCTCCGCGGAAGGCGAACCTGCCGGTACTGCAAGCAAAGAGCTTACCGCCGAGAACACATATCTTGTAAGCAAGACCATTGAACAACGCGTCGATCACGCCGGGGCCATCAAGAACATCAGCGTCGCCGCTTTTGTGGATCTTGGCAACGGTGAAGACGGCAGGCCTTCCATTACCGAAAAAGACGCCGAAGAGATTATTCGAAATGCGGTTGGCATGAGCGAAACCGACGCACCGCCCAAGGTGGTTCAAACAACGTTTCATCAGCCTGAGCAACAAGACGAAACCGCACAGGCGGATCAGGGATTGTTCACAAAAGACTTCATCCTTGAGCTGGCGAAACGATCGTCACTGGCGGTTATGGTAGTTGGTGTCATTCTTCTGTTGAAAATGTTCGGCACGCCAAAGACCAAAGGCAAGGCACAGGCTGCCTTGGCAGGCAACGCTCAAGGATCGCTGCCGCAATCCGGATCAAAGGACGACTACCTGTTGCCCGGCACCGATGCTGACCCCGAGGTCGTCCGGGCGAGGATAACTCGCGCTCTACAAGACAATCCCGACGAAGTCAAACGGTTGTTCCTGAGTTGGGTACAGTCAGAGAAGGGAGACGCGTAAGTGGCGTCATCGGCTACCAGAAAGGCTGCAATGTTGCTGATGAGCCTGGATCCGTCCAGTGCTGCGGAACTGCTTAAGGGCGCTACCCCCGAATTTGTCACAGATGTGGTCGCCGAGATGGCTTATCTCAAAGCATCTGGCCAACCCCAGCAGAACCTCGATACAGTGATTGACTTCGTCAACATGCTGCATAACGGCAAGCAGCTTCAGGGGCAGGCGTATTGGCAGAAGCTGTTGGAGGGAACGCTGGGTCAAGACAAGGCCCAAGATGTCCTTCGAAGACTGCCTGACATGGTTGAGATGAAGGATCCATTCATACCCATCCGGTCGGTCGAGACAGGCGAGCTTGCTGTTGCCCTGGAAGGTGAAGGCGCACAGGTATCCGCGATGGTGCTGGCAGAACTTCCATCAATGAAAAGCGCCGAACTACTTTCAAAGCTTCCCGATGAAATGCGCGTCGAGGCTGTGAAGGGCATGGCTGCGTGTGCCGAAACGTCTCCTGACGTTCGCAGGCGAGTGGCGAACCTGGTGCTGTCAAAGCTCAAGTCGCCTGAGCTTCTCGCCAGGGGTAGGAGAGAGGCACAGATTCGAAAGGTGGCTATACTTCTTAGATCTCTGAGCAATGAGCTGCGCGATAGCTTGCTCAAAGCCATCGGCGAAGCGGACAAAAGCTCCGCGGACCATATCGCACGCATGATGGTAACGTGGGAAGACATCACCATGATCTCCGACCGGTCACTCCAGGAAGGCCTTCGAGGAATCGATTCCAAGAGGCTTGCACTTGCACTCCTCGGGGCCGACACGGAGATATCCGACAAGATCCGCAGGAATCTTTCGGAGCGGGCAAGCGCGATGCTCGAAGAAGAAGCTCAATTACTTTCTGACCCCAAGCCAAGGGAGATTCAGCAGGCAAGGGATGCCTTCCTCGAGGACTTGCGAGAGCTTAATGCAAACAACCTTCTGACCTTTGACGAGCAATAGATCATGACAATGGCGACTGTCAAATT
>CAZWAT010000237.1:0-3943 GCA_964632015.1 uncultured Planctomycetaceae bacterium
CGGTTCAAGAGTTTTCCAATTCAGCAGACCAGGCCGGCGTTCGATCAGCGTGCGATGGGCATGCTCGAAGGCGGCGACGCGGTGCTTTCGGTGCTTCGATACGTCGAGCGGAATCCCGTTCGCGCTGGCATGGCGACATCGGCCGAGCGTTGGCCATGGAGCAGCGCCGCTGCCCGCGAAGGCAAGCAACCTGCGGATGTTCCCGCCATTCCGCTGACGCCACCGTCCGGAGGTCTGCCCGACGACTGGCTGCAAATCGTGAACCATCCGCAAAGTGACGCCGAAATGGCCGCACTTCAAAACTGCATGCAACGCGGCTGCCCCTTCGGCCGGGAGGAATGGGTCCGCAAAATGGCAACAAAATGGAACCTCACATCAACCCTCAAACCCAGAGGAAGACCAAGAAATGCCGAAAAAGGTTCCTGACCCCTTTTTATGTCCGTAGCTTCTCCAGGCTCAGACCCCTCGACTCGGGACAAACCGTCGGGCTCGTCTCCGCACCGGATCGCCTCGATGATGTCGGGCGCGAGGCTCGTTAGACGGAGCATTCTGACGACGTAGGTGCCGTCGCAGCCGACGTCCCTGGTCAGGCCTTCGAGATTGACCACGAGCGGATGCGGAAGGCGGCTGATCCGCATCACACCGCCGGTGTAGACGGGCAGTCTCCCTCACGCCAGGTCCAGTTTGCTCATGTCCAGAACTTCCGACAGTTTTCCGAACTTGATCTCCCGGCGCACTACATGCTCTTTCTCAAACTTCAGCGGGGCGGCGATGATCAGCGTGTTGTCCCGAGCATCCTTGGCGATGTGGAGCCCCTCGAAATTCTTCACATACACGTCATTCGGCGCGTGGACAAAGACGGTTCCCATTTCCTTCGGTGGCCGCGTCGCTGTGAAGGCAAGGGTTTGTTCCGACGCATCATATTTCGAGTCGAGTATTTCCATTTCTCCCATGAACACGTGCATGTCGGTGCCAACAAGGACCGGCTGACTAGGATCCTCAACGAAACGGAGCACTGTTACGGATTCGGGGGCTGCGTGAATCGTCGTCCGTCCGGACGCATTGCCCATGAAATGCTCGTTCCAAAAATCCCAAACGAGATAGCTCTTGTCTGCGTCGAGCCCAAGTCGCGTGAGGTCCAGATCTATGTCGGTCGGTTCGGAGGCCAGGTTGTACGCGGCCACGACGTCGTACGTTCCCCATTTTGCATCCACGCGGCGATGGAACAGCCTTGGACCCACCTGCCTGGGAGAATCAAACAGGTCGATCGGAATGCCGATGTCCTTGCTTCGCGGAAGTGTCTTTCGCAGGAGCGACAATCGCTCGTCGCTGATCTGGCGGATATCGTCACCCAGCATGCTGGGGCCGCCGCTGAAGGCGTGGATCGTGGCGTGAATCCGGGCATGGGACAGGGGCAGGGGTTTGTCCACCGTCAACACGTTGCCGGAGTCATTGAGATACAGCTTTCTGTGGGTGTGAAAGGTGGCCGCCTGGTTGCCAAGGGCGTACTCCGCCCCGGTCCAGAACGACAGGTTGTTGATGACGTACGTCGCCGGATAAAAGAACGCCTCCTGGCTGAGCGGGCGACCCTCGCCGAAATCATTTCCGGTACGAACGCCATCGAGTATTCCGGCGTGGTGCAGCGACGGTCCCGTCGAACTCAGAAGATACGCGTCTTTGCCCGCCGCCTTCTTCATCACGCGCAGGAAGTTCGTATAGGCCTCCGCCCCGGCAACGAGGGACTTGTCGTAATGCTCCTTGTAAGGGAAGCGATGGATGTTTCCCGCGCCCGCTTCCAGGAAGTCCACCATGTAGTATCGCACACCCCATTCGTGATACGTCTCGAAGACCTTGCGGATGAACTCCAGCACCTTGGGGTGGGAGGGGTCCAGCGCGTACAGGCACGGACGATCCTTTCTGGGGATGCGGCCGGCATCTCCATGCCGCCATTCATTGCATACGATCAGGGGCGTTCCGTCCGGTTGTTTGAGAATCGCGTCGGACAGTTCCTCCATCAGGTCCGTCAGCATGCTGCACAGATAGAACGGTCCCACCCAGAAGCCCGGAATGAATCCTCGGTCTTGCACGTTCTGGATAAACGGTTCGCGCCCGCTGGGAATCAACCGATGGTTCCATTTCAGCCAGTTCCCCGGAAGCCCACCCTCGATGTTGCGTATGCTGGTCCACAGGTATCGAATGCCCAGCCCGCCCAGTCGATTGTTGATGGCTTCGAGATTCTCGTACGTGATTGTTTCGTAGCCTTGTTCGCCGTTGATGGTATCTACCCAGGCCCCCCCGAGATACCCGATGGGCGTGTCTTGCCAGACGTTGGCCGCGGTGTTTCGCGCCACGATGTCGGCCCAACCGCGAAGTTGCTCCAGCGGATCGCTGCCCACGGCCAGGCGGAAGGTTTCCGTGTCCGTCTTCTTCCCCGGCTGAAGTTCCCATCCGGAAAAATTGCAGTACGCCTTCAGGCCGGTCAGCGCGCCTTGATGGCGTTCGAGGAGGATTTCCGTGTCGGCCCGCTGAAACGTGGTGAACGCCGCCTGCAACGCCTCTTTGCGCGAACGATTGTAGAACTGCACCTTCACCTTGGCCAGGCCAGGCATGTCGTCATCACTCAGAGGATACACAATCAGTCTTCCCCAGACCTGCCACGGCAGGGCGACCACGTCATCGGCGGGCTGCCCATAGACCACCGATTCGCTATCCAGGAGATAGGCTTTGCCCAGTTTCACCGGTTCCGGGCCGTGGTTTGCGAGCGTTGATTCGACCGTCAACGACGATTCGTCTTCACTCAACACCACGATCCATTCGATCTGGCCGTTTCGCAGCGGACATCGAAGCGTCCATCCCCGATCTCTCATCTCTGCGACAACGTCACCGGCTGGTACATGGATAATTGCCCCATCGATTTCCAACCCCAATCGCCACTGAGCGATTCGTACACTTTCCTTGATGTATTCCAGCTTGCCGTTTTTCCACAATATCATGTAAATGCTCCCTATCAGATCTTGCCCGATTGTAGTATTCACGGATAATACGTCTATGGACACAAGATTGGAAAACATGGACGAAACCTATTCTCAGCTTAGCAAGCTGGCGAATTGGGTACATCGCAACTCTTTGCCGCCCATCCCTTTTGCCGATCGCGTGGGCTACGGGCGATACCACAACCCTCCGGCGCCGCATCTGGAAATCTCCTTTGTCATCTCGGGACAATACAACGATTTTCGCATTGGTGACAGGACGGTGCAGTTATCCCCCAACACCGTAACCCTGCACAACGTGCATTTCGGCAATTACTCATCCAAAGCCGAGGGCCTTCATCATTGCGGGTGGTGCGTGTTTCTGAATATCGAGGGAATCGACGAATTGTCTTATATGGGAAAATCGCCGTTGTTCTGTCCCATGCCGGTGATTCATCCCGAACGACTGCTTCTGGCCTTTAAGACGCTCGCAGGCCGATGTCGGATCCCGGGACACCCCCATCCCGGTTATCTCACCGGAACCAACGCATATGACCCTGCCGACGAGGAACACTCTACGCCGGTAAGACAGCTTCGTATCAAGGCCGCTCTACTGGAACTTTTGGCTATTCTTTTGGACAATGCTCAATCCCTGAAGAATCCCGAACCCCAACGACTCGACATGGTGAGGCTCGGCATTGACTTTATCACCGAGCATTATGCGCGCCATGATCTGACCCTGGAGAATATCGCCGAATCCGTCCAACTCAGCGATGACTACTTCGGGATGCTCTTTCGCCGCCACGTCGGCACAACCCCGATGCGGTATCTGAAAACCGTTCGCATAGCGCAAAGTAAATTGCTGCTCAGGAAAATGCAACTGCCCATTGCCGAGATCGCCAGTCGTGTTGGCTTTGGGGATCCTCTGCATTTCTCGCGCGTCTTTCGCCAGGAAACGGGCACTTCGCCCAGAC